>JANYKT010000019.1 GCA_025358085.1 Deltaproteobacteria bacterium | reverse complement strand
GTCGCGCAACAGCGAATAGCGAAACTCCAGGCTGACCGAGGTTGCCCGCTTGGTATACTTGTCGAGAGATCCGATGCGCAGGTGATCGGCCAGGGGGATCTCGTCCACATAAGAAACGTCTCCGAGCTCGCCGGTGAAGTGTACCGAGGCGCGCAGCTCGTGCCAGCCCAGGGGGAACAGTCGCCGGCCGGTGAAATCGAGGCGGACGTAACCGGTATCGAAAGCGAGGGTGGGCCGGAAGAGGTTGAGTTCCACGGTCAGCTCATTGCGCAGGTCCTGACGCAATTCGGAGGGATTAAAGGTGTACGCGGTATTTGCGCGCAGGAAGCCGCGCCACGAGGCGGCAGGAACCCGGGTGACCTCGTCAATGAGCGTTCTCTTCGCGGCCGGCTCGAGGTCGAAGATGAACCGGCGCTGCATCCCGAGCGTGAAGAAGAGCGAGAACTCCGGACGCAGCTGCGCGCCGGCCCCGGTGCCCATCTCCAGTGTACCGATGCGATATCCTTCGAGCTGCAGATCCTTGCGCTGCAGCGACCACAGCTCCGCGCGCGGCGCCACGGTCATGCGCAGGCCGCTGCTGGTGCCGTCCCACGACTTCGAGAGCCACCGCGTGGTGAGATAATCATTGGTATTGACCAGATAAGACGCGCCCTTCGGATCAATCGGTGACCGCAAGGCGCCGCCCGCGCGAAAGTGCGCCTGCCACCGGTCTCCCTGCTGGATCAGGTTTTTCCATCGATAACGTCCGCCGATACCGGTGCCGATGCGGCCATTAAGCAGGATCTCGGGAGAAAAGCCGGAGCCCCACTTCTCGGTCTCGGCGAAGATGCGCAGCTCATAGCCGCGCGCAGGGCGGATGAGCGGCATGGCGCGCAGCTCCTCGACGTCGCCGAGGAAAAGCGCGTTGTCCTTGTCGATGAGCTGCACTGGCCACAATTCGAATCGATAGCCGCGCAGGCCGAAGTGCTTCGCCAGCTGGGGCATCTGCCGCTCGAAGGCCCGGCGATTGAAGACGTCGAGCGGCAAATCGAGTGCGCCGCGGAAGCGCAGCGCGGTGATCCAGCCGGTGCCGGCGACGATGATCTTGTCGAGCGCTCCTTCATCGACGTCGACCTCGATCTGCTCGCCCACGACCTGCGCGCGTACCTTGGCGAGGTCATAGCCGGCGTCGCGCAGGAAGGCGGCGAGCGTGGTGGCGATCGAGCGCGCCATGGCCGGCGTGGCGGTGGCGTCGGCCGGCAGTTGGAGGACGGCGCGGTAGACGAATTCGCTCAGCAGCCGCGTCCCTTTGAAGATCACCAGATCCTGCGACGCGGAGGCCGTCGCAGTGGCGCTGGAACCGGTGATGACTGGTTCGATCCGGACAGGCTCGCTGGACAAAGGATTCGGTGCTGCCGCGAGCGGTTCGCCGCCACCCGGGCGGTCGGCGCGGGTGGCAGTGGCGACCAGCAAAAGGACTGCGCCCGCGCGAAAGTGCATCGGAGAACGGTAGAAGCAAAAGCCCACTGGCGGCAAGAGACTCGGCTACTTCTTCGGATGAAAGAGGCCCTTTAGTTTCTCTTTCGCACCGTGCGCAAGGCTTTGTCCCGCGTGCTGCAAACTTGCGCCGCCGTGTTTGAGGTTTTCACCGATTTCGGCGCCTAAGCTGTGCAGCACCTTCGACATCACCACCGTGCCCTCGTGCACTGCGCCGCTGTCGTGAATGGCACCGGCAAAGCGGAACATTTCAGGATGATGATTGAGGTAGTCCTCGAGCCGCATCGGCGCGGTGTGCTTGGCGTCGAGCTTGATCTGCGGATCGCCCGAGAGGCTCTGCTAACAATACGCGACGAACTCCGAGCACATGGTCCGCCCGGTGGGCAGCTCGCCGCTGCTCAACAGGTCGGCTCTTTTCCTGGCCTCCGGTCCCCATTCGTGGCTGTGACTCGCGGAATTGAAACAGTCTTCGAGCGAGTATTTCATTATTGTCGGTCGCGACCATGATCTGATGAAGAAGTTCCTTGATTTCGCGAACGACCCCGCGCACCAGCCAACCTATGTGCATTGCGAGGCCGGAAAGGGCCGCACCGGCTGCGCGGTGGCCTGCTATCGAATGGCCATTCAAGGATGGACCGGTCACCAGGGCACGCGATGATTTTCATCGGCGACGGTCAGATCGCGCACGCGTACGAAGTGCCGATGGCGGTGGGCGTCAGCACTCCGCCCGACAACGACATCATCGTTTATCGGCCGGTGCACCCGCACCACGCGGAGGCCGCGGTCAAGGCGGCCAGGTTACCACCGTGAGCCGGGAAGCCGAGAACGCTCGCATCGGACAAGATGCGGACGGCGTCACGGCTGGGCGGGCCCGACGCCCACACGCCACAAGCCGCGCTACTCAGCTTTGGGACGTCCGCGCGAGCAGGGCGAGCGGCGGACGGTCGTCCTGCGACTCCTGGTCTTCCGGCTGCGAGTGGCGGCGGCCCCTCCACAGTCGTGCGGCCCGCTCCAGGCGAACAAGCACTTGTTGCAGTTCATCGGAAATCGCAGGGTCGCTTTTGGTCTGCGGGCAATCGCAATCGAGCTTCATGGGACTGTCAGCCGTAAGGCCGAAACCTTGGGACCGGGCTGATCACTACGAGCGCGCCAATCCCCCGTCGCGGCGCCCAATCGGTCAGCCCGGCCCTTCGGTTCTCCCCTCGGCCGGCGCGATCCCCGGGCGCTCGCAGAGGAGGTCGTCCCATCGCACGACACTTTCAAATTGACGTTACAGATCTGCAGTTCTTCCGAAACGCGCTGGCAGACGCACTCCGTATATGCGGCTGCACTGCGGGTGCCACTCCGCTCCGTGCACGCGCGCGCCGAATTTCCCTGCGCGTCTACGTGGGCCTCGCCACATGCAGTCGAAGTCGCGCTGGCGCTGCCGACCCCGAAGTAGCGTTCGGTCCAGTCGGCGGCGCGGGCCGGCTGCGCCAGGATGGCAAGCGTCCACGCGGTGAGAAAGAGGCGTTGCATGAGGCGAGGTAAAGCACGGCGCGTGCCACTCGACGGGTGACACGATCGACCCTCCCCGGGACAGCAACTGCGGCTCTCGCGAGAGGTGAGCGTGTAGCGCTGCCGGGCTGCGACTGTGGCGCCTCCTGTTGCACCACCGATCCGGCGTAGCGGATACTAGGGCGACATGCCTGCCTTGACGAACGACGTGACTGCCGACAACCTCGGGACGCAAGATCCCGGGCTCGACAATGCGGCCTGCGTCACGCTTGCCTTCCAGGCCGAGCGCCCCCTGGACACGCCGGTGCGTTTTCCCTTGGCGGGCGTCGATGGGGTCTGGTTTGCACGCGGCAAGGGCGCGCCGCGCGCCGAGCGGGTGGAGAAGGACTCCGAGACGCAGCTCCGGGTCGAGGTGCCGGACCGCTTCCTGTCTAATTCACACGCGTCCTTGCAGCGGGTCTTCGGCCACTGGCTTCTGGAAGACAAAGGGTCGCGCAATGGCACCTTCGTCGATGGCGCGCGCGTCGAGCACGCCGAGCTGCGCGAGGGCGCGGTCTTCGAAATCGGTCACAGCTTCTTCGTCTTCCGCAGCTCCGCCGAGGAGCTGGCGGGAGGCGAAGGCTCACTGCAGCCTTCCTTTGCCGCGCAGCTGGCCGCGCTTGCGCGAGCCGCGCCCACCCTGCTTCCGGTGGTTTTGCGCGGCGAGAGCGGCACCGGTAAGGAAGTCCTCGCCCGCCAGGTGCACGCCCTGTCCCGGCGCGGTGGCGCTTTCCAGGCGATCAACTGCGCGGCGCTTTCGCCGGCCCTGGTCGAGTCGGAGCTGTTCGGCTACCGCAAGGGAGCGTTCTCGGGCGCGACGGAGGACCGGCCCGGCCTCATCCGCAGCGCCGATAAAGGGACCCTGTTCCTTGACGAGATCGGTGACCTGCCGCCCCCCGCGCAGGGGGCGCTCCTGTGCGTGTTGCAGGAATCCGAGGTGCTACCGGTCGGCGGGACCCGGCCCGTTCCAGTGGACTTCCGGCTGATCGTGGCCACCCACCGCGACCTGGAGCAGATGGCCGCGCGAGGCGCGTTTCGGCACGACCTCCTCGCGCGACTCAGCGGCTTCACTGTCCACCTGCCGCCGCTGCGCGAGCGTCGCGAGGATCTGGGCATGCTCATCGCCGCGCTGCTGGAGCGTCACGCCAAGGGCCGCCCGTTGACCTTCACGCACGCGGCGGCGCGCGCTCTCTTCCTCTACGATTGGCCCCTCAACGTGCGCGAGCTGGAGAGGGCGCTTCTTCTCGCGATCGCTCTCTCGAGTGGCAGTGTGATCGACCTCCCCCACCTGCCGGAGGCCGTCCGGTCGATGCCCGCGGCACCCCTGCCCGCGCCCGAGCTGCCGGTGGAGGAGGCGCAACGCCGCGACGAGCTTCTCGCGCTGCTGCGGGAACACCACGGCAACGTCACCGCGGTGGCGCGCGTGATGGGCAAGGCGCGGGTGCAGGTGCAGCGCTGGATGCGGCGCTATCGCATCCTTCCAGCCATCTTTCGATAGCCACATTCCGGACTGCGACCCGCCGGCTGCCTTCTTCTGGCTTGTGAATTGCTATTCCCAACACCCGAATTCCGCTATTGTGAGGGGTCGCTGATCGGAGTTTCGTACCCGTGCCGGTTCCCGAAGACGAGCGCAAGGCGGAGGCCGAACCCGGGCTCGCCGCCACACTGGGCCCCGGTGCCGTGCTCGCCTACCGCTACGAGCTCGGGGCGGTGCTGGGCCTGGGCGGCATGGGCCGTGTGCTCTCCGCGCGCGATCGCAAACTTCAGCGAGACGTCGCGGTCAAGCTGCTCAGCGCCGCCACTCCCGACCCGGAGGTGCTGCGTCGCTTCGAGCGGGAGGCGCTCGCGGCCAGCGCCGTGCAACACCCAAACGTGGTCGCGGTCTTCGACGCGGGCGACCACCTGGGCCGGCCTTTCCTCGTCACCGAACTGCTCAAGGGCGTCACGCTGCGCGAGCGGTTGCGGCGCGGGGCGCTGCCCGCTGACGAAGCGATGCGCATCGCCCGGCAGGTGGCCGCCGGCCTCGCCGCCGCGCACGAGAAGGGGTTCACGCACCGAGACCTGAAACCCGAAAACCTCTTCCTCACCGACGACGGCTGGGTGAAGATCCTCGACTTCGGGCTGGTGAAGCTCACGCAGGATCTCCGGCCCACGCAGCAGGCACCGGAGGGCGAAGGCGAAAATGCGCTGACCGCGGCCGGCCGCACCATGGGCACCGTCGGCTACATGGCGCCGGAGCAGGTGCGCGGCAAGCCAGTGGACCCGCGCGCGGACCTCTTCAACCTCGGCGCTGTGCTCTACGAAATGCTTGCGGGCAGCCGCGCTTTCAAGGGCGCCTCGGCCACCGAGACCGGCTACGCGATCCTGATGCGGCAGCCGGAGCCGCTGCCGGCCACGGTGCCGCGCGGGCTGCGCGAATTGGTGGCGCGCTGCCTGGAGAAGAATCGCGACAAACGCATCGGCTCGGCGCGCGAAGTGCTGGCCGCGCTGGAGATCAAGCCAGCGGCGCGACGCCTGCCGCGGCCAGGCAAGCGCATCGGCCTGGGCGCACTCCTGCTGGCGCTGGTCGCGGCGCTGGTGTTCGGCGGCTTGCGCCTGCGCAGCGGACGGGCGCCAAAGTTTGTCGCGCCACCCACGGGCACCGTGGCCATCCTCCCTTTCACGGCGACGGACGGGCCGCGGTTCGCCTGGCTGCGCGAGGGCATCGTTGACTTGTTGGCGCGCGATCTGGACGGACGCGAGCTGCGCGCCGTGGATTCGGCCAGCGTGCTGCGCGCAGTGGGCGGTGACGTCACTGCCGACGTCGACAAGGTACGCGCCGCCACCGCGCAGATGGGCGCGAAGTATTTCATTCTCGGCCGCATCGAAGAGCGCAAGGGCGGCCTGCTGATCGAGGCGGTGCTGCACACCGCCGCTGGCGAGCCCGTCACCCAGGCAGTCGCGCAGGGCGGCGCGGCCGACGTGCTGCGGCTGGTGCGAACGCTCTCCGACCAGCTCCAGCTGCGGCCGCTGCCCAAGCCCGACTTCGAGACTCGCCTGGAAAAGCTGGCCCATCAGACCAGCCGGTCGCCCAAGGCGCTGCAAGCGTGGCTCGAAGGGGAGCAGCTGTTGCGCAGGCAGCACTGGGACGAGTCGATGCACTCGTTCCAGCAGGCGGTCGTGGCCGATCCCGAGTTCGCACTGGCCCGCTATCGGCTCGGCGTTGGCGCCGCGCAGTTGGAGCCCGGCATGGCGGAGGACGCGCTCAAGCTGGCTCTGGTCAACAGCGACCGCCTCGCACCGTCGGAGCGCCCGCTGGCCGAAGCGGCGCTCGCGCTCCAGCAGGGCCGGCTCGATCTTGCCGAGCGCGTGCTGGTCGATGCGACGCGTCAGTTTCCCGAGTCTCTGGAGGAGTGGATCCAGCTGGGTGAGTTTTATTTTCACAAGAATCCGCTCCTGGCCCGCTCTCCGCAGGAGGCCGCGAATCCGCTGCAGCGCGCGATGGTGCTGGACCCGCTCAACACCGATGCGCTCCTGCACCTCACCGACCTGGCCCAGCTGCGCGGCGAACGGGCCTTGGTGTCCCGCCTCTCGGACCGGCTGCTCGCGGTCTCCGACGATCCCACCACCACGCTCTCCTTTCGCCTGGCGCAGGCCTGGGCGCGGGGGGATGCCGCCAGCGGGGCCGAGGTGCTCGCGGAGCTGCGCCGGCCGGGAGTTGACACGCAGGTCTTGAAGGTCGTCTTCGTCCACGCGGAGTGGCAAATGGACGGCTTTGCCGATGCTGAGTCCATCGCCCGGATGTTCGGCTCGACCAGCGCCGAGGGCGGCAGCAACCAGCAGCTCGACCTGGGCGCAGTCCACTTGCTACGGGGCCATCCCGACGCTGCCCGGGCTGCCTTCGCGCAGGCGGCCGAGACTTTCCCGGCCAGCCGCGCCGGGTACCTGTTGCCTTGGGTCGATACCCTCGACGCCGTGCCCAGCACGTCAGCGCAGCTCGCGGCGGCACAGATGGCGGCCCGGCGGCTGGATCCGGCCCTGGATGCTTCCTTCGGGCCGGCCAGAAAATACCTCATTGGCGCGCTCGCCGTTCGGGCAGGGGACTATCCCGCTGCCGAAGCGGCTGCTGTCGAGTTGGAGCAGACGCGCTTCGAGGGGACCAGCCTCGCGGGAGATCT
Organism: Deltaproteobacteria bacterium; assembly: GCA_025358085.1. Taxonomy (GTDB): domain Bacteria; phylum Myxococcota; class Myxococcia; order Myxococcales; family 40CM-4-68-19; genus JANYKT01. The sequence goes on along the minus strand of JANYKT010000019.1, from coordinate 132,876 downwards.
GGCGTTGGCTGTGCGCGCCCGGATGCTTTCGGCACGCGGCGAGGCAGCAAAAGCCCTCGCGCTACTGGAGCAGCAGCGGCTGCAGCTACCGGCGCGTTACGTCGGAATCTTCCAGAACATCGCCGAGCCCTGGCTGCGCGCGTCGCTCTTGGAGACGCTGGGAAAGCCTCGCGAAGCGCTGCGGATTTACGACGCGGTCAATTTTTACAACATCATAGGTCCAGCGCTGGTGCCGGCGAGCCTTCTGCGCCAGGCGCGGCTGCTCGAAACGCTCGGCGAGCGCGAGGCAGCCATCGAAAAATACGCGCGGTTCATTGAGTTGTGGAAGGATTGCGAACCGGCGCTGCGGCCGGAAGTGATGAAAGCACAGACGCGGCTCGCGCAGCTGCGGGGGCCGGACCCTCCAAGCGCATCGCGGTAACTTTCGAAGTTTTTGTTAACCAGAATCAAACCGGGGAAAGCATTATGGCAATCAAGAAGAAGGCGACGAAAAAGCCGGCGGCGAAGGCAATCAAAAGCAAGGCACCCGCGACAAAGAAGGCACCGCCGCGGGAACGGGTGGCTGGGTTCTTTCGCAAGCTCTACAAGCAGCCCGCGCTGATGGAAAAGTTCACGGCCAGCGCGGCGGGCCGCCAGCAGGTATTGGCAAAGACGGATTTGACCGCAGAGCATCAGAGTCTGTTGGCGACCGGCTGCGTGCGAGACATGATCGTTGCGCTTTCGGGAGCGTCTCCCTCGGATAACACCACCATCACCTGCAACGACGACGGCGGCGAGCAGGCGCTGTGCGCTCACCCCGACTGCAACGCCTTCCGGGCTGCGACGCAGTCCTGACGGCCAAAGGCAGCCTGGTCGTCGTCGGCACCGGCATCGAGTCGATGGGGCAGATGACTGGCGCTGCGCGCGTTGCAATCCGGCGCGCGCAGCGAGTCTTCTACCTGGCGACAGACCCGCTGACGGCGCAGTCGGTGCGCGGGCTGAACCGGCGCGCGGTCTCCTTGCACGGCCTCTACGAAGTCGGCCGCCACCGGCTGCAGACCTACGCCACCATGACGGAGACTGTGCTCGCCGAGGTGCGCCGGGGGCTGCGCGTCTGCTTCGTTCTCTATGGCCACCCCGGCGTCTTTGCCATGCCAGCCCACGCGGCGGTGAGCATCGCGCGCAAAGAGGGTTATCGCGCGGTGATGCAGCCGGGCGTCTCTGCCGATGCGTGCCTGATCGCTGATCTGGGCGTGGACCCTGGCCGGAACGGCTGGCAGAGTTACGAGGCCACTGACTTCCTGCTCCGCAAGCGCAAGCCCGACCCCACCGCCGGCCTCGTGCTCTGGCAGATTGGCGTGGTGGGGCGCATTGATTATGTGACCGGTCCAATCGATCGCGAGAAGATCGCGCTGGTCACGGAGGCGCTGGTGCGCACCTATCCCAGGAAGCATCTGGCGACGCTTTATGAAGCGTCCTCGCTTCCTGGATATCCGCCGGTGATTGAACCGGTTCAAATCGGCAAGCTCCACCTGGCGAAGGCGATCTCACCCATCACCACTCTTTATGTGCCGCCCTCGAAGCGCGCACCGCTCGACAAAAAGATGCGGGCGCGCCTGGGTCTCGGCCCAGCCAGCCGCGTGAGTTGCCTGCGAGCCCGCGAGCCCGCCGCGACTTGACCGATCCCATCTGAGGGAAGCAGCTACTGAAATGCGTATGGTGTCCCCGGATTAATAGCTACCAGACCCGGACACGGTCGCCCGGTGCCAGGTAAAGCTTTTGGCCGGGCTTCACCTGAAAGGCGTCATACCAGGCGTCGGTGTTGCGCACGGTATCCGCGCGGTATTCATCCGGCGCGTGTCCGTCGGTGACGATGCGCTGCCGCAACGCCGGCTCGCGCAGCTTGTCGCGCCAGGCCTGGGCGAAGCTGAGGAAGAATTGCTGGTCTCCTGAAAGACCCTGCACCGGCTTCGCCTCGCTGCCATTGAGTGAGAGCCGATAGGCGTCATAAGCCGCCGCGAGCCCGGCCACATCGGCGATGTTCTCGCTCACCGTCAACCGGCCATTCACCGCCAGGTCGGGGAACGGATGGTATCCGTCGAACTGCTTGATGAGCTGCTCGGAGGACGCCTTGAAATGCGCGAAGTCTTCCGGGGTCCACCAATTGTCCAGCCGGCCATGCTCGTCGAACAGCGCGCCCTGGTCATCGAAGCTGTGGCTGATCTCATGGCCAATCACCGACCCGGTAGCGCCGTAATCCATGGCCGCGGGCCGCGACGGGTCGAAGAAGGGCGGCTGCAAAATAGCAGCGGGGAAATTGAGCGCATTCATTGCCGGCAGATTGACCGCATTGACGAGCTGCGGATTCATCACCCACTCGCCGCGGTCGACCGGGGCCGATAGCTTGCGCAGGTTGCGGCGGTATTCAAACAGCTCCGCGCGCTCGCGGTTGCCGAGCGCGTCGCCGCGGATGACCTCGAGTCCGGAGAAATCGCGCCAGCGGTCGGGATATCCAACATAGACCTTGAGCGCGGCGAGCTTTGCCTTCGCGCGGGCCTTGGTCTGCGGAGCCATCCAGGCGAGCCCGTCAATGCGAAGCGCGAAGGCCGCCAGCTCATTCTGCACCATCACTTCGGCGCGCGCTTTCTCGGACGGCGGGAAGTAGCGCGCCACATAGAGCTTGCCGACCGCTTCGCCCAGCGCGGCGTCAGTCGCGTCCACGGCGCGCTTCCAGCGCACTCGCAGCTGCGGCGTACCCGAAAGCGTCTTGCCATAAAAGTCGAATCTCTCGTCCACGAACGCCTTCGGCAGCGTGGCTGCCAGGTGCTCGACGGCGCGGACCGCGAGCCAGTCTTTCCAGATCTCGAGTGGCACCTTCCGCACCAGCGCGGCACTGCCTGTCACCGCCCCGGGCTGCCAGACTACAAAGCTCTTCTGTTCACCGAGTCCGGCCGCCGCGAAGAACGCCTGCCAGTCGAGCCCCGGCGCGCGGCTCTCGAACTCGGCACGCGTCCAATGGTTGTTGCCCTTGATCACGTCCTCGGAGTCCGCGCGGCTTCCGTGCGTCTCGGCGATGCTGCGCTCGAAGGCGAAGATGCGCGCGGCCCTGGCCTGCGCCGCGCCAGCCGGTGCGAGCCCGGCGAGCTGCAGCATCTTCGCCAGATGCGCCTGGTACTTCTGGCGGATCGTTTCCATGCGCGGCGCCGGGTCCAGGTAGTAATCGCGATCGGGCATTCCCAGCCCGCCTTGCAGCAGGAACGGCGCATAGCGGGACGGGTCGTCCAAATCCTGCGCCACCCACAGCCCGAAGAGATGGTCAGTGTAAAAATTGGTCGCATTGAGTACGTCAACGTCCGCGCGCAAGCTTGCGCCCAGCGCGGTCGAAAGCTCTCTGGCATCATGAAGGGCAGCGATGGCGTCGAGTGCCGGCTTGAGCGGCGCGAGCCCTTTTTCCTCGATTCCCTTCTCGTCCATGAAGCTTGCGTAGGTATCGCCAATCTTTTGCGTGTCGGAGTCCGCGGCTTTGGAGGCAGCCGTCTCCTGGATGAGTTCGGCCGTCCTCTTCGCGGTCAGCTCGGCGAGGATGGCGCCCGTGCCATACGAGCTGCGGTCCGGTGGAATCTCGGTGCGCTCAATCCAGCCTCCATTGGCATACGCGAAGAAGTCGTCGCCCGGCGCCGCCCCGCGATTCATTCCAACGAGGTCAAGACCTTCGGACGCTGCGCCGCTGCTCGCAGCGGGAGTCGTGGGGTTCGTGGCGTGCGTGCAGCCAAGCAGCGCGAAAACTCCAATCAAGGCTCTGTTCATGCAGCCTTCCTTATCGCAATTCGAGGCTGCGCGTGGCCGGGGCGTACGGTGGACCAAATTGCGCTTTGCGCGTGGTCTTGCTGACACTCGAAGTATAGAGAGCTTCTTATATGTTGCAGGGCGCCTAATATCGCTCTATAGGAGCGTCATGGCGAGACCACGAAAGAACGACGATATCTTTTCTTCCCTCATCGACCGCTTGGCAGATGCCGTGGCTGCACGCCTCGGCGGCAGCGGGCGCTCCTCGGGCAACTCCGGCAGCCAGTCCGCCAGGAATGGCGTGGCAAAGTCTGGCAAGGGCGGCCGGCGCAGCAACGCCGGGCGCAAACTCGACATGAGCTGCCGGGTTGCCGGCTGCCCGAACAAGTCGAAGGGGCCGCGCTTCGGCTTCATCTGCGAAGATCACCTCAAGAAGATGGGCAAGAAGGACCAGCAGGCCGCCCGCGACGCATGGAAAGCAAAGCACGCCAAGTAGAAACAGCGTTACAACGCAGCGATGTTGATTTCTTCCGCTGACTATCGCGAGTCGCTGCGTGGCTACCATCCGGTCGTCTATCTGGACGGCGACCGGATTGAATCCGTCGCGGATGAGCCGCGCCTCGCGCCCGGTATCAATGCCATAGGCCTGACCTACGATTTCGCGCTCCGGCCCGAGTTGACTGCCGTCATGACTGCCGCCGCGGGGGACACAGGCGAGGTCGTGAACCGCATGATGCACCTGCCGCGAAGCGGCGCAGATCTATTGAACAAGCTCGAAGCAGTGCGCCTCGTCTGCCAGGAAACAGGCTGCGCGCAGCGTTACCTGGGCGGGGACGCACTAAGTGCGTTGCGGCAAGCAACGCACCGGATCGACGCCGACAAGGGCACCGATTACTCCCAGCGGTTCGCTGCTTATCTCCAGCGGGTCAATCGACAAGACCTCACGCTCGGCGTGGCCATGACCGACGGTAAGGGCGACCGGTCCAAGCGCCCGCACGAGCAGCCGCAGCCAGACAGCTATCTGCACATTGCCGAGCGCCGCAAAGATGGAATCGTGCTCTCCGGCGTCAAAGCCATCGTCACCGGCGCTCCCTATGTCCACGAAGTATTGGTGATGCCGGGCCGCAACATGATCGATGCGGACAAGGACTTCGCGGTCGCCTGCGCGGTTCCCATCGATGCCAAAGGTTTGACGATCGTGGCGCGGCCGGCGGGTCGCCCCGGTGAGGAAGCAGCGAAGTTCAGCTCGAAGTTCGGGCAATCCACCGGCGTGCTGTTGTTTGATCAGGTCTTTGTGCCGTGGGAGCGCGTCTTTCTCGCCGGCGAATGGGAGCATTCCGGCTTCCTGACCTATAGCTACGCAACGCACCATCGCCATACCTGCATCGCGGCGCGCGCCGGGTTTGGCGATCTGCTGATTGGCGCAGGCGCCTTGATGACGGAAGCGAACGGCCTCGATCTCGACCGCGCGCACGGCATGCGAGAAGCGATGATTGACCTGATCAAGATCGTCGAGGGCTTTTATGCCTGCGGCGTGGCCTCCTCGGTCTATGGCAAGGCCGATCCGTCCGGTGTCCAGCTGCCCGACGCGGTCTTTGCCAATATCGGGAAGCTATTGCTCGCAACGCAGATTTACGACATGCACCGGCTCGCGCATCATGTCTCGGGCGGATTGATTGTCACGCTGCCGGGGCCCGGGGAGGATCACAACCCCGCCACTGCCGGCCGCCTTTCCGAAGTCCTCACCGCCCGGTCCGATGTTCCTTATGAGCGGCGCATCGAAGTGGCGCGCTTCATTGAAGACCTGACCGCTTCGTACCAGGCTGGCTGGTATTCGGTGATCAGCCTGCATGGTGGCGGCTCGCCCGAGGCCATGAAGCAGGAGATTTATCGGCACTATCCAATCGGCAACAAGGTGGACCTGGTCGAGCGGCTGCTGGAGCGCGGGATCCTGACGGACGAAGCCCGGCAGATTACCCGGAACCGCCAGCCGGGCCGCTGCTGCGCCGCGGGCTGCCAGGTCCCCGATGTGCCGCTGACCACGCCCATGCCAAGAGCGTTGCCACCACCACGCCGCTGAAGTGAAACGTCCAGAGGTGCCCGGCCGAATTGCGCGCTGGGCAAGTGAGGTACAGCGCCGCCTCGCCCGCGAGCGTGCCGGCCACCACGGCGGGAACCAGCGCCTGGGAAGCGCCGCCGCCGGTCTTGCGCGAAAGCCAGAAGACGGCGGCCAGAGGCAGGATCGCGCCCACCTGCTCAACCAGGAAGCAGGTTGCTCCGGTTGCGGGCGCGAGGCCGGAAGTTGAACTGCTGAAGACAACGAAGGCAGCCGCGAGCGCGATTGCGCTGGCCGCCGCGGGGAGCGCGCCCAGGAATGCGGCGATGAGCGCGGCGGCGGCCGCCAGCATCATTGACGGACCCCAGCCGTCCGCCGCTCGCTCGCGCGCGAGGAAGACGAGCAGCACCCAGCCCGCGACGACCGCGAAAGCGCGCACCGCCGGCTGACGCGCAAGCCAGGTCAGCTCACTCACGATCTGCTGCGACGCGCGCCGCAGCGCCAGCAGCCCCGGCGCAGGCGTCTTCGCTGCATCGAGCAGGCCCAGCATCTCTTCCGCCTCGGTAAGCGCGCGACGGCACCCAGGGCAATTCTCAGCGTGCTTCAAGTACGCCCGCCGCTCGGAATCGCTCGCGGGCAGCGCCACGATGCCGGCCGCGCTCGGCTGCAGCAATTCGCACGCAGTCATTGCAGCTCCCCGGCCAATGAGGCGAGCGACTCGCGCAGCCGTTCGTAGCCGCGAAAAGCGCGCAGCTTGACAGCGCCTTCGCTGGTGCCGAGCACCTGCGCGATTTCAGGGAAGCTCAGCCCTTCGAAGCGGTGCAGATGGATCACGATTCGAGAGTTCTCTGGCAGCCCCTCGAGCGCGGCCCGCACCGCCGCTTTGCGATCCTTCTGCGAGAGCGTCTGTTCCGGGGTCTCGCCTTCCGGGTCCCCGGCGCGCGCGACCGCCTCTTCGTCAGCGTCCTCGGGCAGACGCCGTCGCTTGCGCAATTCATCCAACCGGACCCGCGCCGCCACGCCGAAGATCCAGGGCAGGACCCGGGACTCGTTGCGGTACTGGTCGCGAGCGCGGTGAACCTTCATGAACGTTACCTGGAGCAGATCGTCGGCAATGCCCTCGTCCCGGAATGAGCGCGCGAAGAAACCGTGAACTCGTGGCGCAAGCCGTTTGAACAGCGCTTCAAAAGCGCGCCGGTCGCCGCCCATCCAGGCGACCATCAAAGCTTCATCGTCAAGTCCATCTGGCACGCTGCCGACGTTACCCCATCCACCTTTCCGATCGGGGGACGCTCGGCGGCGCCCATCGGTTACGGCACCTGGTCAGTTTGCCTTTGCCCGGCAATCGGACCCGCTCTTCATTTCTTCGAGCCGCCCAGGAGCCGTTCGAGCTCCTCGTGCTCGGCGGTGCTGCAAAAGCTCGTCTGGCGCCCGCCCGCGGCCAGCTCGATACGCAGCTCGACGCGGTTGCCAGGCTGGGGGTGGCCCTGGTGGCTCTTCGCCTTTTGCAATGTCGCCAGCAGCATTGCCACCCGCGGGGTCGAGGGGCGCGCGGCGGGTTTACGGCGATAGCCGAGACTCAAGGTCTTCTCCGCGCCTCCTTCCAGTTGCGCGAACTCACGCAGCACGCGCGTGGCCTGCGCCTCGAGATCGCCGCCGCCCCACTGCTGCTGGGGATCTTCGAGGTCGAGTTCCTGCCCTTCGGCAGGCTTGAGCTCGCCCTGCGCGGTGGCGCGAAAGGCTTCGGTGCGAAAGCGATTGCGATTGCCGCCGCTGGTGCCAATGACCTCGAAGACATCGATGGAGACGCCCGCGCGCGTGGCAAGCAGCAGCGCGGCGCGGCGCGAAAGCTTGGCGTGATCGAAGAGCAGGACGCAGCCGCGCTCGCCGTGGTCCTGCAGCGTGATGCGGCCGTCGCCCTCGGCGTCGTCGTGGGCGAGGCCGAGCGTTTCCAGCGCGGGCGGGAGCACTTCGCCCAGGCGCGGCCAACGCAGGGCCCTGGAACGGAGGGCGATCAATTCGATGCGGCGCATGGCCGGCACTGTACAGCGGGAGCAATCAGCGTGCGCGGCGAGCCCAGGCGACGCCGGCAAGCGCTGTGTCGAGGAGCGCCGCGACGTCGGCCGTGCTGAGCGGGTCCGCGCCGGAAGCTACGGTCTTGGACCAGAGCACGGTTCCAGTCTCGCGATCGAGCAGGTCCAGCTGGAGAGAGGTCTGCGCCGAGGAGAAATAGCCCCGCGACTCAACGGCGAAATCAGCCTCGGGCGCGAGTGGGGGAAGCAGCAGCGCGGGCCGGTCGGGCGCTTCTGCGACGCGCTCCACGGAAGGCTCGCGCGCGTCGTTCTCGTCCTGCCCGGGCGGCAACGGCGCGCCCGGATACGGCTGATCTTCCGGCGGCTCCTCGGATCGCAGCACCAGCGGCCGGGGGGCGTAGTAAAACTGCAAGTCGAAGAACAGCGGCGCCGGCGCATAGCCGTAAACATAGACGCGCGGTGGTGGCAGCTGCGCCGGACCCTTTGCCGGCGGGTGCGCGACAGGCCGCCCTGTGCCGGAGACGGGCCCGGCGCGCGGGCCTCCCGACGCAACCGCACCCAGACTCGAGGGCCCGGGAGGGCTCACCGCGGCAGCGCGCGGCCTCACTGCGACCGCGGCCGGCGCGGGTCCCGCCGTCGCCGGAGCCGACGACTTCGATCCGGTCGATTGCTTCGAGTTCTTCCCGCTTGCCACCGCCGCAATCACCACCACCGCGACCACCACCACGATGCCGGCGACGATGCCGACCTTCGCCCAAATCTGCTGGCTCTGCCGCGAAGTCGTCAACGCCACGCCGCGCTCGCGAACGAAGAGCACCGCATCGCCCGCGCCCAGCGCACCCGGCGAGATCTTTTCGCGGGCGAGCGCGGCATCGATGGCTGCACGCGCCTGCCTCTCGGCGTCGGCGCGCTCCGCCGGCCGGACCGCCTGGGAACTTTCCAGCCACAGCTCCAGCAGCGGAGCCGCGACGGTGCCCGCCACATCGGCTGGCTCCGCGGCGGTCACGACCGGCACGCGAACGGTCGCGCAGCCGAAGCAGAGCAAGGTGAAAAGAATCATTCGCACGGGCAGAGGATAACACGGGGGCTATGCTCGCGGCATGAGCTTCGACGCCAGCTCCCTCTTCGCCTCGCTCCTGATCGGCTCCATCGGCTTCGTGCTGCTCGCCTACGGCAAAAAGCAGGCGCGCCTGCCGCAGGCCTTTGTCGGCTTGATCCTGCTGATTTATCCCTACTTCATTCCCGGTCCTCTCTTGATGGTGGGCATCGCGGTCGCGCTTCTGGGCCTGCTCGCGCTGCTGATCAAGCTGGGGTACTAGCTCTTGGGGATGGAACCCCCGCGTGACGAGGCCGACCTCTCCCGCCGCCTCGGCCGCCTGGCGGGCCACCGGCTCTCGACCATCGCGGCGACCCACGGGTTCGAGGTCCCCGTCGACTTGCGCCGCAGCAAAGGCTGGGTAGGGACGCTGCTCGAGCGCGCGCTGGGCGCCACCGCGGCCTCGCGCGCCGAGCCCGACTTTCCCCAGCTGGGAATCGAACTCAAGACCATCCCGGTCGATCCGCGCGGGCGGCCGCTTCAGTCCTGCTTCGTCTCGTCTCTCGACCTCGGCGCGGTCGATCGACGCTGGGAGACCTCGCCCGTGCGCAAGAAGCTCGCGCGGGTCGCCTGGGTCGCGGTCGAGGCGTCGCCGCACATCCCGCTCGGCGAGCGCAGGCTGGGCGCGGCGCTGTTGTGGAGCCCGTCGCCGCGAGAACACGAGACCCTGCGCTGCGATTATGAAGACATCGTCGAATTGATTGGCGAAGGCTTCAAGGTCACCGCCCACCGGGGCACCTGGCTGCAGCTGCGCCCCAAAGGCCGCAATGCAGCTGCGCTGCGCTGGTCCATCGACGAAGAGGGCGCGCCGGCCCGCACCGCGCCGCGCGCGTTTTATCTGCGCCGCTCCTTCACCGCCGCGCTGCTCGAAGAGAATTTCACACTGAGGACCTGAAATGCCCCGCCATCTCGAACCCTCGCATGCCTGTGCGTGCACCTCCGGCCAGCGCTACGGCGACTGTTGCCGCCCGCTGCTGCGCGGCGAGCGCGAACCGGCCGATGCCGTGGCCATGATGCGCTCGCGCTTCAGCGCCTTCGCGCTCGATTACCCTGCCTATCTCTGGCGGACCCTGCATCCGTCTCATCCCGACCGCGCACGGCCCGAGGCAGAGATCCTGCGCAACTTCCGCCGCGCGAGCCGCACCATGGAGTATCGCGCGCTCAGCATCCTCGACAGCACGGCCACGGCCGACCGCGCCCGGGTGCTCTTTCTCGCCCAGGTGGGCGACCGCGGCCGCGACCTGTCGTTCCTGGAGCGCTCGGACTTCCTCCACGACGGAACCGGCTGGCGCTATGCCAATGGCACGGTGCGCCCGGCGACCGACTTCGCTGCTCCGGATGCAACCCGACTCGATACCTTCTGATTGAGGAGACCCTGCCGAACCGCGTGGCGATCAAGGCGACGAAGGAAGCGGTCTTGATCAACGCGCGAGCGGCAGCAGTACGGCGTCCAGGTCTTCTTGGTGCGGCCGTGCGAAGGACCGCGGCGTCAGCGTCCGCAGCCGCGCAAAGAAGCAGCGATAATCATTGCGGCACGCCTCGAGAACGCGGGTAAAGCCCTGCCCTCCCGAGCTGTAGGTATGGTGCTGCACCAGCGTGGCATTGGTAATGGCGCGCATCCGCAATCGCTGCTGCAGCGATTCCAGTACGGCCGCTTTTCGAGCGCGCTTGTCGGGATCGGACCGCTTTGAATCATAGAGCTGCTGCAGCTCGATATAAGCCTGGTGCAGCTCCTTCGACGCGGCCTCACCGCGACGCTGTTGCTCTTCCCACGCCGCGCGCGCGCGCGGGGAACGCTGCAGGTAGCGCTCTGTCAGGCCATCGGCAACGAAGCTCGCCAGGCTCTCATTGAAGAGCGCCTGCCCGTCCAGATGCAGTGTCGCGTGGACCGATTCGTGCAGCACCACGTCCACCAGGTCGCCCAGCGCCGCGGGGCCAGGCGCAATCATCGAAGAGAGCACCGGGTCATGGAACCATCCCAGCGTCGAATAGGCGGACGCGCCGCGCAAATCAATGTCCCAGCCGTCGCGCTTGAGATCTCGCGCATAGTCCTGCGCGCTCTGCAGGTCGAACCAGCCCAGATAGGGAAAGTCGCCCGCAATGGGAAAGCTCCAGGTCTTCGAGACGAAGCGCAGCGGCTCGCAGGCGCTCACCACATAGACGACGGCGCCGCGGTGCAGCTGGACATAGTCCTGGTAGTTGTCGGTCGCCGTAAGGCCATTCTCTTCGCCGAAGCGCTTGACCTGATCGATCTGCCGCAGCAGCGCGCGCAGCCTGGGCTTGGTGTTCGGGTTCGCGATCACCTCGGGAACAGGCTTCCGCGACGCGAGCAGCGTGAGCTCGCCTTCGGTCGATTGCAGCGCGGCATGCACCGCCAGGCAGCCGGTACAGAGAAGGACGAGGAGGAGGAGCTGGCGCATCACGGTCGCCGGTCATACAACGAGGGCATGGCCGATGACTTCCGAAACCGTGGAGTCCGCGTGGTCAGCGGGCGCGCTCTCGATCCCAACACGGCGCAGACACCCGGGATGACGCGCGCGGCGGCCATTACCCACGCGCGCGCGGGCGCCGAAAAGCTGTGGGCGGGGACGGTCACCATTCATCCCAATGCAAAGACAGGCGCGCACCACCACGGAGATCTCGAGTCGGTGATCTATGTCTTGCGCGGCCGCGCACGGATGCGCTGGGGGGCGGCACTTGAATTCACCGCCGAGGCGGGACCCGGCGATTTCATCTACGTGCCGCCGTTTGTTCCGCACCAGGAGATCAACGCCAGCCGCGACGAGCCGCTCGACTGCGTGCTGGTGCGCAGCGGGCAGGAGCCGGTGGTGGTCAATCTTGATATCGCGGCTGCCGAAGAGCCTGAAGAGGTGAAGTGGATCGACTCCATTCACCAGCATTGAATTAGTGGCGCGGAGGCCGGCGCGCGGAGGGAGGAAGCGGCCTTGCTCCCGGCAGGACCGGGCGCTCGATGCGCTCGATGATCGGCTCGGTCCGCTGCGGATTGCGAGGCCGCGCAGGTGCTCCCGGCTGTGGCCTGCGCGCTCCTCCGGGCGGCGAAGGATTCGGCCGGCGCGCCTGTGCGCCCTGCTGCGGCCGTCCCGCTCCACTTTTGTGCAGCCTTGCCGCCGCGCCATGCTGGGGCCGCGGCGCTGCGCCGTGGTGTCGCCGCGGCTGCGCTCCTGGCGGCGGCCTGTCGTTGTGACCCGAGGAGTGAGCTTGCGCAGGCTTCTGCAAACCAGGCTGCGTAGACGGCTGCTGCCGCGCAGCCGGGTGAGGGCGCGCGTGCGGGGCCTGCGCTGGCGTCGCCGGCGGACCGTGCTGCGGACGCCCGTGCCCCGCGTGCTGCGTGCGGTCCGGCCCGCGTTTCTCCCCGCGTCCGCGCTGGGCCTGCTGCTGTTGCGGGGGAGCGCCGTGCTGCTGCCGGCTTACCTGTGGGGGACGACCGCTCGACAGCGGGCGGTGTTGCGAGACGTGCTCCCGCCGCTCCCGCGGCTCCACATTGCGTTTCGGCGGCGGCTCGCGCAGGGGCCTGCCGCTCGGGACGAACCCTGGCGAAAGCTCGCGCCGCACATAGGCCTGCCAGATCTCGGGGCCGTCGCCATTGCGCGTGGCGAGGGCCGGGTCGAAGCCGGCAAAGAACGTCCGCAAATTTTCGATGTCGCGCTGAAAAAACTCGGCTGCAGTGCTGTTCTGCGCCGCTGAGATCACCTGCGGAAAGTCAATGATGGTCGGCCCCTCGGCCGCCATCAGCACGTTATAGGCCGAGAGATCTCCGTGAATGAGATCGCTGCAGAGCATGCGCACCGCCTGCGCGCGCAGGTCCGCGTAGACCTCCGCGGCCGCGGCCGGCTCGAAGGCCACGTCGATCAGGCGCGGCGCCGGCCGGCCCTCGGCGTCGAGCACCAGCTTCATCAGCAGGATCCCTTCGTAGAAGAGCACCGGCGCCGGCACCCGGACGCCTTGCGCATGCAGCTTGTGGAGCGCATCCGACTCGGCGGATTTCCACTCTTCCTCGGCCGCCTCCTGGCCAAAGCGGCTGCCGCGATCCATGGCGCGCTGGGTACGCGTGTTGCGGACCGTGCGGCCCTCCTTGTAGCCGGAGTTGTTCTTGAAGCTTCGGAGGCTGCGCTCCTTGTAGACCTTGGCCGCGAGCACCTCCTCGCGGTGGCGCACCAGCCACACGTCGGCTTCCTTGCCGCTCTTCAGGCGCGAGAGCACTTCGTCGATGACGCCGTCTTCCAGCAGCTGTTCCAGGTTTCCGCTCATCCGTGCCTGCACTCTATGCGACTTGATCGCGCCCCCTGTCTCGAAAAAAGCACCGCTGTCTGGCAAGAGATGGCGATGCGCTACTTTGAAGACTTCAATGAAGGCGATCGTTTCGAGTTGGGCGAAGTGACAATGACCGAGGCGGAGATCCTCGAGTTCGCGCTCCGCTTCGATCCGCAGCCCTTCCATATCGACCACGAAGCAGCGGCTCAATCAATGTTCAAGGGGCTGGTCGCGAGCGGCTGGCATACCGGGTCGGCGTTCATGGGCCTGCTGGTGCGTGGGCTCCTGCACGACGTCGCGAGCGTGGGCGCGGGCGGCCTCGACGAGCTGCGCTGGCTCAAGCCGGTCCGTCCCAAAGACGTGCTGCGCGGGCGACTCAGCGTGCTCTCGAAGCGCGAGTCGGAGAAGCACCCCAACCGCGGCACGTTGGTCCTCCTCGGTGAGTTTTTCAACCAGCGCGACGAGCGGGTTTTCTTCATCCGCTGGCCCGCGCTGATCGGCCGCCGGCCCGCCGCATAGCCGCGCTCCGTAGCGAACGTTTCGAAAGGCTTCAGACCTGCCCGCGCGAGAGTGCGCCGTCCACGCTGCGGCCGCCGCGCTCGACATAAAAGTGGTCGCCGACGATGGTGACCGAGAGCTTGTTGCGCCGCTCATCTTTTTCGGCGAGCGCCGCGATCAGCCCCGGCTCCACGGCGAACAGCTCGGCGCGCGCCAGCTTCGACAACTTTTCCTCGCGCGCGTCGAGGATGAATTCCTCCATCCGGCGCGGCGACTCGAAAAAGACCGCCACCCGCGCGCGGCCGTTCTTGTTGGCGACTTTATGGACCGTGGACGGCTCGGCCTTGCCCGCGCGGACCCAGAGCGTCAGGTCTCCGGTGAGGTCGCGCGTCTCGAGGTCCGGCGCGTCGGGATCGGACAGTCCCTTGCCGAAAGCAAGCCGCTCCTCCTGGAAGAAACAGAACGCGAGCACCCGCAGCCAGACGCGGTCGAGCGTCTCGGAGGGATGCCGCGCGGTGCGGACGCTGAGCTTCTCCTCGAGCGCACGGTCAACATGGGCGAGCGCGACCTCGAAATCGTAGAGAACCGGAGCCTGGGCCATACGCCTCGAATACACTGCCCGCGATTGAAAAGGAGCCTGTTATGGTCCGCCGCTATGAACTTGCGGAACTCTGCCTGCCTCGCGGCCCTGCTTGTCTCCTGCTCCCACTCAAAAGCGGCACCGGCTCCGATTCCCTCGAGCTGGATCGAGCGCAGCAACGAGAACGCGCAATTGCTCCTTGATGTCGGCGCGAAGTTCCGGCCCGAGGGCGCCGCGCGCAATGGCATGACCGGCGTCGATGATCACATCAGCGACTTCACCCCCGGCCACCGCGAACGGTTTCGCGCGGCCACGCGCACAGCCATGACCGAGCTACAGGGTCGCGCGCCCAGGGAGCGGGACCCGCTGGTCGCGCAGGATCTGGCCATTCTCGTCCGCGCCGCGCAGGAAGAAATCGAAGGTTCGGAGCTGACCGAGAAGTATGAAGTGCAATACCAGCAGCCCGCCCGCTTCATCTTTGGCAGCATTCATTCGCTCCTTGACCCGCAGGTCGCGAAGGATCGCTGGCCTGCCGCCCTCGCCCGCCTGCAGAAGTACGTGGGGAGCCCGTCGCTGGTCGAGCTGGCCGACGGCGAGACACGGGAGGGCCTGCTCAATCCGCAGCTGGCGCCGCCCAGCAAGCTTGATGTCGAAAATGAGCTCAAGACCTGGAAGGTGACTGAGCAGGGAATCGACAAGCTCTTCGCTGACTACAAGCTGGACGCGACCGAACCGCTGGCGAAGCTGCACCAGCAGCTCGTCGAGCGCGAACGCTTCCTTCGTGAGGAGGTGTTGCCCAAGGCACGCACGGACTTCCGCCTCCCGCCGGCCGTCTATGCGTTCCAGCTCAAGCGCGTGGGCGTCGATATCGCGCCCGCCCAGCTCACCGCGATGGCACACCAGGCCTTCGTTGAAATCCAGGGCGAGATGCAAGGAGTCGCGGCGCAGGTGGCGAAAGCGCGCGGGCTGGCCAGCGCCGATTACCACGACGTCATTCGCGAACTGAAGAAAGAGGTCATTCCCGACGATCAGATTCTCGCCCACTATCAGAGCCGTCTGAAAGACCTCGAGCAGATCATCCGCGAGCACCATTTAGTGACCTTGCCGCAGCGGCCAGCGCGCATCCGGCTCGGCACGCCCGCGGAGAACGCGCAGCAGCCCGCGCCGCATATGGTGCCGCCGCGCCTGATTGGCAACACCGGTGAACAGGGCGAATTCGTACTGCCGCTCTCGGTGCCGGGCGCGCCCGACGCCAAATATGACGACTTCACCTTTGCCGCCGCGTCGTGGACCTTGACCGCTCACGAGGCGCGCCCCGGCCACGAGCTGCAATTCGCCACCATGCTGGAGCGCGGCGTCTCAATTGCGCGCGCGCAATTCGCCTTCAACAGCGTCAATGCCGAGGGGTGGGGACTCTATTCCGAGGCGATCTCGCTTCCCTATATGCCTGCCGAAGGTCAGCTGATCTCGCTGCAGTTGCGCCTGCAGCGGGCAGCGCGCGCCTTTGTTGATCCGGAGTTGCAGCAAGGAAAGTGGAGCTATGAGTCCGCGCGCCAATTCCTGATGAAGGAGGTCGGACTCTCGCCCGCCTTCGCCACCAGCGAAGTGGACCGGTACACCTTCCGCAGTCCCGCGCAGGCCACCGCGTATTTCTATGGATATACCCGGCTGATTGAATTGCGCGCCGACGCGGAGAAGAAGCTGGGCGCTTCCTTCGACGCGCAGAAGTTCCATGATCTGATCCTGGCGCAGGGCTTGCTACCTCCTGATCTGCTGCGCAAGGCGGTCTTGAACGCGCTCTAAATCGAGCGACGACCGCGGGAGAGCGCTATGCTCGCTTCAATGGTGCAAGACTTCCCGCCATCAACAAAGCCCGCGCTGCCCATTGTCGGCCGCGAAGTCTTGTCGCTGCTCGCCTCCGGCCTGCTCTATCCCTTCGGGCTTCGCGCGGCGCGGGCTCGCACCGCGCGGCGACGCCAGCAGCGCACCGTGGTGCTGGTTCACGGCTGGCTCGGCAACCGCTCCGCGTTCCTTCCGCTGCGCGCCTGGCTGCGCACGCACGGCGTCAAGCAGGTGCTCGCGTACGACTACGCGTCGGGCGCTGGTATCGAGCAGGCGGCCATTGGCTTGCGCCGCTTCCTTCGCGAGCACGTCCGCGGTGGCCGCATCGATTTGGTCTGCCACAGCCTGGGCGGGCTGGTCGCACGCGTCTATCTGCAAGAGCTGGGCGGAGCCCGCCGGGTTGACCGCTGCATCACCTTGGGCACACCGCACCGGGGGACTTACAACGCCTATTGGGTCGCCTCCCGCATTGGCGACGAGCTGCGGCCGGGCTCGCCTCTCTTGACGCGTCTCGAAGCCTCGCGTGCGCGAGCAACCTCGGTGCGCTTTACCTCTATCGCGGCGGGCTCCGACAACATTGTGCTCCCGCGCGTCTTCGCCGGTGCCGACGACGATTGTCTCCGCATCGAGGACACCGGTCACTTAGGCTTGCTCTTTTCAAGACAGGTCTTCGCCGCGGTGACCCAACGCTTGGTCGCTTGAAAGAGTAGCCAAAATCAGAAGAGCCAGTGCCTGCGCTCGGCGTAGCCTTCGTGCGCCGCTCCCAGATAAAGGGTGACAGTGGTGTGCAGCTCTTCCCGCGGACGCTCGTCGAGGCGGCAGCGCGCGGACCGCTCGAGTTCGTCGCAGAACTCGTGCTCGAAACGCCAGCACCGGGCGTCGCCGGTAATGCCGCTGCCGGCCCCGATCTCCAACACATAGCGCACCTGCGATTTGATTAAACGCGCGAGCGTCGGGCCGGGCGGCAACCAGGAGGCAAGGACGAGATCCGGCTTGAACTCGGCAATGGCCGCGCGCGCCTCCAGCTTGCGCACGCCTTCGCCCGGCATCAATCCCGTCACTTCCTCCTTGCGCAGCGTGCGCCGCTCCTTGCTGTTCATGCGCGCAAAGGGCCGCTCCCACGCGCCCGAGTCGGTAGCAATGATTTTCAACTCCGGTGCGACCCGCGCGAGGGACCGCGCGAGAAACCCGTCGCCAGCCGCGACCTCGACGACTCTTTTGACTCCGCACGCGCGGATGCGCGCTCGGAGCGCGCGCAGAAAAGGAGCTGTGGCAAAGAGGTATTGCGGCCCCAGCGCGGAGAACTCGCTCAACCAGGCAAGCTCGCCGCGCGGCAGCGCAGACAGCACTTCGTCGAGCGCCGCCGCTGGCGAGACTCGGCGCTCTCCGGTTGCGGTCCACAACAATCTTGCCACCGCCGCGCGCGCGGCAATGAGCTTCGGCCGGCCGCCGCGAGAAGGAAACCCTGCGCGGGCTTCTTGCGCTGTCGAGCCGGCCCGCGCGCTGCCCATTCAAATTACCGGGCGGGGGGAGGGAGGCTCTCGCGGGACGACCGTACGGTTCGTACGAAACGAGCGATTTGAGCGGCCAATTTGTACCGCTGGAAACGCCCCTTTCGTACGAACTGTACGAGTCTCGCGCGACAGGCCCACCTCCCGTCGGCGGACCGCAGGCAACAGCTGGGGCGCAATGGAGGCCCACCTCATGTAACGATGACGGTGCAGGAGCGCGCGCCGTGAGCACCAATGACCAGGGGCCTGCTCGATACGGCGGTCTTCGACGGTCCGGCGATGAACTGCCCGAAGCCAGGACCGATGGTGAGGCGCGCACAGGCCTCATGCAGGTTGTGCACCAGGGCGTCCCCGCTGACCACGATAGCGATATGCTGCGCGAGATAAGCCGCCGCGCGATTAGGAAAGTCGCGCACCCAGATGGCCGCATTCTCGGCCACGCCCAACTCGCCCTGCAGCACGCAGAAGTCGAGGCTCGCGTACTCGTGCGGGTCGAGCACCTCGAAGACATTGGCCTTGCTCACGCCCGGCACCACCGAGAGGACCTTCAGCGCGGCGCTATATTCCGGCACGGTCTGCAGCACAGCCTCGACCTCGCCAAATGCGCAGCGTCCGCCCGGCTTGACGAACGCCGCGCCGCGCAGGTGGTGCCGCGCCGCCTCGGTAAGCGCCTTCGGGTCGGACAGGCCGGCGGGAGTCCCGAGCTTCTCGTGAAACAGCTCGCCAATCTCCTCCTTCTTCAAATGAATGGCGCCGCACCGGACTGTCGGTGACGTAATGATTGCGCACCATCCATCGCCATCCCGACCTGCGGAGTGAGCTGATCGATGTAGCATGGCACGAACAGCGCGACGTCCATGTGCGGAGACATACAGCGCCCGTTATAATGACGCCATGTGGCTCAACCCGGACAAGTCAAAGATGCCCGCGGCCGCCGACGCTCCTCCCGGCCGCGATACTCCCCTCCCGGTTCCAGCGAGGCACGTTGTGCTCGACGCGCCGCTCAAAGCCCCATTCCCGCAAGGGACCGAGGTAGCGGTCTTCGGCCTGGGCTGCTTCTGGGGTGCCGAGCGCAAGTTCTGGGAAACGAAAAACGTGTTCAGCACGGCCGTGGGGTATGCGGGCGGCTTCACCCGCAATCCCACCTATCGAGAAGTGTGCACCGGCACCACGGGCCACACCGAAGTGGTGCAGGTCGTCTTCGACCCGCGCCAGATCTCGTATGAGCAGCTCCTGAAGATCTTCTGGGAAAGCCACGATCCAACCCAGGGCATGCGGCAGGGCAATGATGCCGGAACGCAGTACCGTTCGGGGATCTATGTCACCAGCCCAGCGCAGAAGACGGCGGCAGAGGCCTCCAAAGCGGCCTACGGAAAAGAACTGGCGAGCGCAGGCCTGAATCCGATCACCACTGAAATTGTCGACGCCCCGCCCTTCTATTACGCCGAGGAGTATCACCAGCAGTATTTGCACAAGAATCCGGGCGGGTATTGCGGGCTGGGTGGCACCGGCGTGAGCTGCCCCGTGCCGCTGCCTCGGAAAGCTGCTCCGCAGGCGGGCGCGACGAAGTAGAGTGCGCGGCCTCTCAAGGGGTCTCCATGTCCGAGGTCGATTCTTCCGGGTCTGCGCCGTCGTCGCCGCGCCCGCTGCCGTCGAAATTTTCGCTGCCGCTCATCGGCGAAACGCTCAACTTCATCAAGGACCCGGGCGGCTTCATGATCCGCCGCTCCCACGAGCTGGGGCGCGTGTTCATGGTCAACATCCTCGGCAAGAAGACCGTCTGCCTGGTGGGGCCCGAGGCATTTTCGCTCCTGCTCGACGAGGCCAATGCGCAGCGCAAGGGAGCGAACGCGCCGCACGTGGAGAAGCTCTTCGACCCGCACGCCGTGCCGTTTCTTGACGGCGAGACGCACCGTCGCCGCAAGAAGCTCTTGATGGAAGCTTTCACGCCGGCGGCGCTCGAAGAGTATCTGCCGGTCATTGAGCAGATCATCTCTCGCTATCAGAAGCGCTGGGAAAAGCTCGGCACGGTCGCCCTGGTTCCCGAACTGAATGCGATGGGCTTCAGCATCGCTGCGACGCTCTTCACGGGCGCAGACCCGGAGGCGAGCGCAGCGGACATCGAGACTGCGTTTGGCCAGATCGGTGCGGGCCTGCTCTCGATTCCAGTGGCGATTCCGGGCACGCCTTATGCCCGCGCGCTGAAGGCGCGGGAATACCTGCTTGGTATCATCGACAAGGCCATCGCCGCGCATGAGCAGGTGCCACGCAAGGACGTGCTCTCGCGGCTGCTCTCGGCGCGCGTGGGCGACGAGAAGCTCGGCAAGGATGAGGTGCGCATCGAGACATTTCATTTCTTCGGCGCCTATGCCGCGGTGATTGGCGGCCTTTCCATGTTGGCGAAGTGCCTGGCGGAAGATCCCGCGGTCGCGGCGCGGGTGCGCGAGGAGATCAGCCGCGAGGTTCCCCCGGGCCCGCTTGCGCTTGCCACTGCAAGCAAGCTCGGATACCTCGACCGCGTCTGCAAGGAATCGCGCCGCGTCGCACCCACGCTGCCAATCACCTTCTTCGGCCAGATCAAGCGGGAGCTGGTCTTCGAAGGGTTTCGCATTCCCGCGGGCTTCAGCGCGGTGGGCTGCATCGGCGCCACCGTGCTCGAAGATCGAACTTATCCGGACGCGTCGAAGTTCAATCCCGACCGCTGGCTCAATCCCACCGAGCAGCAGAAAGCGGCCTGGATCCCGCACGGCGGCGGCGTCCACACTGAAGGGCATCGCTGCGCGGGCGAGGCGCTGGCCACCTTGATGCTCAAGACCTTTGCGGTGCTCTTGCTGCGCGAGCACACTCTGCAGCTCCTGCCCGGACAAGACCTCTCGCCGACCAAGGACAAACTGTTCGCCACCCCTGCGGGCGGCCTGCATGTCAGGCTTGGACCGGCTTAGTCCCTTGGACCTCATCAAGCAGGCTGAGATGCTGGCAAACCGCGTCCGCAAGACGCAGCGGCAGCTGCACGGAAAGTTCGAGCAGCAGGGAATCGGCGCGTATCGTCTCTATGATCGCGACATCCCCGAAATCCGCGCAGTGGTCGACTGGTACGAGGGCAATCTGGTGATGGCCGAGTACACCCGAACGCAGACTCTTGCTGTCGAGGATTGGCTCGGCACCATGGCGCGCGCGGTGGCGGCGGCACTCGAAGTTCCCATGGAGAAAGTGCACCTCAAGCAACGGCGCACCCGGCCCACCGAGGGTGCGCGCTATGAACGGCTGGCTGCCACGGGCGCTCGCATCGAAGTGCGGGAGCGCGGTCTGCGCTTTCTTTGCAATCTGGACGATTTTATCGATACCGGGCTTTTTCCCGATCACCGGGAGACGCGGGCGCTGGTCCGCGCCGAATCGCGCGGCGCGCGGGTGCTCAATCTTTTTGGGTATACGGGCAGCTTCACCTGCGCCGCGGCGGCAGGCGGCGCGGCCGCGACCACCACGGTCGATCTGTCGCAGAACTATCTCCGCTGGGCGCAGGACAACCTGGAATTGAACAAGCTCTTTGGGCCCCAGCACGAGCTGGTGCGCGCCGACGCGCGCGAGTTCCTCGAGAACCATGCAGGGCGCCGGTATTCGCTGATCGTCTGCGACCCGCCGACCTTCTCCGACGGCTTCGACGTCGGCCGCGACCACCGCGCGCTGGTCGAGCAATGCCTGGCGCTGCTGGAGCCGGGCGGCGTGCTCTGGTTCTCCACCAATCACCAGCGATTCGAGCCCAACCTCCCCGCCGCCGCGGTGGAGATGACCGGCAAGACCGTGCCGCCGGACTATCGAAATCGCGCCGTCCACCGGTCATTCCGCATTGCGAAGTAAATGTTAATCTCCGCGCCATGCTGACGACCGTGGATAGGACTGGGCCCTTGCTCGACCTTTCCGCCGAGCTGGAGCAGGGGCGCATCGTTTACTTTCCGGGCAGCCCCGTTGACCTGCCCGCGGCTGGCGACGCCGAGTTCCTGCGCACCCAGCTCGCGCGCGGCCTCAAAGGCAAGAACGTCAGCTGGTATCCCGACGCGAACAAGCTGGTCGGGCTCGACGCCGCGCCCGAAGACCGCGAGCGCACCGCGCGCATTCTCCGCCAGCACTCGCAGCGCGTGCGCGACTTTCTGACCACGCAAGCCATCCCGCGGCTGGCGCAAGGCTGGAAGGCCGGCACCTGCAGCTTCCGCCCGATGCAGGAGAAAGGGCGCGAGCTTTCGGCGCATGCCTCGAATGAGCTGGTGCATGTCGATGCGGGGGCTTACGGCGCGACCCACGGCGACCGCGTCTTGCGCTTCTTCGTCAATCTCAATCCTTTGGAAGACCGCGTCTGGCTGACGAAAGGCGGCTTTCGCGAGCTGTATGAAAAGCACGCGCGGGCTGCCGGCATCTCCGCGCCGCTGCGCGACGACGGCGCGCTGGGAAAGCTGTACTCGAGCGCCTTGCGCGCCGGCATGCGCGCGTTCCCGATGCTGCGCGCGGTCGACTCGTCGGCCTACGACCGCGCGATGCGCAAGTTCCATAACTATATGAAGGACGACCCTTCGTTCCGCGACAACCAGGAGGGCCTGCAGCGGTTTGCCTTCAAGCCATTCTCCGCCTGGATGGTCTTGACCGATACCGTGAGCCACGCTTGCATCGAGGGCCAGCACGCCTTTGTCGATACCTTTCTGGTGCCGCTGCGCAATTGCACCGCTCGCGACTACGCGCCGTTCCATATCCTCGCGCGCGGACTGCAAGGGGCCTCGTTGCCCCGTCGCGAGATCGCTTGATTCCCGCCGAGAGCGTCTTGATTCTCCGCTTCAGCGCCGTCGGTGATGTGGTGCTGACCTCGCCCGCCATCGACGCGCTCCGGCGCGCCTGGCCCAAGGCGCGCATCGTCTATGCCGTCAAGGCGCGGCTCGCTCACCTGGTGCGGGCCAATCCCAATATCGATCAGGTACTGACCCTGGACCCCGGCGAAGGGCCATTCGCCTTCGCCCGCAAGCTGCGCGCGGCCGGCTGCGAGACGGTGCTTGATTTGCATAACAAGATCCGCAGCAAGATCCTGCGGGCGCTGCTGCCGCGGCGACGCACGGTCGTCTGGCACAAGCGAGACTTCAAGGACACCCTGCCGGTCAAGCTGGCTCTCAAGCCGTATCATTCATCAATGCTCTTTTCCGACCGCTATCACGCTGCCGTCGAGGAGCTGGTGGGCTCCCGCCTGCCGCGCGGAGAGCTGCGCTATTTCCTCGGTCCCGACGACCTGGCCAATGCAGACGCGGCTCTTCTGGCGGCCGGCGTCTCGCCCTCCGCTGCCCCGATTCTGGGAATGTCACCCGGCGCGAACTGGCAGACCAAGCGCTGGCCGGTGGAGCGCTTCGCCGCGCTGGCCGCGCGCGCTCTCAAAGCGGGAATGCAGGTGGTGGTCCAGGGCAGCCACGACGAGGCGGAGCTGGGTCGGTTCGTTGCGGCGCACGCGCCCGGCGCGGTCAATCTAACCGGAAAGCTCGACCTGCCCACGCTGGGCGGCTTCATCGCGCGCTGCAGCGCCTTCGTCGCCAATGACAGCGGACCGATGCACATCGCGCGCGGCCTGGGCGTTCCCACACTGGCACTCTTCGGCTCGACCGATCCGGGCATGTTCGAGTTCACCGGCCACCGCGCGCTCTTCGCCGGTGTCGAGTGCTCACCCTGCTCGTTCTTCGGCCGCTCGCGCTGCCCGCGCGGCCACTTCCGCTGCATGCTTGATCTGGACGAGGAGCGGGCCTGGCGCGAGCTTGTGCCACTGCTGACCGGCGGCCGCCGGGCACCGCTCTCCGCGTGAGCGCCGCCGATCCATACCCGGCCGCGACTTCGCCGAACCCCGCGGCACGCGCGCCTCCGGCCTGGCCGCGATCGCCGCTGCTGCTCTGCGCCAGCTCTTCGCGTACGGGGCCAGTCGAGGGCCTGCTCGCGCTCGGCAGCTTTCTGCGCGCGCGCGGCATCGACGCCCGCTTCGCCGGCGACACCGTGCGGCCCGGGGAAAAGCTGGACGAGCACCTCGCCGACGCTGGCCTGCCGTGGATACGCGAACTCAAGCTCTCGCGCAAAGTGCGAGTTGCCGATGTGCTGCACGACGCGCGCTCGCTGCGCGCGTGGGTGCGATCGGGCAATCCCGATCTGCTGCACGCTTCTTTCCCGCACGACCATCTATTGGCTTTATGGGCAGCGCGCGGCGTCGCGGGCGTGCGCGTCTTCCGGACCGCGCACCGGCGCCGTGATGTCGAGCCCGGGTTCCGCATCCGCGCGCTGCGCTGGACCGACGGCGTCATCGTTCACTCGCAGGCTTATCGAAAGTCATTGATTGATCAGGGCCTGTCGCAAGGCCGCGTCGCAGCCGTCGCCGGCGGCGTCGATGCCGCGCGCTTCTCGCCGGGTCGCGCGCCGGAGCTTCGGGATGGCTGGGGCATCCCGCGCGACGCGCCGCTTCTCGGCATCGTGGCGCGGATGAAGCTCGAGCGCGGCCACCGCGAGCTCTTGCACTCCTTCGCGCGCGCCGCCCCTGCCGATGCCTGGCTGGTCTTGATTGGCCGCGGCGAAGAAGAGGAGCGATTGCGCGCGCTCGCTCGCGAGCTGGGCGAGCCGGGCCGCCGCATCGTTTTCGGCGGCTATGCCCGCGGCGACGACTTGATCGCCGCCTATCGAGCGCTCGATAGTGCGGTCTGGCTCCGCGAAGGCAACGACGGCGCCTGCCGCGGGGTTCTCGAATCGATGGCCTGCGGCGTTCCTCTAATCGTCGGCAACGACGGCGCGCCCCCGGAGCTTCTCGGCGACTCAGAGATCGCCGATACCGATTGCGGCCGCGTCGTCGATCCCGGAAGCGTCGACGCCATCGGCGCCGCGCTGGCCGAGCTGCTCGGAGACCTTTCACTCGCGCGCAAGCTGGGCGCCGCCGCCCGCAAGCGCGCCGAAGCCTTCACGCAGGACCGCTTCGCCACAGGCGTGCTCGACTTCTGGCGCCGCATCGGAGCTTTGCCGCGGATCTCGTGACACCGCGCCTTGGAAGTCGGTGCCGCGAGCCCCTTCCGAAGGAGGAGGCCCTACGACCTCTGTCCGATGCCACAGGTAGGACTCCATTGACGAAGTCCAAGCCCGAAACGTAGGAGCCCGGGGCCGGACTGACCGTCTCAAAAGGGGAAGACCTATGAAGCACTTTGCCGCCGTCGCCGTCGGAATGCTGCTCGCAACCGGGTGCTCGAATCTGCCCGGCAGCGAAAGTACCTCCTCGCTGCAGGAGCGGCCGGTCGACTTCCCGCTTTAAGTCGCACGTCACGCCCACCCCCAACATCGCGACCGCGCAGACGATGTTCTATTATGGCGGCCCGGTGATTCCCAATCCCAAGGTCTATGTCGTGTGGTGGGGGAGCCCTTCGAATCTCAATCCGGCGGTGACCGCCGCCAGCGGCGGTATCGCCGACTTCTTTGCTGGCGTGACCAACAGCAATTACATGGACTGGCTCAATGAATACAACACCACCATCAATGCCAATGCCGGTTCCCGCTCCGGCCTCGCCGGCACCAACCAGCGCATCGGGCGCGGCGATTATGTGAGCACGCTGCAGCTCAACAACGTGGCCACCAGCGGCACCGTCACGGACGCGCAGATTCAACAGACGCTGGACCAGGCGTTCTCTGCCAATACGCTCCCGCAGCCCGACGAGAACACCATCTACGCCATCTACTTCCCCAGGGCCGTCACCATTACACTCGGCACCTCGACCAGCTGCACTTCCTTCGGCGCCTATCATGAGAACACCGTCGAGACCGTCCGCCACAATGCCTATTACCTGGTGATGCCTGATTGCGGAGATACCTTCAGCGGCACGACCAGCGTCAGCTCGCACGAGCTGATCGAGGCGACCACCGACGCGCAGCCCACCCCGGGCAGCAGCCCTGATTATCCCCAGGCGTGGAACAACACCGCCGGCAGCGAAGTCGGTGATCTCTGCCAGTCATCGAGCGGCACGGTCGTTACCGCCTTCGGCAACTTCAATGTCCAGGGGATCTGGGATGAGCGCTCGCAGGGCTGCAAAACCTTCACCACCGACGCGCAGGACTTCAATGTAGCGCTCTCACCCAATACCGCGACGCTGAGCACGGGAGTCGCGCATACCTTCGCCATCCAGACGGCGACCACCGCGGGCGCGGCCGAATCGCTCGCGCTGACCGTCACCGCGCCGTCCGGAATCACGGCCTCCATTTCGCCGGCCACCATTACTTCGGGTCAATCAGCGACTTTGACTGTCACTGCCTCCTCGGCGCAGGCGGCCGCGCAGGTGGTGGTGCGCGCGGACGGCTTGCATACGCATACCGCTGCGGCGCTGGTGACCGCGACCGGCGCCGCCGGCAATGACTTCTCCATCAATGCCTCGCCTTCCACGCTGACTCTGGCGACGGGCGGCAGCGGCACCAGCGCCATCGGCACGGCAGTCACCAGCGGCAGCGCGGGGACCATCAACTTAACCGCGACGGTCAGCCCGGCGGGGCCCGCCGTCTCCTTGTCTCCCGCGTCGGTGACGGCGGGCGGCAGCTCGACCTTGACCGTGGGCGCCGGGGCCACCGCCGGCAGTTACACGGTGACCGTTACCGGCACCGAGGGCAGCGCCACGCACGCGGCGGCCATCACTCTGACGGTGACGGGCGCCGGCGGAAGCGGCCTGGCGAACGGCGGCTTCGAGAGCGGGCTGACCGGCTGGACGGCGACGGGGCAGACCTCGGCCGTCGCGACCTCGCACAGCGGCAGCTCGGCCGCGCAGATCGGCTCGACCAGTCCCACCACGGACAGCTCGCTTTCGCAGACCTTCACCGCCCCGGCGGGCGCGACGCAATTGAGCTTCTGGTACCAGGTCCATTGCCCCGATTCGATTACCTACGACTGGGCCTCGGCAACCCTGAAGGACAACACGACGGCCTCGACTGCCACCATGCTCGCCAACACCTGCAGCAACACCGGCTCCTGGGTTCAGGCCACCGCCGCCGTCACCGCTGCACACAGCTATACGTTGACGCTCGCGAATCACGACGACAACTATGCAGGTGATCCGACCTATACCTGGTTCGACGATGTCGCCTTCAACAGCGCGCCGCCGCCCAGCGATTTCTCGATCGCCGTTGCTCCTTCCTCCCTCACCGTCGCGCAGGGCGCCTCGGGCACCGCGAGCGTCACCACTTCGATCACGGCGGGCGCGGCGGAGAACGTCTCGTTCTCCGCCACTGGCCTGCCGGCCGGCGTCACCGCTACGTTCAGCCCCGGCTCCGCAAGCTCGGGCTCGGGCTCGACACTCTCGCTCGCTGCTACCGGCAGCGCCACCATCGGCTCGAGCACAGTCACCATCACTGGCTCCGCCGCGAGCGGAGCCCACTCGACCTCTCTGTCACTCACCATCACCGCGGTCAGCACCGGAGGCGGCATTGCCAATGGCGGCTTCGAGACCGGCTCGCTGTCGGGCTGGACGCCTTCCGGCACCACCGCCGCGGTCAACTCAGGTGCTCACTCCGGAACCTGGGCCGCGCGGCTGGGCTCGACCTCGCCAACGAATGGCGACTCGTCCCTGGCGCAGACCTTCACCGTGCCCGCCGGCAAGGCCACGCTGAGCTTCTGGTACAAGACCGTTTGTCCCGACTCGGTGACTTACGACTGGTCGACGGCGACCCTGCGCGACAACGCGGCCTCGACGACGGCAACAGTGCTGGCGAAGACCTGCACCAACAGCTCTGTCTGGACCCAGACCAGCGCAGCCGTTACCGCGGGCCGCAGCTACACACTGACGTTGACGAGCCACGACGACAACTATGCGGGTGACGCGACTTACACGCTCTACGACGACGTCGTGCTTCAGTAGCGATATCCAATCAGGGGTACTAGCGAGGGCCCGCGGAAGCAAGTCCGCGGGCCTTTGCATTTGCAATCCATTTCACCCAAGAATGGGCAGCGTCCCGCCGAACTGCGACAGATTCGGGAACAGCCCCGGCAGGTCCGCGCTCTTCACCCCAAACCAGCTGGCGAGCGTGGCGCCATATTGATCCAGCGCGGTGGTCGGGATCCAGCGGCCCTCGTCGCTGCCGTCGTCGGGCCCGCCCACCTCGAGCGTGGGGAAGGTGCCGTAGAGCTCGCCGCCGCGCACTGCGCCGCCGACCATCAGGTGGTGATTGCCCCAGGCATGGTCGGTGCCGCCGTTCGCATTGGCGGCGAAGGTGCGGCCAAAATCGGAGAGCGTGAAGCTGGTGACCTGACCTTCGACGCCCAACTCGGTGGTTGCACGGTAGAAGGCGTCGAGCGCACCGTCGAGCGTTGCGAACAGGATCCGCTGCTGGGCCAGCTGATCGGAGTGAGTATCGAAGCCGTCGAGCGCGACGAAGAACACCTGCCGGCGCAAGCCGAGCGCCTCGCGGACCTGAATGACCCGGGCAACCTGTTGCAGCTGCCGGCCCAGGTCGGAGTCGGGAAACGGCGTGGCCAGTGGGGTGGCGCTTGCCTGCGCAGCGGCCAGGACCTTGGCGTCGGTGTATGCGGTCCGGGTGGTAGCGCTCGCCGCGCGCACGAGCTCGAGGTCGTTGTCGAGGGACAGCAGCTGCTGCATGGCAAGAGCGAGCGGCGAGCCGTCGTTCGGGTCGATGCCGGCGATGGCCGAGCTCCCGTCCGCGCTCACCGCGGCAGATCGGACCTCGGGCGACTCGCAGAAAATGTTGGCGCCAGCGACCGTCACGACCGGTGGAAACCGGGCCTGCGGCGACAGCGCTTGCAAGCGCTCGGCGGCGAGCGCGCCCCAACCTGATTCCGGGCTGCGCAAGAGCTGCGCCGTCTGCCACTGCAGCTGCTGGTCTTCGTGCGAAAGAAGGTTGAACGGGAGGGGCGCGCCGTCGGCCTGCGACTGCGCGCGCGTGAGCGGTCGCACCAGCGTCCCGACGTTGGCGACCAGCGCGGCGTGGCGCGCGGCAAAGAGCGACTGCAGACCGGGCATCGACGGATGCAATCCAAATGCGCGCCCGCCGCTGGCCGGCTGGATCGGCAGCAGTGCGCCGCGCGGCAGCGCGATTGCGGGCCGCGCGCGCGCATAGGACGCATATCCCGCATCATCATTCGGAACGAGCAGGTTGTTGCCGTCATTGCCTCCAAAAAGAAAGACTGCCACCAGCGCCTTGTAATCGGACGGCCCCGGAGCGCCCTGCGCAAGCGCCTCGAAGCGGCCCAGGCTGGAAGCGAGCCCGAATGTGAGCCCGCCGCCCAGTGCCTTCAGGAAGTCTCTGCGCGATCTCATCGCTGCACCTCATATTGAGTGGAAGTCGCAACGAGATAGACAGCGGTGCGCGCGCGCGCGTCAGGATCGGCGACGGAAGCAAGTCCGGTGATCAGCACGGTTCGCGCTCCCGCGGACATTCGTCCTCTGAGGAGAAGCAGGTCCAGGTATGCCGCCAGCGCCGCAGGGTCGCCCGCCAAGTTTGTCAGCGGCGCGAAGTCGATGCGGGTTCCGTCGATGGCCCCGAAGGCAAGATCGTTGACGAAGCTTGCCTTGGCGATCAGGGCCGGGCCGGTGCGCAGCTTGAACTCTGGACCCAGCAGCGTGCTGCCGGGAACTCGATAGGTGGGCGGATAGTAATTGAAGACGCTGGTTGGATAGAAGAGTTTTTGGCGCATGGCTGCGGCGTAATCCGGCAGCCCGTTGCCGTTGGATTCTGCGCCGAGTGCGCGAAGGAGGCTCGAGATCAGCAGCACCGGCTCCTTGAGCTTGCCGCCCGCTGCCCCTGATTCCCCCAGCGCCTCCGGGTCCAACAGGACGGAACACACGACTTGCTTCAAGTCGCCGCGCACGCCCGCGCCATTGTTCGCGAAGGCGGCAGCAACGCGCTCCACATAAGGCGGAGTCGGGTTGCTCTTGACCAGCCGCTGGATCAAGCGGAGCGCGAGGAATGGCCCGACATTGGGATCGCCAGCGATATTGTTGATTGCGGCGTCGAGATCGGCGGCCGCGGTGCGTCCCCCGGGAAGCCGCACACCGCGCAGGAGCAGCTTTTCCCCGGCGTCGTGGTGGGCCTCGTCGGGCTGCATCGGGAGATCATATCGAGTGTCATCCGGAAAGGACGGCGGAGCCCCGGCCGCCGGGGCATAGGTCCAGCCGGTAAAGACATGCGCAAACCCTTCAATGACTGTCTGGCCGTAGGTGGGGATCTCCGCGCCCGCGGCATCATGCATGGTCGTGCCATCTTGATTCAGGCGCACGAGCCCGATTGAAAACAGCTGCAGCACCTCGCGCGCGTAGTTCTCATTCGGCGTGGTCTGCGCCACCGGGTCGGGCTTGTCGTTGTTGACCAGGTCCAGATAGAAGCCCATCGCCGGGCTGAGGGTCACGTCCTTGAGCAGCGCGGCGTAGGTTCCGAAGGCATCGGCCGAGAGCAGCCGCAGCCAGGGCGCGAAGGCCTGGGGGTCATCGAGCTTGTTTCCCGAGACCACGAAGATCTGCCCCAGCGCCAACGCCAGGCGCTGCCGGAGCTGGTCGTTTCCCTTCAACGCATTGACGAAGAAGCGTTGTTGCAGCACCGAGAGGTCCATATCCACCGGCGCGGGGTCGTCATAGCCGGACGGCGCGGCGGAGAACTGCCCGTCCAGCCAGGCTTCGTATCCGATGGACTGAAGCCTTGCGACCTCGGCGGGCGTGGGGCCGAAGGAGGCCGTTTCCAGGAAACGCGCGGCCGCCGCGGCGGTGGGCAGAGCCAGGGCCGTCTGCCGCTTGCCGCACCCGAGCGCGACCGGAAGCAGCAGCGCACACGCGTAGTGGATCTTCATCAAATCATCTTAGAGCGCCTGGCGGGGTGAAGGCGTGACCAAGCTCACGCTGGATGTCGGTCTTGTCTATCAAGAAATCCCAGCACGAGCAGCGGGGCGGCGACGGCAACTCTTGAATGCTTGACCGGGATTCAGGTGCGATATCAGTTTTTCCACCGGGTGAGATATCGGAATGCATTGAATGGGTGCGATATGCCGCCTTGGCAAACAGCGATAGAAACTGGGATTTCGCATCACCCCTTGCGCCCATTGCAACAGCAGGCGTAGGGAGTCGCCGCCTCGCCAAACGTTTCGCATGGAGGTTCAAATGACCATTAGATTGGCGCGTCTCTCCTCGTTGACAGCACTACTCCCCGCCGCGGCCGTCGGCCTTTCGCTCTTGATTGCGAGCCCTCCGGCCCAGGCGATCGGCGCCGGCGGCGGCGTCCTCCAGGGCAAGGGATTCGACGCCTGCACCGCGCCCTCGACTTCCGCGATGTCGGCCTGGTGGTCGGGCACGCCCTGGAGCTTCGTCGGCGTGTATGTCGGCGGCAACTCGCGCGGCTGCTCGCAGCCCAACTTGACCTCTTCGTGGTTCAATACGACCAATGCCCAGGGCTGGCGCTACGAGCTCCTCTGGGTCGGACCGCAGGCGCCTTGCACGACCTTCGCAAACCGGATGAGCTACGACATCAATACGGCTTACCAGCAGGGCCAGAGCGAGGCGAACGGCGCTTACCACGCGCTCCAGAACTTCGGGTTCGGGACGGCGCAGGGAACGCCGGTCGTCTATGACCTGGAAGGCTATCCGAACGGCAGCAGCTGCCGCGCGGCCGTCAAGTCGTTCATGCAGGGCTGGGTCGACCAGCTCGCGATCGCGCCCGCGCAAGTCTCCGGGGTTTATGGTTCCGCCTGCAACTCGTATCTTTCTGACCTCGCCGGCAACGCCCCGCCGCCGGCCTATATCGTTCCGGCAGACTGGGACAACAATCCCTCGACCTCCGCGATGGCCTGCATCCCGAGCGGCTTTTGGACCACTCACCAGCGCATCAAGCAATACCAGGGCGGCCACAACGAGTCCTGGGGCGGCGTCACAATCAACATCGACAGCAACTGCGCGAACGGGCCAGTCGCGCCGAGCGGCGCCTATTACACCAGCGCCTGTAATTGATCCCCTCCTCGACTTCTACAATGACCATTCAAATGGGGCCTCCATTCATGTCGACAATCACCCTGAATCGCAAATCCTTTGTATCCCTGACCCTCCTGATGCTCACAGGGCTGCTCCCCGGCACGACGCTCGCCGCGGAATCGAACGCGCTCGTTCCCTTCGTGCGTACGCCCGCGCCACCGCCTGTTCCCGCGGCGACCAGCGCGGCCGCCAGCCGCGCCTGTGCCGCCGCGAACCTCGAGGTGGCGACGGGGGCCCAGGGCGCGCGCAAGGGCTTTGCCACGCAAGAGGTGCAGGTGACCAATCGCGGGGCTGAGGCTTGCTACCTGACCGGCACGCCCGACTTTTTCCTCGGGCCCAAGGGCGCGGCGCAGGCCATCGCACGGCATCCGGGCGCGCTCGCGGCGCTGCAGGAGCGCACTGATCTGGCGCCGGGGGACACCGCGCTCGTCCTGGTCGGGACTCCCGGCTCGTGCGACGCAGCCATCGGACCGGACCGTAAAGTCAATACACACTTGCAGGTCGGATTCCCGGGCGGCGGCGTAAAGGCGCTCGAGAATGCCTATGTCGACACGCTCTGCGGTCCCGCGACCGTTGTCGATATGCACGTCCTGCACGGCGAGCACTCCACTGGCACTCCACTGGCACTCCTGCAGAGCACGGTTCATCTCGAGGGCCGTGCCATGCCCGGCAGCGAGCTCCATTACACGGTGACCCTGACGAACCCGACGGCAAAGGTCATCGCCCTGACGCCCTGCCCGTCGTTCACGCAATCGCTGTTCGGCGATCGCGAGCTCAGCTCCGCAACTCTGCGCCTCAACTGCGCCGCGACCGGAAACGAGATCGCCGCGGGCAAGAGCATCGCCTTCGAGATGCAGCTCGCTATCCCCGCCCACGTCACGGCGGACGCCGCCAAGCTGAGTTGGAAGCTCGAGGGCGGGCCGACCGCGGGCACCAACGTTCCTCTGCGCGAGGTGGCTCGCTAGCACGTGGACACCAGCACGAAAGCAATCATCCCGGCGCCGGGGCAACCACGGCGCCGGGAGGCCGCAAGAAAAAGGGTGGCCGCCCTCAAAGGACGGCCACTCGAAAGCGCGGTCTCGCGCGCCCGCCCAGGCGAAACTTTGAGCCACCTGGTTCGCCCAACCCTGGCCATATTGGGCAATCAACGCGTCTAGCGCCGCGGTGGATTCGCGCTCGCCTCCAAGGCCGTGCTGGGCGAGCTCCGTGCATAGAGCTCTCCTGAACAGTGTAGGCTGCCGCCATGGAACGCGCGAGATTGATTGATTATCAGGGCAAACAAATATTTTTCCAGGATTTCTCCAATGTGACAGACCAGGAAGAACTTCTTCGCATCCTCGCGGCGGCGAGCGCTTTCGCGGCTGCGCTCACGACCGCGAGCACGGGTAAAACTTTGCGGATCCTGACGGACGTTTCGGAGTCGAGCTTCAGCCCTCCCATTATCGACGCCCTGAGAGAGATGGCGAAGTACAACAAACCCTACGTGCTGGCGAGCGCGATCATAGGTGTGAATGCCATCAAGCGCGTGGTCTTTCGCGTCCTCATTCTTGTCACGGGCCGCGATATCTCGGTTTTCCAAAGCCGCGAGCAGGCTCTCGATTGGCTCGTCCGTCAGTAAGCCGCGAAAGCAAACCTGTCGAGTGAGCATCAACGCCGACGCATCGGGGAGGCGGGGATGCCAGACGCCGATTGATGTTAATGGATGCTTGAAGGTGCCGGGACCGGAATCGAACACTGACACAGGAGTTTCAATCTCCCGTCCAGCTTGAACCTGCAAAAGTTGAGCGTCGCCGCTCACCATCGCCGTCCGGGATCGTTACCCGGTCAGTCCAGGACATACGCTCATCATCACTCGCCGTCACATCGAGTCGTACTTCGATGCCACCGCGGACGAGCACCGCGAGATCTGGCGCGCCGTGGCCGCGGTGAAGACTGCGCTGGATGCGAGCTTCATCCCCACGGCTACAACGTCGGTTTCAACGCGGGCGCTGCCGCCGGTCAGACCGTCCTGCATCTCCATGTCCACCATGGTGGCGATAGAAGTCATGCTCGATGCGGGTGCTTTGACGACAGGAATGGACGTGGCGGCGATGGCCGAACGCGCCCGCGAGCGGCTTGCGCGCGACCCGGTTCTTCGCGGCGACCTCCCCGTCGAGATTGATTTCGCGGCCCGCTGGCGCGAGGTCCCCCTCGGCGTATTCCACGCTGAGTTATAAGATGCAGCGATGAACAACCGCTCCGTCTCTGCGCTCGCGCTGCTCCTCTGCGCCTGCGCGGCCCACGCCGCCCCGCAGCCCGAGCCGAAGGCGGACGCGGAGATCAAGCCGCTCCCGCCCATCGCCGACAAGGTCGCCGGCTTTGAGAAGCTACCCGGCTATTTCAATCTCTATTGGGACCCGAGGCAGGGGAAGCTATGGCTCGAGATCGACCGCTGGGAGACTGAGTTTCTCTATCAGACCTCGCTGCCCGCCGGCGTCGGGTCCAATGACCTGGGCCTCGATCGCGGCCGGCTCGGCGCGACACGCGTGGTGCGCTTTCAGCGCATCGGGCCCCGGGTGCTGCTCGTGCAATCGAACCTCGATTATCGCGCAGTGACTTCGGACGAGAACGAGCGCCGCGCGGTGAGGGAGTCCTTCGCCGAGTCTGCCTTATGGGGTTTTGCCGTCTCTGCTGCCACGGGCGAGACCGCGCTGGTGGACGCGACCGACTTCTTCCTCAGCGACGCGCGGGAGATCCCGGCTGCGCTGAAGAAGCTGAAGCAGGGGACCTACAAGCTCGAGCCATCCCGCTGCGCGCTCTATCTTCCTCGCACAAAGGGGTTTCCGCTGAACACCGAGGTAGAAGCCACGCTGACCTTCACGGGCGAAGAGCCCGGCGAATGGGTCCGGCAAGTGACTCCTTCACCCGACGCGATCACCGTGCGCGAGCACCACTCGTTCGTCGCGCTGCCGCCGCCCGGCTTCCAGCCGCGGGCGTATGATCCCCGCTCGAGCTTCGAGGGTATCTCGTACTTCGATTATGCGACGCCGATCAGCGAGCCTATCGCGAAGCGCGTTACCGTGCGGCACCGGCTGGAGAAGCGCGATCCGTCGGCGCGGGCGAGCGAGCCGGTCAAGCCGATCATCTACTATCTCGATCCGGGTACGCCCGAGCCGATCCGCTCGGCGCTGCTCGAGGGCGCGCGATGGTGGAGCCAGGCCTTCGAAGCCGCGGGCTATCTCAACGCCTTTCGCGTCGAGCTACTGCCCGACGGGGCCGATCCGATGGACCTCAGATACAACATGATCCAATGGGTGCACCGCTCGACGCGCGGCTGGTCCTATGGCGCGAGCGTGATCGACCCGCGCACGGGTGAGATCCTCAAAGGCCACGTGACGCTGGGCTCGCTGCGGGTGCGGCAGGACTATCTCGTCGCGGAAGGGCTGCTCGCGCCGCACGAGGCGGGCAAGCCACTCTCGCCTCGGATGCAGGAGCTTGCGCTGGCCCGCTTGCGCCAGCTGGCTGCGCACGAGGTCGGGCACACGCTGGGGCTGATGCATAACTATGCGGCGAGCACGGTTCAGCGCTCCTCGGTGATGGACTATCCGCCGCCGGTGGCGACGCTGGGCGGCGACGGTATTCCCGATGTGTCGGACGCCTATGCAAAGGGAATCGGCGAGTGGGACAAGACGGCCATAGCCTGGGGTTACCAGCAGTTCGCGGCAGGCACCGATGAGTCAGCCGCACTAAATGACATCCTCGACAAGGCTTTTGCGCGCGGCCTGCGCTATCTCACCGATCAGGACGCGCGGCCCGCGGGCTCGTCGAGCAGCGTCGCACACCTCTGGGACTCAGGATCGAACCCCGTCGACGAATTGAACCGGCTCATGCAGGTGCGCGCAGCCGCACTGGCCCGCTTCGGCGAGCGGAACATCCGCAAGGGTGCGCCGCTCGCCACCATCGAAGACCCGTTGGTGACTGCTTATCTGCTGCATCGGTATCAGGTGGAGGCGGCGGCGAAGCTGGTCGGCGGAATGGACTATGTATTTGCCCTCCGCGGAGACGGGCAGATTGCCACTCACCCGATAGCTCCTGCCGAGCAGCGGCGGGCTCTCGGCGCCGTGCTCGCGACGCTCTCGCCCGACGCGCTGACACTGACCGACTCGCTGCTCGATCTCATCCCCCCGCGGCCGCCGATGTACGAGCGCGGCCGCGAGCACTTCAAGCCGCGCACCGCGCCCGCCTTCGACGCGCTCGCGCCGGCAGAAGCAGCGGCGCAGCACACGCTGCGGTTTCTCTTCGACCCCGCGCGCGCCACCCGCCTGCTCGAGCAGCACGCGCGGCGGCCCGAGAGCCCCGGCCTTGACGAGGTGCTCGATGCGATCCTTGCGGCCACTTGGAAGGCGCCGCGGCCTGCAGCGCTGCGCGGTGAGGTCGCGCGCACCGTCAACTCCGTCGCGCTCTATGATTTGATGGCGCTGTCGCGCGACGACAAGGCGGCTGCGCAGGTGCGCGCGGTCGCCGCTTTGAAGCTGCAGGAGCTCAAGGGCTGGCTCGCCTCGGCAGGCGCGAAGAGCAAGGACCTCGCCGAGCGCGCGCACCTGCTCTTTGCCGAGGGGCAGATCGCGGAGTTCCAGCGCGAGCCGAAGGGGCTCGAGCTGCCGGCTCCCGCGGAGCCGCCAGACGGGCCGCCGATCGGCGACTGACGCCGAGGGGCCCGACGCAACCTACGCGATGGAAAACGCGGGCGCTGTCCGTTATGCCGAGG
This sequence comes from Deltaproteobacteria bacterium, assembly GCA_025358085.1. Classification (GTDB taxonomy): domain Bacteria; phylum Myxococcota; class Myxococcia; order Myxococcales; family 40CM-4-68-19; genus JANYKT01. The sequence continues at coordinate 96,485 of JANYKT010000019.1, read as the reverse complement.
ACGTCTTCTTCGCCAAGAAGGGCATGACGTCCGACGAGCAGCGCTTCCTGGTCGCCAACACCATCGCGCACGAGCAAGCGCACCAATGGTTTGGAGATCTGGCTGCGACCGCGGCGGCCTTTCGCGCGCAAGGAGACCAGGTCCCGAACGACTTTGCGCATTGCAACCCTCGGCCAGCTTTCCTCACGCCCCGCGAAGGTTCCGTTCGACAAGCGCTAGTATCGATGCCACGTCTTCCGAGGCCTCGACTGCTCCCGGCACGCGGTGCGCGTGTTGTGCCAGGTCCTTCGCTAGCAGCGCGAGGAGGTAGCGCAGGCGGGAGCGCGACTCCCCCTTCAACGCGAGGTAGTCCTCGTGCATCTGGTTTACCTCCCAACGCTTGCCGTCGAAGCGACTACGCCAGGTCTCGCCGAGCGCGTCGACGAGATGCGGCTCGGGGATGCCGAAACCCGCTTCGTCCACGCGCGGCTCGACGGCTTCAACGGTGGCCTCCGCGCCGGCGCGCTGTGGCCCCCGCTCGGCTTCGACCCGCAGCCGTGCGACAGTTCCTGGACGGAGCGCGGCATCTGCGGTGATGGCTGGGCGCGGACCTTCACCGTGAACAGAAAAGCCGGCCCCGTCGAGCGACCACCGGAAACTGACTCCGTGACGAATGAGTCGGCCGTCGTTATCGAGCGCGGCTGCGCGCACGCGGTGCTCGTGGCCGGGCGCGACCTCGACTGGATCGGGCGAGATTCGCACAGCAGCGAGCGGGCCTTCGGGGAAGAGCGTCGGCTGGACCATCGGGACGTCTTCGGTCTCTGGCACCGGCCCGCCGCTCGCGCTCCAGGCGCTTTAACTCGTCCTCGACCAGCGGCCGTAATTCTGCCATCGCATGGGTGAACGCCTCGGCCGCGTGGTTGGGCACCACTCCCCGACGCGAACCGGGAGGTACCGTGAACCCTGGAAACTCGATGAGTCCCTCCAGGTCGCGACCGACCCACGGCACCTCGGCGAGGTCAAGCACGTGCAACTCGGCAATGTCAGCAGCCACCAGGGTCCGAGCGCGCGAGCCAGCGGATGAGATCGAACGGGTCCGCCGGCTTGAGCATGAGCGTACGTGCAGATGTCTTTGGCACGTAGCCAGTGTACCGCTCGCGCGTAACAACGGTCAGCCACGTCCGTTCTCGAATCCCTGAGGTCCACTCGACCTGCGGGGCCCCGTTCGGGTACAGAAGGGGCATGCCGGTCGATGCGACCAGCGCCTCCATCGAAGTCGTCTTCCAGCGGCTGAACGAGTTGGAGAGCGCGGGACTGATAGGTCGGTACGCGATCGGCGGCGCTTTCGCGTTCATCTACTACGCAGAGCCCTTCGAGACCGGCGACCTCGACGTGTTCGCTCATTTCCCGTCGGCGGGCGACCTGATCAGTCTGGCTCCCATCTATGAATATCTGCGCAACCTGGGCTACTCGGCCGAGAACGAGCAGATCTTGATCGAGGGCGTTCCCGTGCAGATCCTGCCGGCTACGGGGCCGTTGGTTGAGGAAGCTATTCAACAAGCCCGGGACATCACGATCGGAAGGGCACCGGCTCGGATCTTCACGGCCGAGCACGCGGTCGCGGTTGCGCTCCAGGCGAACCGGGCCAAGGACCGGATGAAGATTCTGCACCTGCAGGAGACCGCCACTACCCCGCTGGATCGCGCGGCGTTAGAGTCCATTCTGCTTCGCCACGGCATGCTCAACCGCTGGCGCAAGTTCGAGGAATTGACTCGTGGCTGAGAACCTGACGCGACAGCAAGCGTTCGACCGGATCCTCGCGGCGAAGGTGGCCCAGCGGCGCAAACTCGCGGAGCTTCCGTTCCAAGAAAAGATTCTGATCGTCCTCCAGATGCAGAAGCTTAGCCGGCAGTTGAAGCAGGCCAAGCCTTCCAGCTGAAGGCGCGTCGCTCCGGCTACGGCAACGCCACCTGTTGGGCGTTGGCCGCTGCGGAAGCGCGGGCAGAGAAGGTACGTGCGGCGTTTACGCGCGACGCCATCCGCGACTTCTACGATCTCGACAGGCTGCGCGACCGGCGCGCTGATTTCACCTCGGCAGATTTCGTCGCGCTGGTCGATCGCAAGTTGGCCGAACTCAAAGTAGATCCTTTGTCGAAGCAACGCCGCTCATTCGGCATGACAGAATGCCGCCGACGGATCTTTGCAGCAGGGCTGGCGCGAGACCTGCCCAGCGTGCTCCGGCCGGACGCCCCGGCTTTGACCTCGAGAAGGTCTTTGCGCGGTTCGATCGACTTTGGAACAAGTGACTGCGCGGTGGTTCGCCCTTGATTCATTACCGAGACCGATCGTCCTCGACGCGCACGATAAGCCCGGCAGATACCGGTATTCCATCGGCCCGCGGCAAATCTTCTTGTCATGGCATCACACTCTCCCTAACGTGCGCGCCGCTCACGGGGAGGTTCGGTGCCGAGCTTGTCACAACCACCAGCGCTCATTGAGCCGGGGGCCTCCCTCAGAACCTCGGTCGTCGACGACGATGCACGGCGCGAGCTCGAGGGGATGGCGGGGAAACGCTTCGGAGCGATTCCCGCGAGGCTGGTCGCGCTCCACATCCTCGAGGTCACCAAGGGAGGAGACTTCCCGCTTCGCCGGGCCGCGCTCGAGGCGCTCTTGCGACGAAAGGCCGCGGCCACGCGAGAGGCGCTTCGCGCCGTGCATGTGCCGGCGCGCTCGGCCACTGGCCTCTATACCATCGCGTCGAAGGCGAGCCGCCGCCCCTACCGCACGCTGCTCACCGCCGGCGCTGGACTGTCGGGCAGCTGCGACTGCCGGGACTTCGTGCGCAACGGACTGGCCCTCTGCAAGCACCTCCTGGTCGCGCTCACTCATGCCCACCAAAAGCCTCGGAGCGCCCGGGAACCGCACGCGCCCGCGTCGCCCGCCGTGGGACGTCTCGTGTGGGACCCCGTTCGGCCGCTTCTCGGCAAGGACGATGTGCTCGCTCGCATCCGGTGGCTGGGGCCGCTCCCGACGTCGCCGCACCGCAAGCTTATCGACGCCGGCTTCGCCGGCCGCGGCGAGGCGCGCTCTCTCAGCAGCACGCACCCGCGCAATGTTGAACGCCGCCGTGCGCTGGTAGCTGCGCTGCTCCGCCTCGCTGGCCATACCTCCGGCGGAGGTTCACTGCCCTCCGACCCAGCGCTCTTGCCGCTGCTCACGGAGGAAGCCGAGCGGCTGCAGAGGCTGATTTCACTCGCACCGATCGGCGAACGTCTCGGCGCGGTCCTGCGCAGCCTGAAGCACCGGCTCTTCCCGTACCAGCGAGAAGGCGTACGCCGGGCGGTCACTACCGGGCGGCTGCTGTTGGCCGACGACATGGGGCTGGGTAAGACGGCGCAGGCGATCGGCGCCTGTCACGCTCTCTGGAAGCTGGGCAAGGTGCGACGCGGACTGCTCATCGTGCCGGCGAGCCTTAAGCCACAATGGCTGCGAGAGTGGCGTTCGTTTACCGATGTGCCGGTCCGCCTCGTCGAAGGCAGCGCGAGCGAGAGGCAGGCGTTCTATCAGGCAGGCAATGGATTCCTTATATCCAATTACGAGCAGGCGGTGCGCGATCTCGCGGCGATGCGGGCCTGGGATCCGGAGCTGGTGGTGCTCGACGAAGCGCAGCGGATCAAGAACTGGCAGACGAAGACCGCGGCGAGCGTGAAGCAACTGCAGCCCTTGTTCCGGCTGGTGCTGACGGGCACGCCGCTCGAGAACCGCATCGACGAGCTTGCTTCCCTCTACGACTGGGTGGACGACACGGCGCTCGAGCCCAAATGGCGGCTCACGCCGTGGCACACGCTGCACGAAGGCGGGAAGCGCGAGGTGGCGGGCGCGCGGCACCTCGACACGCTTCGGGACCGCATGGCCCCGTCGTTCCTGCGCCGCCGCAAGCAGGAGGTGCTGCAGCAGCTGCCGGCTCGGATCGACACGCGCGTTCCGGTCGAGCTGACGCCGCAGCAGCTCGAGGAGCACGACGCGCTCATCCCTCCTATCGCTGCGCTCGCGGCCCGCGGGCGGCGGCGGCCGCTCACTCCGCCCGAGTTCCAGCGCCTGATGGCCATGCTCACCGAGCAGCGCATGCTCTGCAACGGGCTCGCGCTCGCGCGCTACGACGAGCTTGGCCAAGGCATCGCCCGCGAGCGGCCCACTCCCGCGGTGCTCTCCACGCTCGGCTCGCCCAAGCTCGGGGAGCTGCGGGAGCTCGTCCGCCAGCTGGCGGTGGTGCAGGAGCGGCGCATCGTCGTCTTCAGCCAGTGGCGGCGCATGCTCACGCTCGCGCACTGGGCGATCGGGGACCTTCTCGAAGCCGCGGGGCTTCGCGCGGTCTGGTTCAGCGGCAAAGAGTCGCCGAAGCGGCGCACGCAGAACCTGGTCGACTTCCACGACGACGCGCGCACCCGCGTCCTCTTCGCGACCGACGCGGGCGGCGTCGGCCTGAACCTCCAGCACGCCGCCGATAGCTGCATCAACCTTGAGCTGCCCTGGAATCCTGCCGTGCTCGAGCAGCGCATCGCCCGCATCTGGCGGATGGGGCAGAAGAACCGCATCGAGGTCTACAACCTCGTCGCCGAGGCTGGCATCGAAGCGCGCATCGCGGGCCTGCTCGGCGACAAGAGGGCGCTCTTCTCCGGTCTCTTCGACGGCGCCTCGGACGAAGTGCGCTACGACGGCGGCGGGTCGTTTCTCTCGCGCGTCGAAAAGCTGGTCGACTTGCCGGCGGCCCTCGGCGAAGGAGCGCGCTCTGCAGCCGAAGACGCCTCTCTCGACCTGCCTTCTCCGCCAGCCGATGGGGCCCTCGACGCCGGGACGGCCGCGCCGCCCGCGAACGAGTCCGCGAGGGCCGGTGCCAACGCCAGCTCGATCCTGATGGACACTCTCGCGCAGGTGCGGATCGAGCCGACCGCGGGCGGCGGGCTGCGCATCGAGGCACCGGCGGAGGCCGCTGCGACGCTGGCCGGCTTCTTCGCCGAGCTCGCCCGCAGGCTCGGCGCCCAACAGGCGTGAGGTTCGCGAGGGAGCACGCGGACGGCCTCGCCTCGATGGCGGTTGACGGCCAACTCGCCGATAAGGGTCCAAGCGACATGGTCGTTTCGCAGGTCGTGCGCATCATCACGCAACCCGGCTGACCGCCGGACGCTCGCTGAAGGCGCAGGCTGTCAGCGTTGACCCGCCTCAAAGAAAACCACCGCCCGATTCAGCTCCCTTCGCCCTGACCGAGATCCGATGAAGCTCTAATCAAGCGCGCGGGAGATCGTATTTCGGCGACGCGCCAAATTTGCGCAGGTACGCCCGATGCCGAGAGGGAGGCGCGCGGTAACAGAACCCACTCGAGGCAAGCGAGACTGGTACAGTGCCCTGCAACCAGAGGGGAGAAATTGGCCTCGCGCGCAAAGACGATCGATCTCGATTCAGTGCTTCCCGCTCTCCGCGCCGCGCTCGAGCGCGAGAAAGCGCTGAACGCGCCAGCCCTCACGAAAGCGGGCGTTCCGCGCGCCCAGCATGCAGCTGCGCTGTCGCGCCTGGAGGCGGACGGATTCGAGCGCACGCCAAAGGCTGTTCGCGTCCCGCTCCGGAAGCAGCTCATAAAAAACCTCGAGGAGCGGAAGCAGATCGCGCCCTCGCAGCTTGTCAAAGCCGTACGCGGCGCCACGGTGAAAGAGGTCAAAGCGGTGGCCGCCGCCCTGGTGAGCGAAGGGCGCGCCAAGACCGTGCTCCGCGGCAAGGTCGAGATTCTGGCTCACGTCTCGGCCGCGACCCTTTCTCGCGAACAACTCGTGGCGCTCGCGCGGGCGAGCAAGCTCCTCGCCACCCTCGCTGCCAAGGCGTTGAGACGCGACGCGACGGTGCTGCAGGACGACGTGCGCGAGCAGCTTCTGGAGTTCGTGCAGTCTCGTAAGGCAGTGTCGCTCTTGGACACGGCCGTCGCTGAGCTGGGCCGCCACGTGCGCGTGTCCGTGGGCCTGAGCTTCGTGCCGGACACGGTTCGCGCGCTGTCCGCTCACCGGCCCAGCGAGGTGCACGCGGCGATTCTCGAGGCAGCGCGAGGCGGGCGCATCGAGTTGCAGCCCGATTCGGGTCTCGACCGCCTCTCGCCGGAAGAGTTGGATCTGTGTCCGCCCGGTCCGCGCGGTACCCGGCTCTCCTGGGCACGCCTGACCGGAGCTGCGTAATGACGAACCAGCTTGCGCCGACGCACGCCGAGCCTTGGGCGCCGGAGATCCTCGATCTCGATTCCCTCAACGCCGCCGCCACCAATGCAGTGGTGCAATCGATTGAAGACCTTCGGCGCCGCGCGCAGGCCCGGGAGCGCGGTGAGCCGCCCCTGGCCATCGTCGCGGTAGGCCCTGCCGGCGTCGGCAAGACTCACCTCTTCGGCAGGTTGCGGCGGAAGGTAGGCGCGCGAGGGGTCTTCGTTCACGTCCGGCCGCTGATCGGCGGCGAGATGACGCCGCGATTCCTGCTCGGCCAGATCGTGCAGCAGCTCGGGTACAACTCTTATGGCCAGTCGCAAATCGACGTCATCGCCGGCACGACGCTCGCGCTGGCGGGCGGCGAGAACCCCAGGTTTCCAGCTGCCATGCTGCAGCAGCTTCGCGAGCTGTCCGCCGAGGAGCGGCAGGCGCGCGTCGAGCAGGCCATCGAGAGCCTCGCGCCGTCCGCCGCCGGGATTGACACAAGCTATCTCGAGCGGCTGTTGCGCGTCCCCTTCGCCGAGCCGCTCCCGCGCACGGCGCTGCTGGTCTGGCTGAGCGGCCGCGACCTCGACGACGCGCAGGCCCGTCGAGTTGGCGTGCGGGACGCTCTGCCCGATGGTGAGGTGATCTCCGCGCTGCGCACCATCGCGGCGGTGGCCGCGGCGACCTCGCCCTTGGTGATTGTCTTTGACCAACTGGAGAACCTGATTGATCCCGGCGGTAGCGGCTCGCGCATCATCGCCTATGGGAACCTGATCGCGGAGTTGGTGGACGTAGTGCGCGACCTGGTGATCGTGCAGATGGGCCTGAGCACCGAGTGGGACGCGAACATCGAGCGCAGGTTCGGCCCGTCACAGCGATCGCGCGTGATCGGAAGGCGAATACCGCTTCTGCTGCCGACGCCGTCGGAACGCCGCGCGCTGGTCGAGCTCTGGCTCAAGAACGTGGCCTCGCCGCTGACCGACGGCCAGCTGGCTACGCTCTGCGACACAGTGGGCCTCACGCCCCGAATGCTCCTGGAGGAGCTGCGTGAAGCTCTGGAAGGCAATGCACCGGCGGAGAAGGCCGCGGAGCCACCGGACGACGCCTGCCTCGCGGCGTGGGAGGGCTGCCTCGCCTTCGCCCGCCATCATATCGACGAAATGGCCCTCACCGGTCACGGTCCGGAGATGGCTTTTCTTCTCGAGGGATTCGTTGCGCTGGCTTCGCTCCTGCCTGACCTCGGACCGATCAAGATCGAGCGGCCGAACCTGTTGCGGATGGTGCAGCCTAAAGGTCCCGCATTCATCGCGATCTTGAATCAGGCGAACCCGGCCTCGGTGCTGGCGTTCTTGCGTACGCTCGCGGGCCTGCCAGGGGGCGTCGTGGCGTTGCGAGAGCGCTGGCGCGAGTGGCCTCCGACCTGGAAGCAGACGCGCGCGCAGTGGGAATCGTTCCGCAAGGCTCCTTCGGTCGGTTGGCAATGGCTCGATAGAGACGAAGCGGTGAATATGCTCGCGCTTGCCAAGCTGTTGAAAGACGCGCGATCGGGAGACGTCTCGGGACGCGATGGCAAGTCGCTCGCGTTCGAGGCCGTGAAAGGATGGGCGCGCGCGAAGCTTGAGGTGCGCGGCTGGGCCCTTACGCAGGCGCTCTGCGGTGCGACGCCAAAGGAGCAGCAACCGGAGTCGACGGTGCTTGAGAAACATCCCGCCTCGGCCGCAGGGGCCATTGCCATTCTCCGCGCGCTGCGGGTGATGTCGCTCGAGCGGCTGATTCGGGAGGCGCATGCGAACCGCGCCGACGTGCTGCGCGAGCTTGGCTCGTCAAAGAGCGTGGCCTTCATCGGCGACGCCATCGTCCGCTGGGTGGAAGAATGACCGCGCGAGTCTCGGTGACCGAGGTCCGGAACGCCCTGCGCTGCCCTCGCGTCTTCACCATCGGGAGGCGCCTCCACCGGCAGGTGACGTTCCCGGTCGGGTCGTCGTGCCTGGGCGGCACCTTCCACCGCGTGGTCGATCGATTCGCGCAGACAGTCGATGCGCCGCCTGACTACATCGCGAGACTGCGGGAAGGCGACGAAGCCGCGGCGGCAATCGCTCGCTGGATCCTGGGCTTCCTGATTGAGGAACTCGAGCGCGATCCCTCCTATCGCAGCATGCCGGCGGAGGTGGACGACCTCGCAGAAGCGCTGCGACAATTCGCGGGTTATCTGGCCAAGCGCATTGGCAAGGGCGAGCCTGCCGCGGCGCTTCGCTCGCTGCTGCGCGCCGGCGAGCGCTCCGTGGAGGCGCACCTCCCCGAAGCGTCCGTGCTGCTGACCGGACGCATCGACGCGCTTCACGCCTTGGGCGACGAGCGAATCGATGTCATCGAATACAAACTCACCGACCAGGAGAACGAAGCGGTCGATCGCGCGCAGGTGGCGCTCTATCGCGAGTTGCTTCAGCGCGCGGAGGGGATCTCGGCACGGCCGGTCATCCTGCGGTTCAATCCGGCGCTGACGGTCGTGGAGGTCCGCGAGGAGCGCGCCGACGAGATGGTGCGCACGCAGCTCGTGCCGCTGCTCAGCCGGATGGCGCGCTGGCTGGACGACCCGGACAGCGCGCCCGCGACCGTGCGGCGCGACCTGTGCGCCGCCTGTCCGGTCGCGACCGATTGCGCCGAGCTTTACCCGGGCCGGCTGCCTGCGCGCGACGACCCGCCCATGGCCGCGTCGCGCCCTCGTTCGGCGGCCTCAGGCGGCATGACGGCGCCGGTTCCGGTGCAGCCACCGACCGCGGCGTCCTCCGACGAGGACGGGCTGCGCGAGGCCCTCGCGATCCAGAAGCGGATCATTGACGAGCTGCGGAAGGACGGGGTCACGGCCGTCTCGCCCGCGCCTGTCGTCGGGCCGACCATCTATCAGATCTTCATTTCACGGCCGCGCGGGTCGCTGGCCCAACTCGATCGCAATGCGCTCGACGTCTGTCACCGGCTGAGTTCCGTGAAGGTCTGCGAAGCGAGCTATGTCAAAGATGGGCCTCGCCGCTCATTCGTGGTCAAGCGCGCCCACCCGCGGCCGGTGCTGCTGGCGAAGCTCCTCGAGGCCAGGCGCGAGTGGCTCTCGGAGCGCCCCGGCCGGCTGGTCTTGGGCGAGCAGCCTGACGGTGCGATCGTCACTTGCGATCTCTCCGATTCCGCGACTCCCCATCTCTTGATTGGCGGGCAGGCCGGCAGCGGCAAGTCCTGGCTGCTGCGGTCGATCGTAGCGAGTCTGGTGCATTGGCACGATCCGTCGTCATTGCGGATCACGCTGCTGGACCCGAAGCGCGTCACCTTCACGAGCGGCGGATTCCAGGCCGCGCTGGGGGCGCACCTCGACGGTCCGCTGCTCTACAGCATCGATGACGCCATGCCCTGCATCGAGCGCTACGTCGAGTTGATGGAAGAACGGTATGCGCAGTTCGAGAAGGAGGGGGTCTCGGATCTGCACGAATACAATCAAGCGGTCTCGACCACGCAAAGGCTCGCGCGCCACGTGGTGGTCATCGACGAATTCCAGGACCTCACCGCGGAGAAGAAGGCGTCGGCAGCATTCTGCACCGCGGTGGGCCGGCTCGGCGCGAAGGCGCGCGCCGCGGGAGTGCACCTGGTGCTGGCGACCCAGCGGCCCGACCGCCAGACGGTGCCGCCGGTCTTGAAAGCGAACCTCGGCGGCAAGATCGCATTGCGCGTCGCGAGCGCGGTCAATTCGAAGGTCATCCTCGACCGCGGCGGCGCGGAGGATCTCGTCGGCCGCGGCGACATGCTGGCGGATCTCGGGCAGGGCGTGGTCCGCGCGCAGGCAGCGGTCGCGAGCCAGTGAGCCGCGCTGAAGCGCAGTAACGACCGGAGCCTCGCGCCCAGGACCGCATTCTGACTTCGAATTTGATTGATGTGCGAGCTTCAGCAGCGCGAGGGACCGACAGGTGTCGATCCACCTGGTTGCTTCGCGCGGAGTTCCCTCCAGGTATCGCAGGGACGGTTCACGCGCGCCTCGTCGAGCAGGCGCGTTGACTCGCGCGTATCGTCCTTCGCAGCAGAGCCCAGGCGAGGTCGGTCAGCGAGATGGTTCTGATCGGCTGGGGCGCCTATCGCGGGCGCTCGTCACGCAGATCATGGATTTGCTGATGCTGGCGCCGGGGATTCAGGAGGGTGCTGTGCGGCGCGGAGGTCGCGGGCGCGCGGATCAAGCAGGTCATGGACATCATGATGCAGGCGCCGGGGGCATTCAGGAGGAGGTCTTGTCAGGCTCACACATCCAAGGAATGCGGCAATTGCGACAGGTTGCCCACATCCCATTCTAGATACAGCAACGATCAATTGAAGGATGCCATCAAAGCGAAGAGATCCGAGCACTCGCACGGGCCCTTGTTTGTTCGCATCGGCGAGTACCCCGTCATGGAGTTGTGGGCGTCGTCTGACGATGATCTCGCGGCGCGGCTGGAGGCTTCCCTTGACGGCCCGGCGCGCTCGGCGATCGACACCTATGCCGTTGAGGCGACTGCGAGAAAAAGCCCGCAACCGACCCCAGCGCGCTGTAGCACAGTTGTAACAGCAACCCCAGATCCGGCCGGATCCGGCGGACCCATCGGACTGGTCCGTCCGAGGCAAGTGCGCAAATTGTCGAGGTCTGGAGTGCCCGGGACCGGAATCGAACCAGTGACACGGGGATTTTCAATCCCCTGCTCTACCGACTGAGCTACCCGGGCGTATCGAGGGCCCGGTCCGTATGCCGCGAGCGCGGCCCTTCGTCAAGAGTCTTCCGGCTCGGGGCCCTCGGCGTCGTCGGAAACGGCGCGTAGCTGCGCGGCCGCCGCGGCGTGAACCTTCGCACGCGTGCGTCGCAGCAGCGACTCGACCCCGTCGTGCAGGAGGCCAAGGCCCATCTCGGCGATCTCCGGGACCGTGTAGTTCTCCTCGTAGTGCAGGCGGAGGATATCGCGGTCGCGGGCGGAATTCTTCGACTCGGCCGCGACCTGGTCGAGCGCGGCGGCAAGGCAGCGGGACCAGCGCAGCTCAGCAACGCGGCGCTCGGGGGACGGCTCGTCGGACGCGAGCGTCTCCTGCTGCGCCCGAGTCAGCTCCTCGACCGGGCGGCGCGTGCGGACGTGGTCGAGCGCCACGTTTTTCGCGATCTGCCTGATCAATAAGCCCAGCGACCCGCCATGCTCGCCGCGAAAGCGCAGCAGCGCCGCGCGGTCCTTCGAGAGCAAGCGCGAATAGACCTCCTGCCGCAAATCCTCAGTGTCCTCGGCGGGGCAATCGCGAGCCAGCAGCCGCAGGATGCGCTTGTCATAGCGCCCGGTCAGGATGAGCCAGGCGCCTCGGTCCCCTTGCGCGCAGAGCGCGACCAGCGCCCGGTCGTCCATTGGCGACAACAAATCGCAACGGAACGAGCATCGCAAGAGGGATAGTCAGGCTACCTATGACGCTGGACAAGCGGGCCCGGACGGCCCTGGCACTTTTGCTGGTCGCAGCGCTCGCCCTGGTGGGCTGGCTCGACTACCTGACCGGTCCCTGGCTGTCCTTCGCCCTTCTCTACGTCGCGCCGGTGCTGGCGGCCGCGTGGTGGCTGGGTCGAGCGCCGACGGTCACGGCTGGATTGACGGCGAGCGTGGCCTGGTTCTTCGCAGAAGCGTGGAATCGTCGTAGCGAACCCACGCGCGACCTCCTCTGGAACGGCGGCTCGCGGCTGGTGATGCTCATCGCGATGGGCTTGATGGTGGTCCGCATTCGCGCCGATCGCGAGCGCCTGTACGCGGCCAATGCCCAGCTGGCCGGGCTGCTCGACAGCGCCCAGCGGCTGGCGCGGACCGACCCGCTGACGGGGCTGCCGAACCGGCGCGCGTTCCTCGAGCGGCTGACGGACGAACTGGCACGCTCGAAGAGGAGTGGCGGCCCCCTCTGCGTCGCGTACCTGGACGTCGATAACTTCAAGCGGCTCAACGACCGCAAGGGACACGCCGAGGGCGACGAATTCCTCACCGGGGTCGCGCAAGCCATCCGCGACACGGTCCGGTCGAGCGACGTCGCCGCGCGGCTCGGCGGTGACGAGTTCGCGGTGTTGTTCATCGATGCAAAGCCCGGGACCACTGAGGCGCTGGCACAGCGGCTGTTGCAGCGGATCCGCGGGATGGGCGATCGCTATCCGGATCTGGATCTCGGCGTCAGCATCGGGATGGCACACTTCGACGCGTCGCCCGCAGACGCCGAAGAAATCCTGCAGCGCGCCGATGCAGCGATGTACCAGGCGAAGAGCGCCGGCAAGCATCGCTTTTCGCTCTGGGCTGCCGACGCGCGCAAGCCGGTGCTGCAGGTCTAAGGTCGTTGCAATGCCGAACGGCTCGGCTATGGTGCGCCGCCCTCGACGCTTCTGCGGGGGAAGGAGAATCACATGCTGTTGCCGCTCGCCATCGCGTTCATCGCGATGCCGCTCTTCGCTGTCGCCAAAGCGCAGAATCCTGCCGTCGCCGTCGCTCGGGCCGCCGCGCCGGCCGAGCCCGCCACCAAGGCCTTCCCGTTCCCCACCGAGCTGCACACGCTCCCCAATGGGCTGCGCATCGTGCTGGTTCCTTATGACTCGCCAGGGCTGGTCGCCTATTACACGCTGATGCGCGTCGGCAGCCGCAACGAGCCCGAGAAGGGACGCTCGGGATATGCCCACTTCTTCGAGCATATGATGTTCCGCGGGACCAGGGCGCACCCGGGCAAGGAATACAACGAGACCGTCACGAAGCTCGGACTCAACACCAACGCCTTTACCGATTTCGATATGACCGTGTATCACCTGTATGGGCCGGCCAAGGCCTTGCCGACCATCATTGATTACGAGGGCGACCGCTTCCAGAACCTCTTCTATGACGAGGCGGGCTTCAAGACCGAGGCCGGCGCAATCCTCGGTGAATATGCGAAGAGCGCGTCCAATCCCGAGGAGCTGTTGTTCGAGAAGGTGCTCGACACTGCTTACGAGAAGCATACGTACAAGCACACAGTGATTGGCTTTCTCGACGACGTGAAGGCGATGCCGGGCGGGTTCACTTACTCCCGCGAGTTCTTCAAGCGTTATTACACCCCGGACAATGCCACCATCGTGATCGTCGGGGATTTCGACAAGGCCGCGACTCTCGCGCGGATCGAAAAGGCCTACGGCGGCTGGCAGGGAAAGGTGGATCCCGCCAGGATCCCCAGCGAGCCGAAGCAAATGAAGAGCACGCGCGCCCAGATCAAATGGGCGACCCCGACACTGCCCCGGCTGACCATTGTCTGGCATGCGCCGAGCGCGGGCGACTTGACCAGCGCAGCGACCGAGAATCTGCTCAATGCCTATCTGTTCGGCCCCACCAGCCGGCTGTACCAGACCTATGTACTGGACAAGCAGCTGGTCGATTCACTGGACCCGGCTTATTACGACCACCGCGACCCGTTTCTTTTTGGCGTATTGCTGCGGGTGAAAGACGCCAAAAATTTGAAGACGGTGGAGCAGGCGGTGCTCAAGGATGTCAATGCGCTGGCCCGGGGGCAGGTGGATGTGAAGCGGATGAACGCGGTCCGGTCGAACCTCAAGTACGGGAACATCATGGGGCTCGACAAGGCCGACTCGCTGGCGGTTTTGCTGGCGACCACGACCACGCTGACGGGTGATATCGATTACGTCAATCAACTCTATGCGCGGATTGAGCAGCTCAAGCCCGCGGACCTGTCGACGTTCGTAAGAAAGAACCTGCTGAATTTGAATCGGACCACGGTGACGCTGGTGTCGGCGGCGGCAGCTGGCAAGCCGGCAGCCAGGGGCGGAGGTGCGCGATGAAGCGGATCAGCAGCGGAATGCTTGCGGTAGCGGTGATAGCCGCTTGCGCGCAGCAGAAGGTCAGGGAACCGACGGCGAGCGCGGCGCAGACAACACCTGCGATCGACACAAAGGCTTCCGCAACCCCGACGGGCGCGGGTCAAACGACGGCCGGCGCGAACACGAGTGCGGCGCCTGTAACCACGGCCACGGTCGCCGCGCCGACCGTGACGCGCACCGAGGGCGGCGTCGGCCTGCTCGAACTGCCGCTGAACGAAACGTCGATCGTCAATGTCCAGCTGCGGTTTCGCAGCGGCGCCGTCGACGACCCGCCTGGCCAGGCCGGCGCTACTTATCTCGCCGCTCGCATCATGACCGAGGGCGGCACCCGCGCGCTGGACTCGAAGGCGCTGCTCAATGCGCTTTTCCCGCTGGCAGTCGAAGTGGACGTTCGCGTCGATAAGGAACTCACCACCTTCTCCGCCCGCGTCCACAAAGACAATCTCGAGAAGTTGCTGCCCATCCTCACCGACGTGCTGCTGAACCCGCGCTGGGATCCTGCCGAATTCAGGCGGCTGCGCGAGGCGGCGGTGAACGATGTCGAGAAGCGGCTGCGCCAGGGAGACGACGAGAATCTGGGCAAGGAAGCGCTCTGGGAGCTCATCTATCGCAATCATCCCTACGGGCGCTTGACGCTTGGGCACTTAAGCGATCTCAAGTCGCTGCAGCTCGATGATTTGAAGGCGCAGGCGCACCGTGTGTTCACCGCGGACCGGCTCGTCATCGGCGTTTCGGGCGGCTATCCGGAGCAGCTCGGTGAGAAGCTCGCGAAGACGCTTTCGACATTGCCAGAGAAGAGCGCCGTTGAGGAGCCAATGCCGCAGACCGGGCCAACCGGGCCGCGCATTGAATTGATCGAGAAGATCACCGACTCGACCGCTATCTCATTGGGGATGCCCTGGACGCTTTCCCACAAAGATGCTGACTGGGCCGCGATGTCCATTGCCCGCAGCGCGTTCGGGGAGCACCGGCAATTCAATGGCCGCCTGATGAGTCGCCTGCGCGAGGCCCGCGGGCTGAACTATGGCGATTACGCCTATGCCGAGTATTTCCAGCAGGAGGGCGGCGACGCCGTGACCGCGCAGACGGGCCGCGCGCGGCGGCAGCAGCAATTCAGCATCTGGCTGCGTCCGGTGCAGAACGAGAATCGCCTCTTCGCGCTGCGCGCCGCGCTGTACGAACTGCAACAATCACTCACCGAAGAGCCGTTCACCGAAGAGGAAGTCTCCAATACCAAGGGATTCCTCGACGGGTATCTGCTGCTCTTCGATCAGACAGACGCGCGCCGGCTGGGCTATGCGCTCGACGACGCCTTCTATGGAACGAACGGCTTCATCGGCACCTGGCGCGCGCAGTTGCGCTCGGTCACCGCGGAGCAGGTGAATGCCGCCTGGCGCAAGCGGGTCGATCCTTCGAAGTTGCAGATCGTGATGGTCGGGCCAGGAATGGCTGAGGTGAAGAAGGCCATCCTCGACGGCACGCCCTCTCCGATGCACTACCAGAAGGACGCGCAGGGCAAGGTGTCCGAGAAGCCCACGGCGCTGACGGCGGTCGACGCGGTGATCGAGAAGCTGGCGCTTGGCGCCAAGACCGACGCGGACGTCCTGGTGGTTCCGGTGGAGAAGCTCTTCGAGTAGCGGGCCCGCGGAGGGGGGACGGCTCTTTCGGCGGCGAGCGTACGAACCGTACGAATCGGCGATTCGGGCGGTCAAAACAGGCCGCTCAAATCGCTCGGAACGTACGAACCGTACGACCGCCTCGCGGACCCCTGCGCTCCCCGACGCTGATTGGGCAAGGGGGATTGCGCGCTGGGGAATTGCGCGCTCGTGCGACGAGCGGGCTCGGGTCGCTTACCGCGACGCGAGCTTGGTGCCGGGCGCCATGGCTGTGTTCATCGCCATCGCGCGGTGCTTCTTGTTCAGCTTCTCCTGACGCTTCTGGCGCTGCGCCAGGTCCAGGCGCTCGATCTCGCGGACGTGCGTGTCAGTGACCTGGCAGGCGAGCTGGGTCGCCTCGCCGTGGCGGTCGACCAGCACCGCGAATGTATGGGTCTCGGCCGACTGCCCGTGCAGGTCAGCCTCGAGACGGTCGAGCGCCCGCAGCATTCGCGCGGAGCGCTCCAGCGCCTCGGAGGGCACACGCGGCGTCTCCGCCGACAGCGCGCCGCAGCCCGAGACAACGACGACCAGCAATCCGACCAACGATCCTCGCATTCCGCCCCCCTTGAACGCCATTCAACGCGAGGAACATGGGGAGCGCCCGCTTGCCCGTCAAGTGCGCGGGATCGCCTTCAGCACGGCCCGGCCGGCCTTGATGACCACCTTGAACTCGATGTTGCGCGCTCCGTGCTTCTCCATCAGCTGCGGGACCTGCGAGCGGATGCGGTTGGCTACCGAGTCGTAACTGATGCCCTCGGTCGGCTCGCCGCAGCGCTGCCGCGCCACCAGGTAAGTGTCATAAAGCTTACGCAGCTTGTCTTCCGAGATCTCGGGCACCGCGGCCGCCACCGCGGGCTTGACCGCCCCCGCCTTTGCCTGCTCCTTCGAGCGCATCTTCGCTTTGAAGACATCGCGCGTGTAGGTGCCGTTCTCGATCTCCATGAGCGTGCGGTCCCACATGCGCTCGAAGGAAATCAGCTTCGCGAACATCGTATTGATGCGGAACTTGAGGGCGGTGTTCTTGACCAGCGTGGTGCGCAGCGTGCGCATCTTGCTGCCGACCTTCTTGCGCTCTTGATCGGGCGGCTTGCGGTCAATGCCGAGAAAGTACTTTTCGTAGAGCACCTGCAAGAGGGTCATGTCCTCGTCGAGGACATCGAGGTCCTCGGCAAGCTTCTGCTGCGGCAGCTGCTGCGATCCGTTGGGGCCGGCCACGAAAGTGACGATACCAGATCAGGCTGCGGCAGGCTGCTGCAGCGCGAGGGCGCGGCGGCTCTGCGTGACGTAAACGGCTACGCCCGCCAGGAAGATGCCCACGCTGATGGTCTCGCTGGTCGAGAGATTCCACCAGGCGTGCCGCGCCCAGGGTCCGAGGAAGTTGAGCACCCGGCCGCGCTCCTCGTCGCCGCGCAGGACTTCGACGGTAGCGCGCAGCGGCGCGTAGAGCATCAGGTACAGCGACAAAAGCTCGCCGTGGAACCGCTTTCGCGAGCGCCAGAATGTCAGGAACAGGAAGATGCAGGCGCAGCCGATGGACTCATAGAGCTGCGTCGGATGAATGGGGATGGTGGTGGCGGCGCCTGATTCGATCAGGTGATTGGCCACCTGCGATTGATAGGCCAGCGAGTCGGGCGGAAAGCGCGCCGCGAGCGCGTAGTGCACATCGCACGCCCCGCCCCAGCAGCAGCCCGCGGAGAAGCAGCCCAGCCGGCCCAGCGCCTGCCCGATGGCCACGCTCGGTCCGAGCACGTCAGCGTAGGGAAAGAATTCCATCTGGTGCTTGCGCATATAAAGGATTGAACAGGCCACCGCGCCGAGGAAGCCGCCGTAGAACACCAAGCCGCCCTTCCAGAAGGCGAAGATGCTCAAGGGGTCGTGCGCGTACTCGTCCCAATTGACCACGATGAAAAGAACGCGCGAGCCGATCATGGCGGCGAGCAGGATCCAGAACGACAGATCCATGACGCGTTCCCGGTCCAGGCCGGAGCGCTCGGCGGCGCGCGCGGCCAGGTGCATGGCTACCAGGAAGGCGCTCGCGACCAACAGACCGTACGTGTGCAGCGGGACGACGATGGGGCGGGTCAGGTGAAACAGATCCTGGTTGCCTGGGTCGCCCAAGGTCCGGACGGCGAGGAAGAAGACGACCCCCGCGCCGGCCGTCCAGGTCGCAAATGCTTCGAGCGCCTTTTTGGAAGTGCCACCGGCCTGGCGGACGCCGCGCCATTGCCAGGCGCCGATGGCCAGCGCGAGGACGGCGAGCGCATAGATGGCCCACGAAGGTTGCAGGACGATATTGAACAGGACGGGGAGCATGATTTCTCTCTAACGCGCGCCGGCGCGCGGAGCTTCCCGGACGCCAGCCGCCGGGCTCTTCTTCGCGAGCAGCATATCGAGGAACAAGAGGACGAGGCCGACCGAGATGCCGCTGTCAGCCACGTTGAAGACCGGCCAGTGCAGGTCGTGCAGGTGCCAGTCGATGAAGTCGATCACATAGCCACGCAGGACGCGGTCGAGCGCGTTCCCGATGGCGCCGCCCAGCACCAGCGCCAGCGCTACCTGCAGATAACGCTGCTGCTCGGTGAGCTTGCGATAATAAGAGAAGATGAAGATCACCGCGGCAATGGAAACCAGGTAGAAGAAGGGCACGCGGAACTTCTCGCCCACGCCGGCGAGAAAGCTGAAAGCCGCGCCGCGGTTCTGCGCATAGACGAACTGCCAGTAGCCGGGCAGCACGACGATTGGAGCATCGGAGAGCCCCCGCTCCTGCAGATCTTTCTCGGCAATGAAGGCCTGGAAGCGCGCGCCCGTGTCCTGCGCGCCGACCACTTGATCGATGCGCGTCAGATGCTGGACCGCCAGATACTTGGTCCACTGGTCGGCAATCAGGACGAAGCCCGCAATCAGCGCCAGCAGCTTCCACTTCGAGTTCTTCATTTAAGCCACCGCCCGGGTGCAACGCGCGCACAGCTTTTGCGGGTGCGCGGCCACCTCGGGCAACGCGCGCCAGCAGCGCTCGCACGGAACGTTGGTGCTCTTCCGCACCTCCGCCGCGAGCTTGACCCCTTCGGCGAGGGTCACGCTCGCGCAAAGGAAAAGATCTGCCAGCTGGTGCTCGTACTTCTCGACCACCTCGCGCAGCGCCGGCGTAGCGTCGCCCGGCAGGCGCAGGATGACGTCGGCTTCGCTGGCCTTCCCGAGCTCCTTGGCGGCCCGCTTCAGCTCGAGGGCGCCGTTGACCACCAGGCGCAGCTGGGCGAGCTCGCGGAACTCTTCTTCGAGCGGCTCGTCGATCAACGAGCCGTCTTCCACGGGCAGCCCGGCCAGGAACACCGACGGCACGCTCTTGCGCGGCAAGTGCTGCCACGCCTCCTCTGCCGTGAACGAGCTCATCGGCGCCAGCAGCCGGCAGAGGTCGCGGGCGATTCGATACAAGACTGTTTGCGCCGCGCGCCGTTCGGGCCAGCGCTTGCCGGAGCAATAGGTGCGGTCTTTCAAAGCATCGAAGTAGAAAGCCGAGAGATCGGTGGCGCAAAGATCCACGGTCGCGTGATAGATGCGGTGGAACTCATACGCTTCATAAGCTTTGGTCACCTGCGCGCGGTAGCGCTCGAGGCGGCTCAGCGCCCACCGGTCGATGGGTAGTAAAGATTCAACAGGGACAGAATCGGACTCGGGGTCGAAGTCGAACAGCTGCGAGAGGCAGTATCTTAAAGTATTGCGGATCTTCCGATATCCCTCCGACAAGGTATCGAGGATGTTGTTCGAGAGCCGGATGTCATCGCGATAGTCCGATGCGGCCACCCAGAGCCGCACCACCTCTGCTCCGTACTTCTTGATCATCTGGGCCGGGTCCACGTAGTTGCCCAGGGACTTGGACATCTTCCGGCCTTCTCCGTCGACGACGAAGCCGTGGGTGAGGCAGGCCCTGAAGGGCGACTCGCCGCGGGTGGCGACGCCGATGGTGAGCGACGAGTTGAACCAGCCGCGGTGCTGGTCCGAGCCTTCCAGATACAGGTCAGCCGGCATCTGCAGCGTCGGGCGCGAGAGCACTGCCGCGAACGAACTGCCGCTGTCGAACCACACGTCGAGGATGTCAGTCTCTTTCTCGAACTCGGTGCCGCCGCACTTTGCGCAGCGCGCACCTTCAGGCAGCAGCTCACTCAATGGCCGGTCGAACCAGGCGTCCGCGCCTTCGGTATCAAAGAATGTCGCCACGCGCTCCATGAAGGCAGGAGAAATGAATGCCTCCCTGTCCCGCGCGCAGTAAGCCACTGGAATCGGCACGCCCCACTGGCGCTGGCGCGAGACGCACCAGTCGGGGCGATTCTCGACCATGCCGCGAATGCGCTCCTTGCCCCAGCCCGGGATCCAGCCGCCGCTCTTGTCGATCTGATCGATTGCCTGCAATGCGGCCTTGCGAATGGTCGTCCCGCCCAGCTCGATATCGAGCCCGATCCACCATTGATCGGTGGCGCGGAAGATGACCGGGTTCTTGCAACGCCAGCAGTGCGGATAGCTATGCCGGATCTCAAGCGCCCCGAGCAGCGCCCCGGCACCGCGCAGCAGCTCGACAATCAGCGGGTTGGCGTCGAAGACCTTCTTGCCCACCAGCTGCGGCAGCCCGGCCTCGTCGGTGAACTTCCCGTGGCTGTCCACCGGCGTGAGGATATCGAGGCCATACTTGAGGCCCATTCGATAGTCGTCCTCGCCGTGGCCCGGCGCGGTGTGCACGAGCCCGGTACCCGCTTCGATGGTCGGGTGCTCGCCCAGCAGCACCGGCGAAATGCGGCCCAGGAGCGGGTGCCGGTACTTCACTCCTTCCAGCTCCGCGCCGGAGAAGTTGGCGACGATCTTCGTGTGGTCCTTCAGCGCCGGCAAGCGGGCCGCGTGCGAGGGCGCTTCGGTGATCTTTCGAATCGGATCGTCGCTCAGCTCACCGGGCGCGCACTCTTTCAGGAAGCTTTGCAGCAGCTCTTTGGCGACGATGACCGTGCGCGCGCCGAGTTCATAAGCGAGGTATTCAATCTCTGGATTCGCGGCGATGGCGAGATTCGCCGGAATGGTCCACGGCGTCGTGGTCCAGATGGCAAGTGCCAGTCCGGGCCTTTGTGCCAGCGTCACCGGCAGCTTGCCGAGCTCGGTGATCTCGAACGCGACATAGATAGAAGGGCTGGTCTTGTCGGCATACTCGACCTCGGCCTCGGCGAGCGCGGTGGCGTCGGCCGAGCACCAGTGCACCGGCCGCTTGCGCCGGTAGAGCGCGCCGCGCGCGGCGATGATCGAAAGCTCGCGGACGATGCGCGCCTCGTAGCTGAAGGCCATGGTCAGATAAGGCTCGTCCCAGCGCGCGAAGACGCCCAGGCGCTGGAACTCGCGGCGTTGAATGTCGACCTGTTCCGCGGCATAGGCGCGGCACGCGCGGCGGAACTGGCCGGGAGTGAGTTCGCGCTTCTTCGCGCCCAGCTGTTTGTCCACCTGGCGCTCGATGGGCAATCCGTGACAGTCCCAGCCGGGCACGAAGTCCGCCAGCCGGCCGCTCATCGAGCGGTACTTCACCACCATGTCCTTCAAGATCTTGTTGAGGAAGTGGCCGGCGTGCAGGGAGCCGTTGGCATAGGGAGGCCCATCGTGCAGTACGAACTTCTCCCGAGCGGCATTGGCCGCGAGGATCTGCTCGTAGAGCCCTGACGCCCGCCACGCCTCGATCTGCTGCGGTTCGCGCTCCGCCAGGGCCGCGCGCATCGGGAAGTCGGTCTTCGGGAGGTGGACGGTGTCGCGTAAGTCCATGCTTCCTTTGCATTGCAGAGGATAAAAGCGAGTTGTAAAAGCGGGTTGCCGTATCACGCGGCCCGCGCGGCGGCAATGCTTTGCGGCCGGGCTGAAGACCTCGCGGGCCCCTTTCCAGCGGCGGTCGCGGCTGATAGAGGCTCCTCCTCAAATGGCCATCGACGTCCGCGAAGTCGCCAACAAGAAGGAGCAGGAGATCTTCCTGCACATGCCCTGGACGCTGGGCATGAAGAGCGACCCGCTCTGGGTGCCGCCGCTGCTCGACGACTACCGCCGCCTGCTCGACCCGAAGAAGAGCCCGTTCCTCAAGCACGGCGAGCTCGCGGCCTTTGTCGCCTGGCAGAACGGCAAGCCGGTGGGCCGCATCACCGCTCATACCGACAGTGATTTCGACCAGCAGTGGCCCACCGAGACGGGCATTGCCTTCTTTGGTTTCTTCGACAGCAAGGACGATCCAGCGGTCGCCGGTGCTCTATTCGCCCGGGCCGAAGGGTGGGCGCGGGCGCACGGCCGCACCCGGCTGCGCGGCCCGCTGACGCTGGACTCGAAGGGAGAGACAGGCATCCTGGTCGATGGCTTTACGACCCCGCCGCGGATCGGAATGCCGCACAACAAGCCTTATGTCGGCCCGCTGATCGAGAACGCGGGATACGCCAAGGCAAAGGACTTCTTTTGCTGGTGGTATACCTCTGGCTCCATCGACGAGCGCACCAAACGCATCGCCGAACGGACCCGCAAGCTGCCGAATGTGCGCGTGCGGCCGATGGACCTGAAACATTTCCGCCGCGAGGTCGATATCATCCGCGATATCTACAATTCGTCCTGGTCCAGCAATTGGGGCTTCACTCCTTTTACCAGCGCCGAACTCGAGATCATCGCTTCCGAATACAAGATGTTCGTCGATACCGAGATCGCACTGGTGGCTGAAGTCGACGGGAAGCC
This sequence comes from Deltaproteobacteria bacterium, assembly GCA_025358085.1. Taxonomy (GTDB): domain Bacteria; phylum Myxococcota; class Myxococcia; order Myxococcales; family 40CM-4-68-19; genus JANYKT01. Next base: position 74,028 of record JANYKT010000019.1, on the reverse strand, counting down.
GGCGGCCATGTGCTTTGCCATTCCGGACGTCAATGAGCTGGTCAAGGATTTCGACGGCGAATTGATGAGGCGGCCGCTGAACCTGGCGAAGCTCCTCTGGCGCCTGAAGTTCGCGCGGCCGAAGCACGCGCGGCTGATCTTGCTGGGCGTGAAGGAGGAATTTCGCGCTTCGCATAAGTACGGGACGCTGGCGGCAGTGCTCTATGTCGAGGTGGCCCAGCGCGGCGCCAGGCGCGGCTATGTCGGCGGGGAGCTGGGCTGGACCCTTGAGGACAACGTGATGATCAACCGCGGCATTGAGCGGATGGGCGCGAAGAAATACAAGACCTATCGAGTCTACGAGAAGGCGCTTTGATTTAATCACCGCTCCTTCTGCTGCCCAACGCCAGACTCCATTGATCGGTTGATTGTCAATGACAAGACAGGCTGGTCTGTCGGTCCGGAATGCTACGCATCGGCACGCCCCTTGCTCAGGAGGAGACCTTTCGAAGGAGCGTCTCATGGGTCTGACCAGGATGTGGCGGCACGTTCGGGGATCATTGGCGGAGCGTTCGCACAACCTGCTCGCCATCTCCGATCTGCATCTCGGGGCGGACTTGAAGAGCCGAATGAAGCCCGCCCAGATCCTGCGGCCCCGTGCAATCGACGCGCCGCTGGCGGCCTTTCTCGACCACCACGCGTCGCACCGTACCAAGGGCAAGCCCTGGCGTTTGATTCTGAACGGCGACATCGTCGACTTCGTCGCGATCACGATGACGCCCCCGCCAGGCGCGGAGGTGCCGTTCCAGGTCCGCGCCGACGAACGCGAGGATGGACTTGCGCCCGAGGAGTTGAAGTGCGTCTGGAAGCTGCAGCGCACCGTCGAGCGTCATCCCCAGGTCTTTGACGCGCTCGCACGCTTTCTCCAAAAGGGAAATTCTGTCCACATCATCCGTGGGAATCACGACGCCGAGTTTCGCTGGCCTGCCGTGCAGGCGGAGTTCCGCCGGCAACTTTCGCTGCGCTGCGGGATGGAGCGGCGGCTGGCGCGCAATGTGGTCTTTCACGACTGGTTTTACCTGGAGCCGGGCTTCTTCTATGCCGAGCACGGCAATGCCCACGATCATTATTCAGTGCAGGACGGCTTCTTCGACGAGCACCGGCAGGCGGCTGGCGAAATGAACCTGCCAATGAGTTCACTTGTCGTCCGCTACTTCGTCAATCGCTATTCCGAGCAGGTGGACATGGACGACGCCGACACCTGGGGCGTGAAGGAGTACCTCGACTGGGTGCTCAAGGCGGGCAATCCGCTGCGCATCGCGGGCGACTACTTCGTCATGGTCTTTCGCGTGCTCTATCCAATCCTGCGGCAATCATTGAAGCTGTCCCGCGCTTTCTGGCGGGCGGCCGACAAGGCCATCGCGCCGGTGGCCTCGCCGCACCTACGCCAGATGCTGGCGAAATTCCAGGGCACCGAGAAACAAGCGCAGCAATTGATCGCCATGGCTTCGCGGCCGGCCGAGCAGAGCCTGTTTGATTCAATGCAGCTCTTTTATATGGATCGGATGCTGCTGGCGCTCTTGTCCCTGGGCGCCGCCTCGTTGCTGTCGTCGATGATGGACGGCTTCTGGGCCAAGGCTTTTGCGCTCACCGGTGTCGGCATCGGCTTTGCCGCACTGAATGCGCTGCTGGGCGGCAAGCGCCGCACCGACGCGCACCCGATGCTGCTGCAGGCCGCGCGCCGCGTGGCCCAGGTGTTCGACGTCAAATTCATCGTCATGGGGCATAGCCACCGGCCGCTGGAGCAGGCGGTGGGCAATGGCGCGCGCTATTTCAATCTGGGGGCGTGGACCAAGGCCGGCGAAGGATTCCCGCACGTCTGCATCGAGAACGGCGTCGCCGAACTGCGCCGGTGGAAGCTGCCGACGGCGCAAGAGTCGCGAGTGCCTGCGCTGCTGCCACAGCGGACGCTGTCGATCGGGAAGCTTCCGAGCGAGTCGTTGCAGGAGCCGATTCTTTCGTTGGCGTAGGAGTCCGGGCGGGACCGCGCGGCTCCTCGGCGAGCCGCGCGCGAGGGGCCGCGTCGTGTTTGCAGAGGGCCTCTGGGGCGCGCAAAAAGCGCTCGATTTACTGGCCACGCACCTCATCGACGGAGCCACAGGCGAGGCCTCCTTCGGCGACGCGGCCCGGCTGCACGAGGACATGCTGTCCGAAGGCGCGCGGAAGCATCTCGAGGCGCATCCGCCGCGGTAGCAAAGGCAACGGCCGCGCGACAGTCTCCGCGATGCCCTTCGCGAGCCGGCCGACCCGTGCAGAGAATCGCGATGCCCGCGCGCTGGGTCCGGTTACGGCAGCGGCGCGAGAACGTTTTTTTTGAAGACGGGCGTCCGGCGCAATCAAGGGTTGTCGAGGCGGACCGGCCCCAGCAACGCCGGCCAGACTGCCCGCAGCGCGCGCCGGCGCTCCGCCTCATCGCGCGCGCCTTTGAGTCTCAACCCGTAGGGAGAAAAACCGACCGAGAGATGCGCCAATGAAGCTTTCGAAAGCTCGACCTGTGCGGCCCTTGCCACGGCCTGCAGCCCCTCGAGTTCGAAGACAACCTTTTCGCCGGGGCCGATGCACGCGCGGCAAGCTTCATAAGTCTTTGCATCGATCACCGGCGCGCAGCCGCCGGGTCCGAGGGCGGGCAGCGGCACCTCCACCGCCACCTCGTAGACCCGCACCAGGAACTTCGAGAAGAGGAACACGCGCGACACGCCGGGCTTCTTCGCCTCGAGCAGTATCTCGTCCGAAGGCAAAAGCTCGGCGTGGACGTCTCCCTCGGTCTCGATGAAGAGCGTCCCCGGATCGACGCGCTCGATCAATGGCGCTTTGACCGAGAGCTGCAGTCGCTTGTCGGCCGGCATCGCGAGCAGCAGCGCCGCCAGCAAAAGCATCACTCGATGGCCTCGACGATGGATTCGAAGAGCCGCAGTCCGTCCTCGCCGCCCAGCACCTTCTCGGCCAGCCTCTCCGGGTGCGGCATCATTCCAATGACATTGCCGCGCGCATTGGTAATGCCGGCGATATCAGCGAGTGAGCCATTGGGATTGGCGCCCGGCGTGCCGCGGGCCCCGCGGGCGTCGGTATAACGAAAGGCAATCTGCCCTTCGCCTTCCAGACGCTTCACGCCGTCATCATCGAGGTAATAGTTCCCGTCGCCGTGGCCAATCGGGATCTTGATCACTTCGCCGCGCGCATAGCGGCGAGTCCAGGGCGTCGTGGCGTTCTCGACCTTCAATGAGACATCGCGGCAGACATACTTGAGCGAATCATTGCGGCGCATGGCGCCGGGCAGCAGCCCCGCCTCGAGCAAGATCTGAAAGCCATTGCAGATACCGATGACATGGCCGCCGCGCTGGGCGAACTTCTTGACCTCTTCCATGACCGGGGAGAAGCGCGCGATGGCGCCGGTGCGCAGGTAATCGCCGTAAGAGAAACCGCCCGGCAGCACCACCACGTCGGCGCCCCGCAAGTCGCGATCCTTGTGCCAGATGTAGCGCGCCGCGCGGCCGAGGACGTGCTTCGCGACGTGATAGACGTCGTGGTCGCAGTTCGAGCCGGGAAAGACAACGATGGCGAACAGCATCAGCCGACCGCCTCGACGCCTGGCGCCGGATCGATGATGACCCGGTACTCCTCGATCACGGTGTTGGCGAGCAATTTCTCGCACATTGATTCGATGCGTTTGCGCGCCTCCGCGGCGTCGGTCGCATCGAGATCGAGCTCGATGATTTTGCCGAGCCGAACTCCTTGCACCTCACCGAATCCCAGCATCGCGAGCGCTCGCCCGACGGCCTGGCCCTGCGGATCCAGCACTGAACGCTTCAGCGTGACGACGACGCGCGCTTTCACGGAACCTACCTCCGCTGCAGAGGCGCGCACCATAGGAGCGTTTGCGGCAGCTTTCAAGGCGAAGGTCGGGGGCCAGGGATCTGGTAGGCTCACCCCCGTGCTTGAGCTCTTGGCAGCTGGCGCGGCACTCGCGGGGCGCGCGTTGCTTCAGGCAGCCGACGCGGCCATCATCGCGCTCGGCGAGGACGAGATCCGAACCGGCGGCGTGGCCCATCCGCACCGCGCCCGCTGGCTGCTCCAGCTGAAGCAGGATCCGCAGCCGACCGCCGCTGCGCTGCGCGGGGCCTCGTCCGGCCTGCTCGCCTTCGCCGCGGTGGCCTGCGCCATCGTGGTCGGCGACGTGCTGCTCAAGGCCGGCATGTACACCGCCTCGCGCGGCTCGCTGCAACTATTGGCTGGGCTGCTGGCCGGCGCGGTGGCGCTGATCATCGACCTGGCGCCGCGATCGCTCGCGGCAGCGAGCCCGCTCGTGTGGGGTCTCTCGCTCGCTGGCCCGGCGCGCGCGGTGTGTTTCGTGCTGCGGCCGCCGGTGCTCCTGATGCTCCGCTTCTTCGATGCCCTGCTCCTGCACCGCGGAGCGGTGGCGCGGTATACGCCGCCGCCGCCGCCGCTGGAGGAACTCGAAAAGTTGCTCACCGAGGAAGCCCGCGGAGGCGCGGCCGGCGCGCCGTCCGCCGAAATGATTCACGGCCTGTTTACTTTTGCGGACCGCTCCGCCAAGGAGATCATGGTCCCGCGCACCAACGTCGTTGGCGTGCCTCTCGGCGCGACCCCAGCCGAGGTGATCGACCTGTTGGCCGAGGAAGGTCATACGCGCATGCCGGTCTTCGATGGCGATCTCGATCACATCAAAGGCGTGCTGCACACGAAGGACGTGATTCCATTGTTGGCGCATCCCGAGCTGATCGTCCTGCAAGACCTGCTGCGGCCCGCGCAATTCGCGCCCTGGACCAAGCCGGTGGGCGAGCTGATGCGGGAGATGCAGCAGCGGCGAAGTCATATCGCCATGATCATTGATGAGTATGGCGGGTTCATGGGGATCGTCTGCCTCGAGGATATCCTCGAGGAGATCGTCGGCGAGATCCGGGACGAGCACGATATCGAACAGCCGATGCCCGGTCTGGGACCTGACGGAACGGCCTTGCTGGGCGCCGAGACTCGTATCGAGGATGTGAATCGCACGCTGGGCGCGACGCTGCCGGGTGGGGGCGATTTCGAGACTCTCGCGGGGCTGCTCAACTCCTGCGCGGGGGCGATTCCGCAGACGGGTGATCGCTTCTTTATCGGCGGCCTCGAGCTGACCGTCGCGCAGCGCGACGAGCGCCACGTGCAGCTGGTCCGGGTGGCGCGCGGGAAAGCGTTGCCCCCGCTGCCCGCCAGATAGATTCAGGTGCAACTTCGCTCCAGGCTCCCCGTCGCATTTGCGTGCGCGGGTAGCGCCCGGGGAGCAGGCTGAACGCGATGCCCGAAGGACATACCATCCACCGGCTGGCGCTGGACCACACGCGCGAGCTGCGCAATCGCGTGGTGCAGGTCAGCTCGCCGCAGGGACGGTTCGAGTGCGCCGCGTTGCTCGACGGCACGAAGTTCTTGCGCGCGGAAGCACACGGAAAGCACCTCTTCCACCGCTATGCCGGTGCGCGCCTGGTGCATGTGCATCTAGGGCTCTTCGGCAAGTTCCGCCGGCACCTCGGCCGCGAGCCGGCCCCGCGCGACACCGTGCGCATGCGCATCGTGCGCGCGGAGCCTTTGTTGACTCTCGATCTCACCGGACCGACCGCGTGCGAGCTGTTGACGCGCGGCGAGGAGCGCGCGCTGCGGGCGCGGCTGGGCGAAGATCCGTTGAGCGTCGACGCCGAGCCCGGGCTCGTCTGGGAGAAGCTGCTGCGACGCAAAGGTCCGATTGGGGTCGCTCTGATGGATCAATCGCTGATTGCCGGGGTCGGCAATGTCTATCGCGCCGAGGCGCTCTTCGTGAATCGGATACATCCATTAATGCCCTCGAATACTCTACAGCGCGCGCAGTTCGACACGCTCTGGAGCTGGCTTGTCGAGGCGCTCGCCCGCGGCGTCCGGGACCGCCGCATCATCACCGTTCCGGCGGCGTTCGGGAAATCACCCATTCCCAGGCTTCGTTCAGAGCGGGTCCATATCTACAAATCCGACTCGTGTCCTTCTTGCGGTGACAAGGTCCGCCGCTGGGACCTCGCCGGTCGCTGGGCTTATGCCTGCGACCGCTGCCAGTCTCTCTGAATCACGCTGGCCGCAATTTCTTGCCAGCGACCTAGTCAGGTAAATCCCCTGCTCCCTGCGCGCTCTCCTTTTTGAAGAGCTCCTTGACCGAGCTTGCAAAGGTAGTCCATCGAATCGGTTTGACCAGGTAGGCATTGGCGCCGAGATCCTCCGCCAAGGCGCGGTCTGTCGGCAGCGCGCGCGCCGAGACGATCAAGATGGGAACCTCCTTGAGTCTGGGGGTCGCGCGGATGTATTCGAGAATCTCATAGCCGCTCAGTTCGGGCAGCATCACGTCGAGGCAAACGAGAGAAGGGATCTGCTCTTCCTTGAGCAGGGAAAGCGCGGCTCTGCCGTTCCCTGCTTCTCGAACGTCGAAGTCCAGTTTTTCGAGGTACTTTCGCAGCAGCTTGCGAATCGCCGGATCGTCCTCGACAACAATCGCGCTCTTCCTGACAGGTTCCACGGTTCGATCCCGGTCCTAGCTTGCGCCACGGCCGGTAATCACGACGGGCACTGTCCGGAAGAGCAAATTGAAGTCGCCGGCCAGACTCCAATGGTCGATATACTGCATATCGAGATACATCCACTCTTCGAACGAGAGCTGGTTTCTTCCGGACACCTGCCAGATGCAGGTGAGTCCGGGCCGCACTGAAAATCTGCGCCGCTGCCACGCCTCGTATTGCAAAACCTCGGAAGGCACCGGTGGCCGCGGTCCAACAAGACTCATGTCGCCGCGCAGCACGTTGATCAATTGCGGCAGTTCGTCGATCGAATATTTGCGGATGAAGCGGCCAATGCGTGTCACGCGCGGGTCGCGGCGCATCTTGAATACCGGGCCAGATTGCTCATTGGCCGAGGCGAGCATCGCCTTGAGAGCTTCCGCATTGACCACCATGGAGCGGAACTTGAGCATGTTGAAGGAGCGCCCGTGCATGCCGACGCGGGCCTGCTTGAAGAAGATGTTGCCGCGGGAACTCAGTTTGATCGCCACGCCGACAATCACGATGAGCGGTAGAAGCAGCCAGAGCGCGACGGCGGACGTGACCACGTCGAGCAGCCGCTTCATCGCGATGTGCGACGGGCGTGCGCTGTCCTGTTTGTAATGCAGGTACCCGTCCCGCAGCAGGTGCGTGTCCACCGCCTGCGCGCGCTCCAGCCGGAACGCATAGGGCGGCAGGGCGAACGGGAGGCCCAGTTTTTCGCAGACGCGGATGATCTCCTGCATCTCGTCGGAATGCCTGCGCGTGTCGCCCGCGATATAGACCTCGCCAACCGGGGTCTTCCGCAGGGTTTCTTGCAGCTCGCTGACCGGGCCCAGGATGCTGCACTGAGCACCGTCAGCCGAGTAGCTGCGGTGCAGGAGTCCTGTCTCCTTCTCGCTTTCGCCCGCAAACGTGAGGTGACCGACGACTCGATGCCGTCCGCGCGACCGCATGTCCTGGGCCGTGAGGCGCGCGATGGGGCCGATGCCCGCGACCAACACTTCGTCGGCAGGCTCTTCTCTGCGTGCGAGCGGGCGGAAGATGAAGATGCGCGACAGCAGGGTGGGGCACCACACCAGGGCGAGGAAGATTGGAATTCGCGGCAGCGGTCCACCGGCGTGGGTGAAGAGCTGCAGCACGGCGAGGACGGTGACCATCGCGGTCACCTGGATGGTCAACATCGCGGTTTCGTCGAGCAGGGTGCGATCGTAAGCGAACGAAGCGTATTGGCGCAGCGCGGCCGCGACCACCACCCAGACGGAGACGAGCGCCAGGCCCGTCCATAAGAGCGTGGCAGCCGTCGTATCTCCGAGCGGGCCAGGCCACTTCCACAAGTGCGCACCGAAGGTGGCCGCGAGCACGATTCCGAGATCGGTGGCGAGGTTCGCGCTTGAGACGACGCCCGGCGCGAGCCGGCCTACGCCAATCACAGCCGGACCGTCCACTTTTGCAGTGGTCATGGCTTGTCTTGGTCGCCCCGCATTCACAAATGCAGTGGGACCGCTTCCTCCCCCTTCGAGACTGTGTACGCGGGTAGGGTTCCACCGTCAAACGGAGGATCAACGTCACAGACGCAAGTAGTTGGAATTGCTAGGTTTCAACTTTTTGTTCCGGCGGCCCCGTAAGCGCCTCGACCCGAATTTGTCCACCTCCTTGATGCTAAAGGCTAGGGTACGCGTCTTTGAAGCCGAGGTCACAATGACCGAAGTCGCTGCGCCGAAAAACCTGATGGTCGTCTGGAGTCTGCTCTGCCTCGGCTCTGGCGTCTTCTGGCTCGCGCTCCTTTCGATTCGATAGTTGAAATCGCCCAGCCTCGAATCCCCTCCAACGGGCAGCCTTCCCTGACAATCGTGACCGCGACTTCAAGCCGCCCAGGTGCCCGGGTCCGTGTCGGTGAGTTGTGGATCGACGCGCTCACCTTCAGCGAGGCGCTCACCGAGATTGAGCGCCTCGTTGATGAGCGCCGAGGCGGCTCGATCTTCACACCGAATGTCGACCACGTCGTGAATGCCGAAAACGACGCCGCGCTGCGCTCCGCCTACGAGAGCGTCGACCTCTCGCTCGCGGACGGACAGCCGGTGGTGTGGGCCTCCCGGCTGCTTCGGACGCCACTGCCGGAAAAGATCTCGGGCTCGGATCTCGTCCCCCGGCTGCTTGACCGGGCGCGCGAGCGGCGCTGGCGCGTCTACCTTCTCGGCGGCGGACAGAGCACTCCGGAGCTGGCGGCGGCGCGGCTGTCGGAGCAGGGCGTTGTGATTGCGGGCGCCGAGGGGCCGTTCGTGGGGCTCGAAGCCGGCACCGAGGAGCCCGCTCTCGTCGCGCGCGTGCGGGCGGCCGGCGCGGATCTGGTCCTCGTCGGCCTGGGTTCGCCCAAGCAAGAACGTTTCATTCATCGCACGCAGCGCGATCTTGCTCCCGCGGTGCTGCTTGGCATCGGCGCGAGCCTCGATTTTTTGGCAGGCACCGCGACGCGGTCGCCGCGCTGGATGTCCAACGCGGGGCTCGAGTGGTTGTACAGGCTGGCATGTGAGCCGCGCAGGTTGGCGCGGCGATATCTACTGAACGATCCTTTGTTTGCGCTGGTGGTCTGGCGCATGCTGCGGACGCCTCGCGAAGCGCGGCTCAAGTCCCGATAGAGGAGCCATGAAAGAAAATGATCGTCGACGCTTTCCCCGGCTGAAGGCACCCGTGTTCTGCCGCCCTGCGGGCCTCCGCTTTCACAGCGCGGGAGAGACACTGGACATTGGCCTCGGCGGCGCTCGCATCTTCGCCGACGAGCAGGTCTCGGTCGGTGCCCACTTCGAGCTGGAGCTGGTGCTGCCCGACTCGTCTACCATCGTCTGCAACGCAGTGGTCGCGTGGATCGAGCCCCTGCCGGCGGGCTCGCCGGCGCGCTTCGATCTCGGCCTCCGGTTCACGGATGTGTCCGAGGTGGACCAGGAGCGACTCGCCTCGGTTCTCGACGCGCAATAGCAGGTCGACGTTGCGATATCCGGCGTCGGGTGACCTTTACCGCGGCAGGCCGTAAGCGCCACAGGCGGCTGTGGCGACAATGACCAGCCAAGGCTTCAGAGACCACGCCTTGCCGAACGCTCGGACGAGAGAGCTGGCACCTCGGTTCGCGAGCGTTCCTGGATGAAGCACTGAAATGAGTATGGTGTCCCCGGATTAAAAGCGGAGAGCGTAGGCGTCGAGTTCGAGCGAATCTTCCGGGCGGCTGAGATCGCCCTGGGGGTCGCGAAGATAGCCGCGGGATTCATAGAGGCGGGCGACGCCGGCGTTGCCGCGGCGGACGTGGAGGCAGACGGCGGGCGCGTGGAAGTCATCGCGGGCGATGCGCTCGGCTTGGTCGAGCAATGGCTTGGCGAAGCCGCGGCCCTGCACGGACGGGTCGGTCGCGAGGTGCCGGAGATCGGCCGCGCCCGCAATCCAGGCCTCGCAGGTCGGCGCGCCGTAGGCAAACAGCGCGACGGTGCCGACGACGCGGCCGTCAAGCTCGGCAACGAGTATGGTTGCATACCCGCGGCGCTGGGAAACGTTGCGCAAGTCCGCGCGGCGCTCCTCTCCGACGATGACGTGCGGCATCTTCCGCGCATAAGCGGTGACATATCCCTGAATCAACACCTCACCGATGGCCGCGTCGTCTTCCGGCCGCGCCCGGCGCACGAGAACACTCACGCTGCTTTGAGCTCCCAGACCAGCCGGCGGCCCACCTGTTGAAACCCCAGACCTTTATACAAGGCGCGCGCCGCCGCGTTCCTTTCGCTGACGGTCAACAGGACCGTTCGCGCTTGCTGAAGTGCCGCGGTCACCAATGCGCGGCCGATTCCGCTCCGGCGATAGTGCGGCAAGACCGCGACCTCTTCGATAGCCAGGGTTTCCCCCAGCCAGACCGCCGACAAGTATCCCGCCGGTCTCGATTCCATTTCGGCCAGCAGCAATACCCGGCCCAGGTCGCCGAGCAGTTGCGCAAGCTCATCGGCGCGGGTCTCGAATGCATCGGGCGCGTCCACCCAGGCTTCATTCGATAACTTTCGGTAAGCTTCGGTAGAGCGCCGGTCGCGCCGGTTGAGAGGCTTGACGATCACGCCCGGCGTCTCGCGCGGCGCCGGCGCTTCCACGGCGCGCGCCAGAGACAGCTGCGCCGACGCCTGCCCAAAGCCCAACGCCGTGAGGAACTTCTCCGCCGGCGGCGCCTCGGGGATGCGCGCCCGCAGCGTGGTGCCCGGCGCATTGAGGGCGAACTGAACGACAGGCTCGAAGAGCTGCCGGCCCAGTCCCTGGCGCCGCAGCGTGCGATCGACCACTCCGTAAACTTCAATGCTCAGGTGCGCATCTGCGGGGCTAAAAGGCTGCGAAGACTCGGGAGCCGAGAGTCCGGCCAGCATGGGCGACTGGTGCTCGGCCTTGCTGGGCTTACGCCTTCGCGCCTCGCGGACGGCGGCGAAGGCGATGCCATATAAAAGTCCGTCCTCACCCTCGGCCACCTGCCACAGCTCCAACAACGCGCGCGGGCCCGAGGCGATGACCGGCAAGCGCTGCGCGAAAGGTTCCACCGCTGGGTCATCCTCGCGCGCGCGCACGCCCAACTCACACGCTCGTTCGAGGTCCTGTTCGAGCAGGAACTCGCGCACGGTGACGATCACGGGCGCGTTTGCAGACCCATGGCCACCAGCTCGGCGATGTCCTTTGCCTGCATGGTATCGGCATTGCCCGTCTCGCTAATGCCGTCCTTGATCATGGTCAGACAGAAAGGACAGCTGGTGGCGATGATGCCTTTGTTGCCGATGGTCGCGACCGCCTCTTCAACCCGGTTTTGATTGATGCGTTGGCCGATGGTCTCCTCGAGCCACATGCGTCCGCCGCCCGCTCCGCAACAGAAGGTCTCGGTGCGATTGCGGTCCATCTCCGTGATCTTGATTCCGAGCGAGACCAGCGCCTGGCGCGGCGCTTCGGTCACGCCGTTGTGGCGCGCGAGGTAGCAGCTGTCGTGGAGTGTTACCGGCTCATCGAGCGTGACCTGCCCGACCTTGAGCCGGCCGTCGGCGATGAGCTGGGCAATCAATTCGCTGTGGTGCAGGACTTTGAAGTCGCCGCCGAACTGGGGGTATTCCTTGCCGAGTGTATTGAAGCAATGGGGGCATTGCGTGATGATCTTTCGCACCCCATAGCCATTGAGGGTCTCGACGTTCTGCGTGGCGAGCGCCTGGAAGAGGTATTCATTCCCCAGGCGGCGGGCGGAATCGCCAGTGCAGGTCTCCTCCTCGCCCAGGATGCAGAAACTGACTTTGGCTTCTTTCAGGATCTGGATCAGCGCGCGCGAGACCTTCTTCTGCCGGTCGTCGAAGGAGCCCGCGCAGCCGACGAAGAAGAGATATTCATACGATTGCGCGGCTTCCTTCATCGACGCGGCGGTGGGCACGTCCAGATCGGCGCACCACTCGGCGCGGCGGTTGCTGCCCATTCCCCAGGGGTTGCCCTGCGTCTCCATTCCCTTGAAGACGCGCGCCGCCGCTTCGGGGAACCGCGACTCCATCAAGACGAGATTGCGGCGCATATCAATGATGCGCGGCAATTGCTCGATGAAGACCGGACAAGCCTGCTCGCACCAGCCGCAGGTGGTACACGCCCAGATGGTCTCATCAGGCAAAACGCCATGATCGCCGACCAATGGCTGCAGCTTTTCAATCATCTCGGCCGGGAGCTGCAGGCCGCTCGCGAACGCGCCCGCGCTCCCGGTCGCCGGATCGGTCGCGTGTCCATTACCGGCGCCGTCACCATTCGAGTGTCCGTTTCCGGAGCCGGCCCCGCCCGCCACCGGCTGGATGCGATTCAACTGGCGCAGCAGCATGGTCAGCGGAAGCGGCATCTCCTCCGCCACCTCCTGCGCGTGGTGGCGAATGGCGCGATTGACTTCCTTATGCGTCAGCGGCTTGCCGGTCACATAGGTTGGGCAATAGGTCTGGCAGCGGCCGCATTCAGTGCATGAATAGGTATCGAGCACCTCTTTCCACGAGAGATCGGTCAATTTGGCGACGCCGAACTTCTCGCTGTTCTCGAGGTCGAGCTTCGACAATTGCCCCTGCGGAGTCAGCCGCTGGAAATAGACGGTCGGCAGTCCGGTGATGATGTGGAAGTGCTTTCCCAGCGGCAGGAAATTCAGGAAAGCCATGACGATGGCAATGTGCAGGAGCACGCCGGTGGTAATCAAAGTGCCGACGGCCGACGGCGACATTCCATAGAGGAAGAAAGACGCGACGTGGCCCGAGACCGGGAGATACCAGGGAACGGGGCCAGCGCTCCTGGCGAGGACGGCTGCGTCGATCAGCACGTCGGTCCAGAGCACGCTGATGATCATGCAGAGAATGAAAGTCCCCTCCCACGAGAGGGTCAGTCGCTCCTTCTTCTGCACCACGCGCAAGTAAAGAAAGACCGCGCAGCCAAGCGTGCCGAGGATATCGACCAGGTCTTTGCCGAAGAGGTAGAGCTGCCCGAGTCGCGCCTCATGGCCGAGGAAGGGCAGATGGAAGTTAGCGTCGTAGGCGAGGCCGAACGAGGTCAGCGTGCCGAGCTGCGCGATGATGAAGGCAACGAAGATCCAGATATGCGCCATGCCGGCCGCGCGCTCGGGCTTGGACGGCATGCGTTTCTGGCCGAAGCCATACTCGAGCAGCTTTTCCGTGCGCGCGGCCGGCTCGTCCCAGCGGACGTCCTTGCGGGCGAAGAGCAGCGGGCGGATCCGATACGACATCGTCCAGAAGAAGAAGCCGAGGCCGGCGAGAATGAGCAGCGACGCGAGTACAGGGGCCATGTTCGTCATCATAACAAAAGGGCGCTCGCGGGGTGGGCTGTTGCACAGGGGAACGAAAGCGTGGTCAGAGACTCGCCGCCACCTGGAACGCAATGACGTCGAGCGAGGCCGCGGAAGTGCCATTGCCGATGACAAAGGGCGGCGCGTCGTAGGGGTCGGTGCGCGTCACCCGCGAGGTGGTCACGAGGACGAGCATTGCGCGCTGTCTCACGCCCGTGCCGGGGAAACCCTACGCAACTCGTGCCAAGTTTGAAGGTTGGCACGGGGAGTTGCGTGTGGTGTCCCCAATCAGTGCATCATGCGCAGGGGCATGCTGACCGCGCGCTCGCGCAGGTACTTGTCGATGACGTGTCGGTACTCAGACAGCTCGCGGCACCCCTGCATCAGCCACTCGCCGCCGATGACCAGCGCGGGGCAGCCCTTGATGCCCAGCGCGTCGGCCTCGCCGGTCGCGTCGCTGACCGACTGCGCGGTGCGCGGGTCGTCCAACCGCTCGAGGAAGCAGTGCAGATCGAGCCCCACGCGGGACGCCAGCTCGAGCTGCACATCGCGCCGCGCGACATTGATGCCGTCGAGAAAAGCGGCCTTGCGCATGGCACGCAAAAGTTCGTGCTGCAGGTGCTCGCCCTGCGGCAGCGCGGCTTCGAGCGCCACCAGCGGAGGCAGGCTGCTCGAGGGCGGATCTTGCCCTGACCAGAGATCCGGCTTCACCCCTTTGCCCTCGGACTCCTTTGCAACGCGGCGGAAGTGCCGGGCCAGAACGGCGCGCTGCTTCTTGTCCGGCAACTGATTTTCCGGCCGCAGCGGATAAGGGCGAAACCGCCACCGGATGCTGGCGCCGTATTCGTCGCGCAGGAAGTCGAGCCGCGCGTCGGCCACGTAGCACCAGGAGCAGAGAACGTCATGGTAGAGCACGATCTCTACCGCGCCAGACTCTTCGGTCGCGCGGTAAAACGGCGCGCTGCTGCCCCCTCCAATGCGGATCGCCATGCGGGGAAGCATCGCGTACGCGGCGGCGCCCGATCAAGCCATTTCAGGTTCGGATTAGAGACGCTCGCCCGCACGACCGCTTCACTGCAACACAAAGAGGAAAGACTGCTCCTGGCGCACGGGGACGTGGTGTCCGTTGAGCATCGCGGGCTCGAACAGACAGCCCCGCAGCCAGTCGCGGACCGCGCCCGCCAGCGCTTCCGGCGGCCGGTTGATGAACTCGATAGCACCGACCTCGCCAGTGACCAGGACATCGTAGCGCGCGACCACGCGGCCGCTCACGTCCTGCTCGACGGCGGCCTCGGGCATGGCGGGAGCGCGCGGGACGCAGAACTCGGAAGGCGCTGGCGCGCGGGCCTCGCCGGATCCAACGATCAGCAGTGCGGACCAAGGCAATCGGTCTGCCCGGCCCGGCCTGCGGCGGGAGCTTTCGCCGTCCGAAAGCGCGGGCGAAGGCGACGGTGCGGCAGCGGGCGAAGGCGAGGGATGCCGAGCCTCGACCAGTACAGTCTCGCTGAATTGCGGCCGGCCGTTGGTGCGCAGCCCGCGGCCGATGGTGCCCGCGCTGCGGGGGTGATGAATCTCTTCTGCAGGCGCGCCTGTCCGCTGCGCGAGGGGACGCTTCGATGGCACGAGAACCCGAATCGGACCGACGGACGGGGCTCCAGACTCGAGAACGATCGGGAGACGAATCTCCTCGGCAAGGCCCACCGCCGCGAGCACGGCAACCGTGTGCAGGGCTACCGAGACCAGCACGGCGGCGGTGCGAACCATGCGTCCTCCTTACACACCACTATAGCGCCATCGCGCGGCGTGTCCCCTCGGCGAGGTCTGCCGCGTGTCCGATGATCGCGCCCGCGATGTCCAGGCCGGTCGCCGTTTCCAGTCCCTCGAAGCCTGGGCTCGAATTCACTTCCATCACCTTTGGCCCGCCTTTCGCCTCGAGCAGGTCCACGCCTGCCACTTCGAGCCCCAGGACCTGTGCCGCGCGCACGGCGGCGGCGGTGAAATCGGTGCCGAGCACGACCGGCGTGCCCGCCCCGCCCCGGTGCAGGTTGCTGCGGAACTCGCCGGTCCGCGCCTCTCGCCGCATGGCGCCCACCACGCGGTCGCCCACCACCAGCGCGCGCACGTCGACGCCGCGGCTCTCGGCGATGAACTCCTGCAGCAGGATCTCCTGCCCCAGGTTCCACATGGTCGAGAGAATGCTCTCCACCTCGGCCTTGCTGTGCGCGATCATCACCCCCACGCCCTGGGTTCCCTGGATGAGCTTGAGGATGGCGGGCAGCCCGCCGACTTGCTCGACCAGGAGTTCGACATCACCGCCGCCTCGCGCCAGCACGGTGCGCGGGATATCGACGCCCGCGCCCGCCAGCAACTGGAGCGCGCGCAGCTTGTCGCGGCTGCGCGCAATGGCGACCGAATTGTTGACGAGCGGCACGCCCTGCGCTTCCAGCTGCCGGACGACATGGAGGCCGTGCGCGGTGACGCTGGCACCGATGCGCGGCAGCGCCACCGAGAGACCCGTTACCTCGACGCCATCGTGGAAGAGACGCGGGTGGCCGGTCGCGAGGACGAGATTGCACTTGAGCACGTCGATGATGCGCGCCTGGTAGCCGCGCGCGCGGGTCGCCTCCACCAGCCGGCGCGTCGAGTAGAGAGTCTTCTTGCGAGAGAGGATACCGAGCAGGCGACGGGCGGCGAACTTGCGGACCTTCTTCACGCGCTCCATGCGGGTGCGAACTTAGGCCAAGGCGTGCAGCGCTGGCGAGCACCTTCGCAACGGCAGGGCGCCTTTGGTCTTTGCTCGCCGCCACTTGTGCCGCCCTTTTGCTAAGGTGCTCGGCCCCATGGAAGCTCACACGCCGGCGATCATCCAGCAGCACGGGCTTTCGCCCGACGAGTACCAGCGCATCGTCAAGACGTTGGGCCGCGAACCCAACCTGGTCGAGCTGGGAATCTTCTCAGCCATGTGGAGCGAACATTGCTCCTACAAGTCGTCGCGCAGGTTTCTCAAGAATCTCCCCACCAGCGGTCCGCGCGTGCTGCAAGGCCCCGGCGAGAACGCAGGCGTGGTGGACGTGGGCGGAGGGCTCGCGGTCGCGTTCAAGATGGAGAGCCACAATCACCCGAGCTACATCGAGCCGTACCAGGGCGCGGCCACCGGAGTAGGCGGCATCCTGCGCGACGTCTTCACCATGGGCGCGCGGCCCATCGCCTCATTGAACTCGCTGCGCTTCGGCGACCCGTCGCATCCCAGGACGGCACGGCTGCTCGAAGGCGTCGTGGCTGGGATCGCGGGCTATGGCAACTGTATCGGCGTTCCCACGGTGGGCGGTGAGGTCGCCTTTGATTCAAGCTATGACGGCAATTGCCTGGTCAATGCTTTCACTCTCGGCATCCTGAAAGCCGACAAGATCTTCCGCGGCACCGCTTCCGGCGTGGGCAATCCGGTCATCTATATCGGCGCGCGCACCGGCCGCGACGGCATCCACGGCGCCACCATGGCCTCGGCCGAGTTTGATGAATCGTCGGAATCGAAGCGCCCCACGGTGCAGGTGGGCGATCCCTTCCTCGAGAAATTGCTGCTCGAGGCTTGTCTGGAGCTCTTCAAGACCGATTGCCTGGTGGGTATCCAGGATATGGGGGCGGCGGGATTGACCTCGTCCTCGGTCGAGATGGCTTCGCGCGCCGGCTCGGGTCTGGAACTGGATCTCGATCTGGTGCCGCGCCGCGAGACGGGTATGACGCCATATGAAGTCATGCTCTCCGAATCGCAGGAGCGCATGCTGCTGGTGGCGAAGAAGGGCCACGAAGCCGAGGTGCTGGCCATCTGCGACAAGTGGGACCTGTCGCACGCGGTGGTCGGGCACGTCACCGCCTCGGGAAAGCTGGTGCTCAAGTCGGGCGGCGCCATCGTTTGTGATTTGCCGATTGCGCCCTTGACCGACGAGGCTCCTCTCTACGACCGCCCGCGCGCGCGCCCCGCCACGCAGGATGAATTGCAGAAGACGCCGGCGGTGCCGCTGCCGGAGCTGGGCGCAGCGCTGTTGACGCTGCTCTCGTCGCCGACCATTGCCTCCAAGGAGTGGGTCTATCGGCAATATGACCATATGGTCCGCATCGGAACCGTGGTGCGGCCGGGCGCGGGGGACGCGGCGGTGGTGCGCTTCACCGGCCAGCGCGAAGGCGGCGTGGCCATTTCAATCGATTGTAATTCGCGCTGGGTGTACCTGGAGCCGCGCCTGGGAGCCGCGCACGCGGTGGCCGAGTCGGCGCGCAACGTCTCCTGCGTGGGCGGCGAGCCACTGGCCATCACCGACTGCCTCAACTTCGGCAATCCCGAGCGCCCCGAGATCATGTGGCAGCTGGAGCAGGCTTGTCTGGGCATCGGCGACGCCTGCGCTGCGCTGGGGACGCCGGTCGTCTCGGGGAATGTTTCCCTTTACAATGAGACCGAAGGCAAGGGCATCTTTCCCACCCCCACCATTGGAATGGTCGGACTGGTGGATGATTGTTCTCGCAATGCGGTCAGCAGCTTTCTCGCCGCGGGTGAGCGCATCGGACTGATTGGCGGGATCGGCAATGGGCATATCGGCGGGAGCGAATACCTGCGCGCGGTGCATGGGCGCATTGCAGGCATGCCGCCGCCGCTCGACTTCGGTCGCGAGAAGGCGGTCCAGGCCGCGGTGCGCGCGCTGGTGCGGACCGGCCTGGTCCGCACGGCCCACGACTGCTCCGACGGCGGGCTCGCGGTCGCGCTGGCGGAGCTTTGCTTCGGGCGCGATCTGGGCTGCAAGGTATCGATCGAGATTGGCACGCTGCGGCCCGATCATGCGCTCTTCGGGGAGGACGCTTCACGAATCCTGATCGCCTATCGCGCCGCCGATGCCGCGCGGATCAAGGCGCTCTGCAAGGACGCCGGGTTGACCGAGCTCGGAGAGGTGGGCGGGCCCGCGCTGGTCGTTACCGCTTCTGGCCGCGAGCTGTTGAGTGCGCCTGTCGCTGCATTGAAAGCCGCCTGGGCCGGGGCACTACCGAAGCTGATGGGACAATCGATCCACACCGTCGCTCTCGAGGGCCACGCGGGCGCACCCTGATGGACACGCGGCTGCTCAGTGCGCGGTCGCCCCGCGACCTCGACGAGGCAGCAGAGCTGTTGAAACGCGGGGGGCTGGTCGCCTTTCCCACCGAGACCGTCTATGGCCTGGGCGGGCTGGCGCTGGAGCCGCTCGCGGTGCGCGCCATCTATGCGGCCAAAGGGAGACCTTCATTCAATCCCTTGATTGTTCATGTTCTCGGCGAGGACGACGCGCGGCCGCTGTGCGCTCGCTGGCCGCTGGAGGCGCAGCAGCTCGCGGCGCGCTTCTGGCCCGGACCCTTGACGCTGGTCCTGCCGCGCAGCGCGCTGGTGCCTGATGAGGTCACTGCCGGTGGTGACACCGTTGCAGTGCGAGCGCCCTCGCATCCGGCCGCGCGCGCGTTGCTGCAGCGGGTGGGCGCGCCGCTGGCCGGCCCCAGCGCCAATCGCTCGGAGCATATCTCCCCCACCACCGCGGCCCACGTCCTGCGCGACTTGAATGGACGTATCGACGCGGTGCTGGACGGCGGCCGCTGCGCTGTCGGAATCGAATCGACAGTCATCGCACTCATGCCCCGCCCGCTCCTGCTGCGCGCCGGCGCGGTCCCGCTCGCTCAACTCGAAGAGCTCCTCGGCACCGTCGAGACGCGGGAAATGCGGGGACACCATACTGATTTAGTCGCTCCTTCTCCGGGCATGCAGCGGCGCCATTACGCGCCTGCCGGAGTGGTCCGGCTGGTGGATGCCGACGGCCTCGCCGCCGCGGCCGCGAAGGCTGGCCAGGTTGGCGCTCTTTTGCACACCGCTCCGGCAGAAGAAATCGCGGCCGTGCTGGTCAAACGCTTGCCGGCCACTCCCGCAGGGTATGCGCGCGAACTCTATGCGGCCCTGCGCGAGCTGGAAGATGCTGATTGCACGACCATCCTGATTGAACAGATCCCGGCCGGCGCCGATTGGGACGCCATCCGCGATCGGCTGGAGCGCGCGGCCGCGCCAGCTTGAGCTGCGCGATATTATCAACCTGACGGCTGAGTACCCGCCTGACAAGAAGACAATCGCTGACTGGCTCGCCGCGCCGGAGGAGCGCCGGCTGGAACTGATTGACGGTGACCTGATTGAAAAAGCCGCGCCTGATGTCCGGCACTCGACCGGACAGGCGGGGCTCAATCGAGTCCTCGGACCGGTCTTCGCCCGTCAAGGCGGCGGGGGATCTCCAGGGGGTTATTGGTTTCACCTCGCGACGACTGAATTCAAAGCCCGACCCGTTTACGATTGACTGAGGGGGGCCAGCGCGCAAGCGAGCTCACCCGCCAAAAGCGCATTCCGTTCCAGCAGCGCGAGGTTGGCAGTCTGGGTGCGGCCGCCCGTCGCTTTGGACAACGCCGCAAGAAGAAATGGCGTGACCTGCTTTCCCGGCAGTTTGCGGTCGTGAGCTTCGCGCAGCGCCGGCGCCAACGCTGCTTCCACCTCGGCGCGCGGCAGTGGCGCCGGAGGACGGACGGCCAAAAGGACGCCGGAGGGAGAACCGAGAATGTCCCAGTGCGTGCGCAAGGCCCGGGCCACTTGAGAGACCGATTGGAAGCGATGTTCGAGCTCAATGCCGGTGGTATCGGTAAAGAAGCCGGGCAGCTCGGAGGTTGCATATCCGTAGACAGGCACTCCCAGCGATTCCAAAAGCTCGGCCGTGGCGGGCGAATCAAGGATGATCTTCGGCCCCGCGCAGACCACGCAGACTCGCTGTCTCGAAAGCTCAATCAGATCGCTGGAGACATCGGCCGGCTCTGCAAAGCTGCTGCGCCGGTGCACGCCGCCGATACCGCCGGTGGCGAAGATGCGAATCCTCGCGCGCGCGGCGACAAGGCAGGTGGCGCTGACAGTGGTGCCGGCATCGCGGCCCGCCGCAGCGAGCGCGGCCAGGTCACGCGAGCCGGCCTTGGCGGGGCGACGCTGCGGATCAGCCAGCTGCTCGAGCTGCGCGTCGCTCGCGCCGACAATGATCTCTCCCGCGATCAAGGCGATCGGAACCGGCACTGCGCCGGCGGAACGCACCGCGGCAGCGCAGCGGCGCGCGGCTTCCAGATTGGCAGGCGGCGGCAGGCCCTGCGCGATGACGCTGGTCTCCAGCGCCACCGCGCGGCCCGACTCGATGGCTTCTTTCGCTTCGTCGCTGATCTTCATTGCGCCGCCTGCTTCCATAGCCCGAGCGATTCCGCCAGCCCCGGCCCGTGATAGGTCCGCGCTGCCTCGCCGGTGCCACCCGGTGGCTCGATATAACCGATATAGCCGTCGGAGAGTCCGACGATCGCGACCTTCCCCCCAGCGCCCGCGCGGGCCGCCTGCGCGAGTGCCCCCACCGGCTCACCCGGCACGCCCAGAAGCGTGAGCCCGTCGATCAAAAGCGTAGTCCGCAGCGCCGATGATTCCGCGAACAAGGCAATGAGATTGCCCGCTCCTCTTCGCAGCAAGAACGGTACGCCGGGGGCCGCCTGCGCCGGCGGCAGCGACAAGAGCCGCACCTCGCAGCCGAGTTGGACGCGCGCTCCCCCGGCAGCGTCCTTTTGAAGCGCAGACGCGGTCGAGCCCGGCTGGGTGCGCTCAACCAGCGCCTGCGCGGCCGTGGCGATGCGCGCGGCAATCGCCTGCTCCGTCCCGGCGCCCCGCGACCAGGTCGCATTGCCCGAGGCGCCCTGCAGGACCAGCGCAACATTTCCCGAGACCTCGAGTGCGGCCGACAGCGCACCCGGCCAATCGCCCGAGAGCCGCGCGCTTTTGCGCGGCTCCATGGTGGGGTGCATCGCGTAATCAATCACCGTCGCGACGGGCGCGCCCGACGGCCGCTCGATGCGCAGCGCGGTGAGCGTCGTATCGATCGGCCCCGCGCTGCGCGGCTCGGCGGGCCCCGCCGGCCAATCCATTTGATTCCACGAAAGCCGCGCAGGCCCCAGCGCCGCAATGGCCGCATGGATTGCCCGCGCCGCGGCCTCGACCACCGCCCACTCGATCTGAGCGTCATAACGGCCATTGCCGCCGAACTCGGCCAGCGCGTTTCTCCAGGTGCCTCCCACGCCCGAATGCGTATGCGTCGCGGTCAGGAGCAGGCACGCGGACGGTGCCAGTTGCGCGCGGCGCACGAGCGCTTCCTCCAGCGGTCCGGGCACCAGGAGCGTCTCGAGCGACACGATGATCTGCCGGACCGGGCCCGCCTCCAGCACCAGCGCCCGCGCATAGAGCGGCCCCCCGGAGCCGGTGCCGCGCGCGGGATATCCCGCCATCGGCGCGCGCGAAGGCAGAGCCACTTGTGCCGCGCCCGCGCGCAGCGATCCCTCGCCAACGACAGTGAGCGCCGCACGGCCATTGACCAGCAAAGGCTGTGGCGACGGCCCGCGACGCCCCAGCGGAACTGCCAGCAACAGCAGCGTGCCCGCCAGCAGCACCAGGCCCAGCAGGCGGAAGAGCTTCAGCGGCCGATCCTTCGCGCGCCGAGATAGCGCGACTGAAACCATTTCTTGTTGAAGTCGGCTTCAATCACCCCGTGGGACGACGATGCATGCACCAGCCGATGATTCAAGGCGTCCACGATCATTCCCACATGCGAGACGCCGTTGCCGAGCGTATCGAAGAAGACCAGGTCGCCTTCGCGCAACGCCTCTTTCGCGACCGGCGCGCCCGATTGCCATTGCTGTTTCGAGACGCGCGGAATGCCAATCGCGATCTCCCGATAGGAACTCATGGTCAATCCGGAGCAATCGATTCCCGCGTGCGTGACGCCGCCCCAGACATAAGGAGTGCCGACATAGGAATGGACGGCGCGATCGAGCTCGAGCCAGTTGGGCCGCGCCCGCGAAGATGCGCCGGGCTGTTGCGCGAGCGGTGGCGGCGTGACCGGAACATCGACGGCCGGGGCCGGCGTGCGGTGTCCATGGCGTGGACTCTGCTTATGCTTCGCGGGCGGCACCTCGACAGGTCTGTCCGCGGGCGGCGCATCGACGAGTTTGTCCGCGGGGAGCGGGTTTCCAGGTCCATCGGGGGCGACCGGATCGACTCGCGGAGCGGGACCCCCGCCGCGGACCGCGGGGGGCGGTGGCGACTCCAGGGCAAAGACGCCCTTGTACTCCGGCACCACCGGCTGCTGGTGCCGGCGCGCGGCGCTCAGGAAAGTGGCTTGCGCCGCCGCCTCCAGCGCGCCCGGATGCCCGGGATCCTTCTCCATTCCGGCGAGCATATAAGAAGCGTAGAGCCGCACGTCCCAGCGATTCTGCGCCGCGACTATAAATGCCTGCTTGATTTGATTGAAGGTCCGGTCGTCCCACTCGCGCGCCATGGCGCTGTGGATGACGTCGGCGACCACCTCCGGCGGCACCCCGGCCTGCACCGCCTCGCGGTAGCCATTGGCCCACGCGGCGATGCTGTCCGCCGGCACTGCCTTCTGGAATCCATACAAGGCAATGCCGTCGACCGCCTCGGCGGGCGCGCCGCGCCAGATGGCTTGGTAGGCCGCGAAACCGACCTGCGCAATGCGCTCAGGGGTGGCGTCGTCAAGCGTCCCTTCGGCGATGATGTGCAGCAGCGCCCGCACGTCCTCGGGCTTTTCCGGGTTGACGACATTGAAAGCATAGTTGGCGAAGGTGTCGTGAATGGCCCGCTCGAGCGTGTCGCGCTGCGGCTGCGACAACGAGCTGTCGCGCGCCAGCTGCGCATGGACATATTCAATGACGTTCTGCCGCCCGGCGGCGTGCGCAGTCTGGGATGGCTCGAAGCAAACCAGCGCCAGCGCCGCGGCTACGAGTACCGATCGTTGCGCCACGGATGCGCGGTGTTGCTGTAGCCGCGCAGTTCCCAGAAGCCGAGCCGATCGCGACTGAGCACCTCGATGCGATGAATCCACTTCGCCCCCTTCCATGCGTAGAGCTGCGGCGTGATCATCCGCACCGGCCCGCCGTGCTCCGTGGTCAGCGGCTGGCCTTCTGCCGTGTGCACCAGCAGCACGTCATCCTTCAAGGCCTCTTCGAGCGGAACATTGACGGTATATCCGTCATACGCATGGCAGAGCAGGTGAGACGCCTCGATCTTCGGCTGCGCCAGCGCCAGAATCGTGGACAGCTGTACGCCCTCCCAGGGCACGTCCAGCTTTGACCAGGTCGTCACGCAATGAAAATCGCTGACGTCCTTTGTCTGCGGCAAGGCGACAAAGTCCTTCCAGGCAAATTTCTGCGGCTCGTCCACGTCGCCGTCGACGATCAGCTCCCACGTGTGCAGCGGCACTGCTGGCTGGCGTCCCAGGTCGAGGACTGGCCACCCGCGGGCGATGCTCTGGCCGGGCGGCACCCTGGGCATGCCGTGCCGGTTGGGCGGCCCCGACCCCTCAGGCTTGCCGTCGGAAGCGGCCGGGGTCGCCTGCATCCTGCCGACGAATCGGTCGCGCAACTTCATGCGCGCCTCGACGATGCGCGCTTGCTTGTCGGTCTCTGGATCGGACGGCTGGGCCATGGCGGGAGGGTAACAGATGGCGTTGCCGAAGGCCGCTCGCGCGGGTTATTCTCCGCACCTTCCTTCCCTTGGTCTATCTGGAGCAAACTCCTTGCACTTGCCCCTCCCGCCGGATCCGGATTCAGACGACGACAAGTTCCACGACGAGTGTGGCGTCTTCGGCGTCTTCTCGCACCCGGAAGCGGCGAACCTCGCCTATCTGGGCATCCACGCGCTCCAGCACCGCGGTCAGGAAAGCTCCGGCATCGCCAGCTGGGACGGCAAGACCATGCACGTCCACAAGGCCATGGGCCTCGTCGGCGAGAACTTCGACGCGCAAACAATTGCTCGTCTTCCCGGCCACACCGCCATCGGGCATACCCGCTATTCCACCGCCGGCAGTTCCAGTCTCGCGAACGCGCAGCCGATGATGGCGCGCACCGGCGCGGGACAGATCGCCGTGGCCCACAATGGCAACCTGGTCAATGCCGAAGAGCTGCGGCGCGATCTGGAATTGCGCGGCTCCATCTTCCACGGCTCCAGCGACACCGAAGTGCTGGTGCATCTGGTGGCGCGCGAGAGGGAGGGCCGCGTCGAGCAGCGCATCCAGCGCGCGCTCGCCAATGTGCGCGGCGCCTATTCGCTGCTTTTTCTCACCGAGACCGGCCTGGTTGCGGTGCGCGACCCGCTGGGGTTCAGGCCGCTGGTGCTCGGCATGCTCAAGAACGGCAGCTATGTCTTTGCCAGCGAGACCTGCGCCTTTGATTTGATCGAAGCCGAATTGATTCGCGAGGTCGAACCCGGCGAGATGGTCGTGATCGACGACCAGGGCCTGCGCACCGTCCAGACGACGCCGCGCCAGCGCTCGGGAAATTGCATCTTCGAGTTGGTCTACTTCGCGCGGCCAGACTCGCAGGTCTTTGGCCGCTCGGTCTATGCGACGCGCAAGGAACTGGGCCGCAGGCTCGCCAGGGAACATCCGGCCGAGGCCGACGTCGTCGTGCCGGTGCCCGACTCCGGAGTGGCCGCGGCGCTCGGTTATGCCGAGGTGAGCGGCATTCCCTATGATCTGGGATTGATTCGCAGCCATTATGTAGGGCGCACGTTCATCGAGCCCTCGCAGTCCATTCGCCATTTCGGCGTGAAGCTCAAGCTCAATCCCGTCAAGCAAGTGGTGCGCGGCAAGCGCGTGGTGGTGGTGGACGACTCCATCGTACGCGGCACCACCAGCCGCAAGATCGTCAAGATGCTGCGCGACGCGGGTGCCCGCGAGGTGCACCTGCGCATCAGCGCGCCGCCGACGCGCTGGCCCTGCTATTACGGCATCGATACCCCGGTGCGCAGCGAGCTGATCGCCTCCTCGCATAGCATTGAAGAAATCGCGCGATACGTCACCGCCGATACTCTGGGGTATCTCTCGCGCGAAGGAATGCACGGCGCCGTCGACGCGCAGCCCCGGACCATGTGCGACGCCTGCTTTACCGGCGAATACCTGGTGCAGCTGACTCCGTCCGATGCCGGCGCGCTCCTGGCCGCACCCGCCCCGCTGCCTGTTCCCGACAGCGTTTCGCGGACGCATACGCTGCACAGTTAGTTTCCGGGGCGGCGCAAAGAAGGTAGTGTCGCTCTTAGCGAGGAACGCGCTTGGCCGCCATTGTTGATTTGCTGCTCAAAGTCCAGGTGATCGACGACCGCCAGCACGACGCGGTGATGAGCCGATCCAAGGGCGGGTCGGGCGGGCACATCGTCCAGCAGCTGGCCGAGATGGGCTATGCCACCGAGGGCAGCATGGCGCGCGCCATTTCGGTCGAGCTGGGACTGCCTCGCATCGATCTGGGCATGACACCGCCGGAGGCGCAGGCCATCGCGTTGCTGGACGCGCGCACCTGCGCGGAGCGCTTCGTGCTGCCGGTCGCGCTGCGCGAGAACGGCGAGCTGCTCTGGCTCGCCATGGCCGACCCCACCGATCAAGAGACCATCGCGGTGGTGCGGCGCAAGGCGCAGAAGCGCGTGCGGCCGGCGGTCGCGGGGCCGAGCGAGATCCTGCGCGCCTTGCGCGTGCTCTACGCCTCGCCCGATGCAGGCCGCGGCCAGCCCGAGGCGCCGCCCGCCGAGAAGCTGGCCGCCATCGAGATCGCCGATCAGTCGGATGGAGAGGAGTTCGAGGTGGTCGGCGTCAGCGACGAGAGCAGCAATCCCGAGCTGGCGCGCATCGCGGCGCAGCTCGGCGTCGCGGTGCCGGCCAACATGCCTTCCCGGCACCGCAAGCCTGTCCGGGCGGAAATCGAAATCATTGAAGGCGAGCCTGAGCCTGCGCTCGACCGCATCGACACAAGGCCAGAGGCGCCGCAGCGGAGCATCCCCCCGCCGGGAGCGCCGCAAGGGTTGCCGCGGCCGCCATCGTCCGTGCAGGTCGGCGCGCGCGGGCCGGCCCCGCGACCGCCCGCAGCCCGCCCGGCCGCGCTGGCTCCGCGGATGGGGGACGAACTCGATCAGCTGCTTTCCGCCGCGCCGGGAGCGATTTCGGACGACCTCGCCGAGGACGATATCGCCACGCTCGAAGCGCTCCGCGCCTCGATGGAGAAGGGCGCGCTGGTCATGCGCGTCATCGCGGAGCTGTGCCTCGACAAGGGCGTCTT
The DNA here is from genome assembly GCA_025358085.1 of Deltaproteobacteria bacterium. GTDB lineage: Bacteria > Myxococcota > Myxococcia > Myxococcales > 40CM-4-68-19 > JANYKT01. Next base: position 47,451 of record JANYKT010000019.1, on the reverse strand, counting down.
CACCCGCGAGGAGATGAAAAAACGCCCCTCCCCGCGGTAGCGCCGGGCCTGCCCGCTCTGGCGAATCTGCTGGCAGACTTGGCATAAATTGGTGATTGTGACCCGCTCCGGGGGAGTTCCATGGCCGACACCAAGCCGCTCGTCTTCACCTATGAACAGCTGCGCGCGGGCGTAGAGCTCCCGGCGGGGCGCCCTGCGCGCATCGTGGTGCGCAAGGCCGGTGACGAGCACGTGCTGGCGCTGCAGCTGAAGTCCATCGGTGATACGCCGCTTGTAAATCACCCGGTGCGCATCTACTCCCTCGACACCGGTGAGCAGGTTGGCGAAGGCGAAACCGACGCGGCGGGCCTCCTCCGCGCGAGCGTTCCCAAAGAGGGCAATTATCGCATTGAGCTGGCTGACGACGCGCTGGAACCAGCCACCTCCGCCGCGGCGACCTGGGTTACCGAGCAGCCCATCTCGCTGGTTTGTGCCTTTCTCGACGCTGCGGGAGCGCCGGTCGTCGGCGAGAGCGTGGAGGCGACCGCGGGCGGCGAGACCCTCGCCCTGCGGACCGACGAGACCGGCAGGATCCAGTCCTCGGCGTTTCACGCGCCCTATGAACTCAAGCTGCGCGGCCAGCGCTTCATGGCCCACGCGCTGCCGTCGAGCGATCACCCGCCGGACGGCGCCGCCTACCAGTTCGTGCTCGAGAATGCTCCGGAGCAGGCATGACCACGGCACAGAAGAAGCGCGCCGCTGCGGCGAAGCCCGCCGCCCCGAAGAAGGTCTACTCGAGGACCATTTTACCCGGCGGCGTCGACCGGCTCATCCAGGTCTGCGAGGACCTGCGCGCCCGCAACAGCGACGGCTATATGTCGGGAGTGGGCACGCTGCTGGCGAACATCAATGGCGGAGGCCACGTCGGCAAGGGCACCACCTGCTCACCCTTCACCGGCACGGTCATCGCTCTGGCGTTCGATCCGAAATATCCCCGCGACGACCTGAAGGGCGACGCCTATCAGCCGCTGTGCAATGGCGGAGCGGACCCGCTGCCGTTCGCCGCCTTCTATCGACAGCACAACGATCGCAACGACCCGGCCGGCTCGGTGGTCGATTTTGGCCTGGGCACGCACGTCGAGATCAAGGACATGCGCCGCGGCGATCAGCTGGCCATCGATTGGTGGCGCGGCTCCGGGCACTCGGTGTTCTGCTGGGATGTGCACCTGGACCAGAACGGCCACGTGGATTGCTTCCAGATCCTCGGCTCGCACGGCCCCAGCCCCGGCTATGGCGTCCATATCTATTGGGCCCACGGCAAGCCCTGGCTGACCGGACACTTCGCCCAGAGCGGCCAGGCCGGCAAGGGCACGGGCACGCTCGCCACAATCGACGGCAAGAAGATTTTCGTCGACGACGAGAAGCTCGTCAGCGAGGCGGTCTGGTTCGGTGTCAAAGGCGTCGCGCCAGGCTCCATTGACACCAGCACGTTCCGGGTCAAGCCGAAGTACATCGTCTATGCGGAGACCGTGTCGCCATTCGGCATCTCCATCGGCGAGCTGAAGGCGGCGCGCTTCAACTATGAAGGCGAGCCACCCGCTCCTTTCTGCATGAAGGGCGGCGCGCCCGCCCCAGCGCCCTCCGCGCAAGAGCCGCCCGGGCACCTGGACGTCAAGTCCACGGTGGTGAAAGACAGCGTGCTCGCCACCGATCCAGCCGCGGCCACCAAGGTACCGCCAAAGCCCGCGCCGCAGGACAAGACGAAGCCGCTCAGCTGGCAGCACGACGTCGAGTCGGCGCTGCAGACTTTCCACCGCGCGCTCTGGATCGACGCCGATCCGGGCGACTCCGACAATCTCAACGACGCCCACAGCCAGGCCGCGCTGAAGGAGTTGCAGGGCAAGTTCAAGCTGGAGGTAGACGGCATTGCCGGGCCGAAGACGCGCGCGGCCATCGCCAAACATCTCCCCGCGTGCCTGCAGCAACAATTCGCGCAGCTCTTCCTCGGGCTGCTCTTCAACGGCGGGAAATTGACAGGCGACCCGGGGCCGCCCGACGGCACGAACCACGCCCAGACGCGCGCCGCGGTGAAGGACTTCCAGGCGAAGAATGGACTGGACCCGAGTGGGCTGCCCGACCAGGACACGCTGACGAAGCTGCAGGAGGCAGTCGCGTCGCACGCGGCGACCGACGCGCAGCACGGCCTCGCTCCGGCGTTGCTCGCGGTGTACTGGCTGGGCAACACCGTTGCTCCCGGAGGAACCGCAAAGCTGCGCGTCGTCACCGTCGACGTGAAGCAGGGACAGCAGCTGCGGATCTTCCTCAAGAACACGGCTCCCGGCGGCGGCGCCGAGATCGACACGGGCCTGTCCGTCACTATCGCGGGCGCGCAGAGCGAGCTTGCCGTGCCGGTGCCGGCGCAGTTCGGCGAGGGCGCGCTGGTGGCCGCGCGGGTGAAGGGCGACCTCGGCTCTGGCAAGTCGCTGGAGCTGCCTGGGCAGGCGCCGCTGTACATCCGCTCCGGCCAGCCGGCTGGCGCGCTGGAGACGTTCTTTCAATTCAAGGGAAAGGTCGGCGAAGGCAGCCGCGAGCGCGATTACACTTATGTCGGCTACAAAGTGCCCGGCAAGGCGCAGGCCTGGTGCATCAAGGGCCGCCTGGAGATCGACGTCGACGGCGCGCCCAACTGCTACGACCCCAAGGACGCCAACGTCAATACCAGCTACCTGACGGTCAACCTGGAGACCTGGAAGGGATCGCTGGATCACCTCGCGAATGGCGGCAAGGACAAGAACTGGTTCGGCGTCGTTACCGATACCGGCGAAAAGACCGGCACGCCCATCGTCCAGGGCCCGAACGATCCGTTCCCTGGCTTCTACGTGGCGTCCACCAGCCTCGTGGACAAGAGCAAGCGGGCGCACGACCCGGCCCGCTATGTGGACGCCCGCAAGATCCCTTATCTCGCCTTTCCCCAGCAAGTCTGGAACGAGGGCAAGCGCGGCTCGCGCTTTACCCGCGTGAGCCCCGGGCACACCAGCAGCCTGGGAGATCTTTTGACCGCAATCAATCCGAAGGCCGACGAAGCGCACCGCTACGCGCACGCCATCTTCGCCGACCTGGGCGGATTGGATGACGCGCACTTCGGGGAAGGCTCGCCGGCGCTGGGGCAGAAGCTGCACGCCGCGGGAGTGGCCGAGCCCGACCTGCTCTACATCATCTATCCCGGCTCGGGCGCGGGGCAGGGCACCATTCCCAGCGCGTCGGAGATCCACGAAAAGGGAGAGAAACTCTTCGCCGCCTGGGGAGGTCTCGACGAGGCGATGCGCGTCCTCAAGCTGATGAAGTGATTTCGACCACCTTCGATGCGCTGCAACGAGCTCAGACTTTCAGCACGTCGCGGTGGGTGACCTTGACCTGTGCGCGGTGCTTCCCGGACAGCCGCCTGCCGAGCTCTTCCGCGAGCGCGACGCTGCGGTGCCGCCCGCCGGTGCAGCCGATACTGACGGTCAGATAGCTCTTTCCCTCGGCGCGGTATTGAGGCAGCAGGAAGGTCAATAGCGATTCCAGCCGTGCCAGGAACTCCTGCGTCTGCGTGCGTTCGAGCACCCAGGACGATACTTTCGGGTCGGTCCCGGGAAACGGTTTCAATCCCTCGACGAAGTAAGGATTGGGCAAGAACCGCACGTCGAAGACGAGGTCGCTCGCGGGCGGAATTCCATTGCGAAAGCCGAAGCTCAATAAAGTCACATTGAGGGTATCGCCGGTGCCCGCGCCACCGAACTTGCCGGTGATGGCGTCGCGCAGCTCGTGCACGTTCATGCGCGTGGTGTCGATGATCTGGTCCGCCAGCCCGCGCAAGGTGGCGAGCATCTGGCGCTCGGCTGCGATGCCGTCGGCGACCGAGCCGTCGGGGCTCAACGGGTGCCGGCGCCGCGTCTCGGAGAAGCGTCGCATCAGCGCCTCGTCCGAGCAGTCGAAGAAGACCACCTCGAGCTGGTGGCCCTCGCGGCGGACCTCGTCGAGCGCGCCCGGCGTCTGCTCGAGGAAGCGACCCTCGCGCGCGTCCACCACGATGGCAAGCCGCTGCACCTCATCGCTCGCGCCGTGACTGACCAGCTCGAGCAGCTTGGGCAGCAAGACCACCGGCAGGTTGTCGATGCAGAAGTAACCCGCGTCCTCCAGGGCCTTGGTGGCAGTGGACTTGCCCGAGCCCGACAGTCCGGTCACCAGCACGATTCGGTGCGTGTTGTGCGGTGGCGGGATGTTTTCTAAAGGGTGCTCCACCTATTCGACCTCGTCCCCGAGGCCGCGCGTAACCGTGGTCTGCGCGATCTGCCGCGACAGCCGCTCCTGGAATTCCCGCGCGGAGTGGTGCCCCTGCAGCTTGAGCAGATGATTGCGTGCCGCGACTTCGACGATGGTGGTGAGATTGCGCCCCGGCCGTACTGGAACGATCAGCAATGGAACTTCGATATCGAGGATGCTGTACATCTGCTCCTCGACGCCGAGCCGGTCGTATTCGACCTTGTCGTCCCATTCGGCCAGCTCGACCACCATCTCGACCTTCTTGCGATCGCGCACGGCGCTGACGCCAAACAGGTCTTTGATATTGATGATGCCGATTCCGCGGATCTCCATATGGTGCTTGATGATCTCGGAGCCGCTGCCATAGACGCTGCCGCCCTGGCGCTTCTTGAGGTCGACGATGTCGTCAGCCACCAGGCGGTGCCCGCGCGTCACCAGATCGAGCGCCAATTCGCTCTTGCCGATACCGCTCTTGCCGAGAATCAGCACCCCGACGCCGATGACGTCGATGAGCACGCCGTGCACGCTGCTGGTGGCCATCAGCGCCTCCTGCAGGAAGCGCTCGACGTTGTCGATGAAGGTGCTCGAGAGGTGGCTCGAGCGGAGCAGCGGGACCTTTGCGTCGTTGGCCTCGCGGCGCATCATCTCGCTGACCGGCAGGTTCTTGGTGACGACCAGGCAGGAGATGGGCAGCGAGAAAAGCGAGCGCAGGCGGTCGCGCTGCTCGTCGGGCTTGAGCGTGGCGAGGTAGCTGAGCTCGGTGTTGCCGAAGACCTGCAGCCGGTCTTTGTGGATGTGCTCGGTGAAACCGGAAAGAGCGAGACCCGGCTTCTGGATGCGCGAGCTGACCACGCGCCGGTCAAGCCCCGCCTCGCCGCCCAGCAATTCCAGCCGGAGGTCGAAGTCTTTGTCGCCGATGAGAGTGCCGACGCGAATGGAATCCATCGAGGAAAGGAGAGTAATCTACTTGTCCCGCCGCGGCCACTGGAGGTTTCACCCTTGCAATCGAAGAAGCCGAATCGCCTCGCTGCCCTGCCGCGCGTCCTTTTGGGTGCTGGTCTCCTGCTCGCCGCCTGCGTGTCCGCTCCGGTCACGAAGCACGACGCCGCCACGCCCGCGACTTTGCTCGCCCCGCCTGCCGCGAAGAAAGTTCCCCGGGACGTGACCGTCCACGGCGACAAGCGCAATGACGATTACTTCTGGCTGCGCGAAAAAGACACACCCGCGGTGCTCGAGTACCTGCACGCCGAGGCCGCCTATAGCGACGCTGCTTTTGCTTCTCGCACCGCGCCGCTGCGCGAGAAGCTTTACGGCGAAATGCTCGCTCGCACCAGGCAGACCGATGACCAGCCCGCTTTCCGCGAGAGCGGCTGGCTCTTGTATTCGCGCACCGAGGAGGGAAAACAATACCCGATCCTCTGCCGCAAGGCCGCGGCCGGACAGCCCGAGCAGGTCTTTCTCGACGTCAACCAGCTCGCGGCGGGCAAGAAGTTTTTCAGCCTGGGGAATTGGCAGCCCAATGATGATGCGACGCTGCTGGCGTTCACCACCGACGAAACCGGCTTTCGACAATATGACCTGCGGGTGAAAGATCTGAAGACCGGCGAGGTCCTCGCCGAGCGCATTCCGCGGGTCGACGACTTCGCCTGGGCGGGACGTACGCTCTATTACGTGATTGAAGATCCGGTCGCGAAGCGGCCGTACCAGTTGTATCGTCACGTCGTCGGCCAGGCGGGGGCGGACCCTCTGCTCTTCGAGGAGAAAGACGAGAAATTCAATCTCGAGGTCAATCGCTCGCGCGACCGGCAATTCATCTTCGTGGGCTCGACCAGCCACACCGCCAGCGAGTGGCGGGTCTTCAGGACTTTCGAGCCCGGAAGGCCTGGCGCGGCGCAACTGACACTGATCGAGCCGCGCTCGCCCGAGCACCAGTATGATGTCGAGCACCGCGGCGACCTTTTCTATATCCGTACCAATTCGGGCGGCCGCAACTTCCGTTTGGTGACCGCGCCCGTGTCCGCGCCGGGCCGGGCCTCGTGGAAAGAGATCATCCCGCACCGGGAAGACGTGATGCTGGCCGGGATCGATGTCTTCAAGGACCATATCGTCCTCTATGAGCGCGAGAACGGCCTGCCGCAATTGCGCGTGCTGGATCTGGTCAAGAGCACTTCGCATTCAATCGACTTCCCCGAAGCTGCTTATGACGTTTCGCCCGCGCCCAATCGCGAGTTCGACACTCACACCTTCCGCTTTCGCTATACGTCCTTGATTACCCCTGATTCCATCTTTGATTACGAGATGTCCACGCGAGAGCGGACGCTGGTCAAGCAGCAGCCGGTGCTGGGTGGCTACGATCCGGCCCGCTATGCGGTGGAGCGCATCGAAGCCGTGGCTGCCGACGGCGCCCGCGTGCCCATCTCGCTCGTCTACCGGAAGCCGCTGGTGAAAGGGAGCCCGCTCTACCTCAATGCCTATGGCTCGTATGGCTACTCGATCCCGGTCACCTTCAACTCGGACCGCCTCAGCCTGATTGACCGGGGAGTGGTCTTTGCCATCGCCCATATCCGCGGCGGCGGCGAGCTGGGCAAGAAGTGGCATGACCAGGGCCGCATGATGAACAAGAAGAACACGTTTACAGATTTCATCGCCGCGGCGGAGCAGCTGATCAAGGCGGGCTATACAGTGAAAGAAAAGCTGGCGATTCAAGGTGCCAGTGCCGGCGGGCTCTTGATGGGCGCGGTGCTGAACCTTCGGCCCGACCTCTTTCACGCCGCCATCGTCGGCGTGCCCTTCGTGGACGTGATCAATACGATGCTCGACGAGTCGCTGCCGCTGACCGTCGGGGAGTTTGAAGAGTGGGGCAATCCCAAGCTCGAGACTGACTATCTCTATATGCGCGGCTATTCGCCGTACGACAACCTGGAGCCGAAGGCCTATCCGGCGATGATGGTGAAGAGCAGCTACAACGACAGCCAGGTGATGTATTGGGAGCCCGCGAAATACGTCGCGAAGTTGCGCGCGCTCAAGACCGATCGCAATCCGCTCTGGTTCAAGATCAACATGGACCCCGCGGGGCACGGCGGCGCTTCCGGCCGCTACGACCGGCTGCGGGAGACGGCGTTTGACTACGCGTTCCTCTTTGAAGAGCTGGGCCTGCGCCAGTAGCTTGGACAGTGCTGGCTAATACTTCGCGTCTTCTTCGGCGATGAGCTTGAAGATGCCCGCCGCGCCGTTGGCGTCCATGATGCCCTGGCGGAATTGCGCGCTCTTGAAAAGCCGCGAGATGCGCGCCAGCGCCTTGAGGTGAATGCCCGCCGAGTTCTCCGGAGCGAACAGCACGAAGAAGAGGAAGGTCGGCTTCCCGTCGATGGCGGCGAAATCCACGCCCGTCCGGCTGCGCCCGAAAGCCGCGAGCAGCCCCGGAAGGCCAGCCAGCTTGCCATGCGGAATGGCCACGCCTTCGCCGATGCCGGTGGAGCCGAGCTTTTCGCGTTCCACCAGCGCATCGGTGAGGAGGGCCTGCGGCACCGGACTTCGAATGAGAGCAGTGCAAAGCTCGGCCAACACAGCCGGCTTCTCGCTCGAGGCGAGGTCGGGGAGGATCAGGTCCTCGCGCAGGAACTCCGCGATCTTCATTTCCGCGGAACCGTACTACTTCGCCGCCGCCGCTGCTTCTTTCTTCGGCGGCAACGTGCTCTCGGAGCCACCGGGCGCGATCAGCCCGAAGTTGCCGTCCTTGCGCCGGTAGACCACGTTCACGTCGGTGCTGTTCGGCGGCGTGAAGACGAGGAAGTCATTGTTGAGCAGGTCCATTTGCATCAGCGCCTCCTCGACCGACATGGGCTTGGCGAGGAATTCGTTGGAGCGGACCATCTCGGGCGCCATGCCCTCTTCTTCCTTGGCGGAGAAGATCTCGTAGCGCACCAGGACCGGTCCGTTCGCGTGCACGTGCGCGGCCCGATGGGTCTTCAGACGATCTTTGTGCTTCTTGACCTGGCGCTCGATTTTGTCGATGGCCATGTCGATGGACGCGTACATGTCCTCGGACTTCTCCTTGCCGCGCACGTGGAAGTTGCCGGCGTGGAGGTTGATGTCCGCGTGGTGCAGGTAACGCTCGAGCGAGAGGGTGACGTGGACCTCAGTCACCTTGTCCAGGTAGCGATCGACCACCTTCTGCAGCTTTTCCTGCACATGGTTCCGCAGCGCATCGGTGGCGAACATGTTCCTGAAGGTGATGTTGACCTGCATGTCGAGGGACCTCCCAACGTGGAGCGGGACGATTAGCCGACGAAGCGGCTCAACGGCTAGAAGAACTTTTAGAAGAACTTTTTGCGCTTGCTGCTTGGCAGGATGCAGAGCACCTCCCGGTATTTTGCGACCGTTCTCCTCGCGATGTCCACGTTCTGCGTGCGAAGCACCTCGACGATCTTCTGGTCGCTGTAGGGCTTGTCTCCTGGCTCGGCGGCCACGATCTGCTTGATCTTGTCCTTCACCGCTTCGCTGGCAATGTCCTCGCCGCCCACCCTCGAAATGGACGAGTTGAAGAAGAACTTCAGCTCGTAGATGCCTTGCGGCGTGTGCACGTATTTGTTGGTGGTGACGCGCGAGACGGTGCTCTCGTGCATGCCGATGTCCTCAGCCACGTCGCGCAGGATCAGCGGCTTCAGATAGGCGATGCCCTTGTCGAGGAACTCGCGCTGGAACTTGATGATGGAGTCCGCCACCTTGATGATCGTCCGCTGCCGCTGGTGGATGCTGCGGATGAGCCACACCGCCGAGCGCATCTTCTCCTGGATGTACTCTTTGGCCTTGGCGCCCTGGCCGTTGCGAAGCGCGTTCTTGTAGTGGTTGGAGATGCGCAGCTTTGAGAGACCGTCGTCGTTGAGCACCGTGCAATACGTGTCGCCGATTTTGTGGATGTAGACGTCCGGCGTGATGTACTGCGCCTCTTCGCCGTGGAAGAGGCGGCCCGGCTTGGGCTCCAGGTTGCTGAAGAGCTTGATGGAGGCCACGACCTCGGACAGCTCGACGTGCAGGTCCTTCGCGATCACCTGATAGCGCTTTGCTTCGACGTTGCGCAGGTGCTTTTGAATGATGGCCGGCAGCAGCTCGGCGTCGGGGTCGTCCTTGCCCTCGCCTTCGGTGATGTAGTGCTTGGCCTGCACCAGCAGGCACTCTCGCAAGTCGCGCGAGCCGCAGCCGAGCGGGTCGAAGCGCTGGATGCGCTTGAGTACTTTTTCGGCGCAGACCGCCGAGACGCCCGCCTCGAGCGCCAGCGGAATGATCGGATCGCACTCGCTGCGCGGGGTGCGCACGCGTGACTCGGCGCGAATGGCCTCCATCGCCTCGGGCGTGACCGCGGGAACCTCGATTGGCGTCAGCAACGCCAGCGAGCCGTCGTCGTCCAGCAGCGCCGGCACCGTCGGCGTCAGGTCCGGGTCGATGACCAGGTAGCCGTCGCGGTTCAGGTTGCCGATGATCATCGCGCCGATGCGCTCTTCCTCATCGGTGAAGCCGATCATGCGCAGCTGCTCCAGCAGGTGCTCGGCCAGGCTGGTCGCCTTGGTGAGCATGTCCTGGTACGAGGGCAGATCCTCGGACGAGATACCGCCGGACGGCCCCGCGGTGTGCTGTGTCTGGTAGTTGTCTAGATACTGCTCCCAGTCGATGTCGCTGCGCTGGACGTCCCCGTCGGCGGCGGCCTTGGTGTCGGGCTCCGAGTCGCGCGTCTTCTCGGCGACCTGCTCACTCGCCTCGATGGATTCGTTGAGCGTCGAGCGCTGCTCGGGCGACGCCTCGTCCAGCTCCACTTCCGAACCTTCTCCCGGCTCCTCCAGCAGCGGGTTCTGCTCGATCTCGGTGCGGATGAGATCGACCAACTCCAACCGCGAGAGCTGGAGCAGCTTGATGGCCTGCTGCAGCTGGGGCGTCATCACCAGCGTCTGGCTGAGCTTCAGGTTCTGCCGTAGCTCTAATCCCATGGTCCCCGCCCTCCCCTATTTAAGGCTTGTCCAGCTTGAAGCGTTCGCCCAGGTAGACAGCCCGGGCGCGTTCCGACCCGGCAATTTCTGCCGGGGTCCCCGCCTCGAGAAGCTTGCCCTCGACCAACAAGACGGCGCGATCACAAATGCCCAGCGTCTCGCGAACGGCGTGATCGGTAATCAGCACCCCCAGGCCCCGCGCCCGCAGCCGCCCGATCAGCCGCTGCAGATCATGCACGGCGATCGGATCGACGCCGGCGAACGGCTCGTCAAAGAGGATGAAACTCGGGTCGGTGAGCAGCGATCGCGCGATCTCAGCGCGGCGCCGCTCGCCGCCGGACAACGTCTCGCCCAGCGACTCGGCCACGCGCAGCAGGTCGAACTCAGACAGAAGCGAGTCGGTCCGCTCGACCTGCGCCTTGCGCGAGATCCCCGAGCCCTCGAGCACCAGCAAAAGATTTTGCCGCACCGTCAGCTTGCGGAAGATGGATGGCTCCTGCGGAAGGTAGCCGATGCCCAGCCGCGCCCGCGAGTGCAGCGGCAGGCCCGACAGGTCGCGCCCGCCCAGCATCACCTCGCCCGCGTCGGGGACCAGCAGGCCGACCACGCAATGGAAGCTGGTGGTCTTGCCGGCGCCGTTCGGGCCGAGCAGCCCCACCACCTCGCCGGGCTTGACGTCGAAGGAGACGTCGTCCACCACGCGGCGGCCGCGGAAGCTCTTGCGCAGCCCGCGCGCCTGGAGCACGGCGGTCATCGGGATTGGCCCTCATCCTGGTGAACCTCGGGCCGGACCCTGCCGCGAGCCTTCTCAATCTTCACTTCCTTCGAGTCGAGACCAAGGCCGATGCGATCGCCCTCGAGGATGTCGCCGCGATCATAAAGCTTCGGCTCGCCGGTCAGCACCACCTCGCGCGTCTGCGCGTCGTAGTCGGCATTCTTGCTGGTGCTCCACCGGTCTCCCTGGCGCAGGTCGACGCCACCGCGCATCTCCAGCCGCGTGACCTGTCCCGAGGCGTCATAGCGTGCGTCCATGCGCGGGCTGCGAACGACTGCGTCGCCGCGGTGGACCACGACATCGTCGGAGAAGCGGGCGACATGGCGCACTTGATCGAGAAAGAGCTTGAGCGCCTCGACGCGAACGGGAGTCGGCTTCGCTGCCTTGGCTTTAGCGCCTTCCTCGGGCAGCGAGCGCCGCAGCGTCAGCTTGGGGCGCAGAACGTCGACGTCGTCATTTTCGAGGTGCAGCAGGATGCGCTCGCCTCGCAGCGTCTCGGAGCCGTCTTTGAGCACCGGCTCCTCGTCGGGGCTGCCGGTGAGCAGCAGGGTCTGACCCGGCAGATCGAGCACGCCGTGCGTCCCGTCCGCGGTGCGCGTGCCGCGCTCGATGTGGACATGTCCGTCAATGGTGAAGCGCTGCAGCTGCTGGCCGACGACGCTGCCGGCCGCGGGCGCCTTCGCCTTTGCCCTGGTTTTCTTCGAGCGCGCGGGAACGTCGGCGGTCGGCTGCTGACTGAACTCGGCAATGGCGTGATCGCCGGTTACCGTCAGGTCGCCGCGCCGAAGCCGGACCTTTCCGTCGAGTAGGGTGCGGTGCTCGCGCGGCTCCATGGTGGCCTGGTCCGCGTCGAAATCGACCGGTCCCGCAGGCACCGCCTGCTGCACCACGGCCGCGAGCGCGAGCGCGATCAAGGCTGCGCTCCCACTTCCAGCGTGCCGTTCACATGGTGCGTCAGCTGGATGGAGCTGCCGTCGGTGCGCGCGAGCAGTCCCTCGGAATGGACGGTGTACCCAGGGCCTTGGCCGTCGACCGGGCTTTCGGTGCGGACGACCGGGCCGTCATAGTCAAGCTGCTCGGTGCGGGCGCGGTCGCCGCGAGCCGCGTCGAGGCGTACGTCCCCGCGAGCAGTTCCGCGCTTGCCACTGACTTCGCCGTCAACGGTCCTCGCCCGCAGCGTCATCGCGCCAAAAGCTGCAAACCCTGCGTTGGCCCCCGGCTCGAGTGTCACGGCGCCTTCGGTTGCCAGCAGTCGACCGCCTTGCCGTCGGTAGTCGAGCGTACGAGCAGTGCCACGTGCGACCACGCGTCCTTCGGACATCCGGGCGAAAGCAACGGATTGCAGGGTCAGGTCAGGCGAGTCCTCGGGTGTGGAAACCGTCGACCCTGACGAACCCACACCCTGCCCACAAGCAAGGGGGACGGTCAGGAGAATGACGGCCTGGAGGCGATGGCTCCACATTTGCAAGGTAACGCTAGCACTGAGGTCGTCGGGAGTCGAGGCGTACACCATCCGATTTTCCGTTTCCTACTCGACGGAGGAGCCGATCGGAAGGCTTGTGTTCGCGGGGGGTTGCGTGCGCCAGCGGCGGTGCATCCAGACCCACTCGTCGGGTCGCGCCCGGATCTCGTCCTCAATGGCGTGCGTGGCTGCGGCCGTCAGCGCACGCGAGTCCTGCTCGCGGTCGCCGGTGCGTGGAGCTTCGATTCGACGCAAGGTCACCCGGTGCACGGTAGGGGCCAAGCGGTGCACGCAGCCAAAGAGCATCGGCGCGCCGGTGCGGACCGCAAGGTCGCCGGCGGCACGCGGCGTGAATGCAGGCCTGCCAAAGAAGGGAACGAAGTAGCCCTGCACGTCGATGTCCTGATCGATCAACAGCCCGACGAAGCCTCCGTCCCGCAGCAGCCGCAAGAGGTCCCGGGCGAGCCGGGGGCTGCCGCGCCAGAGCACCCGCACACCCGCGGCCCGGCGCGACTCGTCGAGGAGCGCGGTGAGCCGCGGGTCCTGGGCTTCGCGCGCGACCGTCCCGCACGGATAGCCCTCGAGACCGATGCGCCGGGCGAGCAGCTCCCAATTGCCGACGTGGCAGGAGATGAACACCACGCCCTTGCCTTCCGCGTGCGCCTCCTTCAGCAGCAAGGCGTCGCCGGGCGACAGCTCGACGAGGCGCGCGAGCCGGTGCTGGTAGCTCGCGATGCAGGCGAGCTCCAGCGCCGATCGCCCCAGGTTCACGAACGAGGCCCGACCGACGCGCCGGAGAAAGGCCTGGTCGCGCTCGGGAAACGCGAGCGCCAGATGCTCGAGGGAGAGCCGCCGCTCGCGGGGCACCAGGTACCAGCCGAGGAAGCCGAAGGCGGCCCCGATTGCCACGGCCAGTCGCAGCGGCAGCCGCGAGAGCAGCGGGAGGAAGAAGAGCAGAGCCCGCACCCGCAGCTCGCGGCGGAAGCGCTTGCGCCAGGGAATCATCCGGGCTCGGGCGGCGGCCAGCCGGCCGTGGATGCGAGCAGGAGTTCGCAGACTTCTCGCACCGCGCCGCGGCCCGCGTCGTGCGCTGTGACGTAGTCGACCGCCCCCAGCACTTCGGCCGCGGCATCGGCCGGAGCGAGCGAGAGCGCCACGCGCTGCAAGGCCGGGAGGTCGTTGACGTCGTCGCCCATGAAGGCGGTCTGCTCGAGAGGGATGCCCATCGCCCGCGAGATCTCTTCGATGGCGGGCCCCTTGGCGCGCGACGAGCCGACCACATGATCGATGGACAGCTCCTTGCAGCGGGCCATCACCAAATCGGGGCGCCGACCGGTCAGCACCGCGAGCTTGACGTCGCCGTACAGCGAGAGCAGCCGCAGCCCGTGGCCATCGCGGACATCGAAGGCCTTGAGCGCCTCGCCGTCCCGGCCGTAGTAAAGGCGCCCGTCGGTCAACGTCCCATCGACGTCCAGAACGAGCAACCGAATGCGCGCGAGCAAAGTCTTTGAAGGGCGTCGCACCAAGGCTCCTTAGCACGGGCCCTTGGCTCAGAAGTGCCAGACGACGCCGGCCGAGCCTATGGGAGCGCGGGCGCGAGAGCCTTGCAAGACCCCGCCGCGCGCGATCAGCGAAAGTGAGCTTTGCAAGGACACCTCCAGGCCGCCGAGCGCCTGGGCGAAGGCGGCGCTGTGCTCGGCCTTGCCATCGGTCTGCCCCAGCGTCGACAGCTCGGCAAAGAACCACATCGTGGGCACCACCGCCCAGTCCAGGTTCAGCCCGAGCTCGCCATCTCCCGTTCGCGCGAGGGGCTGCGGCCCGAACGCGCTCGACCGGAATGCCGGCACCACGTACGCGACGGCCGCGCGCAGCGAGACGCGCAGGGTGTCGTTGCTCCAGACGCGCATGCGGGACCGGAGCACGGGCCTGAGAAAACCGCTCGCAGAGACGTCGAGCCCCAGTCCGGCGTCGAAGCGGTCAGAGAGCCCATGGTCAAGGCGCACCGAGTAGAAGGGGCGTCCCGCCGTTACGGTCAGCGCCGTCTCGCCCCCCAGCACCGGGCCCACCGAGGCCACCGCGAGGAGCAGCGCCAGCACTACCCGCCGCCGGTGGTGTAGCCGGTGCCCCAGCTCTCGGCCAACAGGCCGCGAAAGTCGCTGAGCGAGACGCTGCCGCGGATGGTGATCCGCTGCAGCTCCCGCCGGTCGGCGCCGCCGCGCGGACCGACCAGCGCAGCGCGATAACCGGCGCGCTGCACGGCTTGCCGCACACGGATGTCCTGGCGGGTAAAGGGGTAAGCGAAGACGTTGATCGGTATGTTCAGCTCGCGTTCGAGGTCGAGTTTGGACTGCTCAAGCTCGACCCGCAGCTCGGCGCGCTTGAGTTTGACCAGGCTGTTATGCGTGACCGTGTGCGAGCCGATCTCCATGCCGGCGTCGCGCAGCGCGCGAACCTCGCTCCAGATCAGATGCGGCCGATGGCCCTGGGGGTCGGTCTTCCGATGCGCGGCGTCGGTGCCGGTCCATCCCGAGACGATGAAGAAAGTTGCCTTCTGGTGACGCTTTTGCAGCAGCGGAAGCACCTTGGAGTAGTGCTCGACGAAGCCGTCGTCGAACGTGAGGACGATGGGATAATCAGGGAGCGAGCCGTGCCCATCCTCGGCATCGAGAACCTCCTTCACCGTCATCGTGGTGAAGCCGCCACGGCTGAGGAAATCGAGCTGTTCGTCGAGTTGGACTTCCGAGACCGTGAGCGGGTCGCCGGAGGGCGCGACCGAGTGATACATGAGGATGGGAACGTTGCCCCCGCAGGCCGCGCTCACAGCAAGTGTAAAAGTGAACGAAAGTTTGGACACGATTTCCGCAGGGTAGGTGATCAAACTACTCATGGTCAACGGAAACTACGCGGGGCTAGTAGGGCAACGCGGCGCGGATGGCGACCACGTCGCGCACAAGCTCTTCCCACATGGCGAAGGTCAGCGAGTTGGGGCCGTCCGACAGCGCCCGGTCCGGGTCTTCGTGGACTTCGCAAAAGAGTGCGTCGATTCCCACTGCCGCGGCCGCGCGCGCGAGCGGCGGCGCCAGCGTCCTGTCCCCGCCCGTCTTGTCGCCCAGTCCGCCCGGCCGCTGCACCGAGTGGGTGGCGTCGAAGCAGACCGGCGCGTACTCACGCATCGTGATCAGCCCGCGAAAGTCCACCACCAGGTTGTGATACCCGAATGAGGCACCGCGCTCGGTGAGCAGCACGTCCTTGCAACCCGCTTCCGCGAGCTTCGCGACCACGTTCTTCATGTCCTCGGGCGCGAGGAACTGGCCCTTCTTGACGTTCACCGCGCGGCCGGTCTTGCCGGCGGCGAACAAAAGATCGGTCTGCCGGCAAAGGAACGCAGGGATCTGCAGGATGTCGACAACCTCGGCGGCCGGCGTGCAGTGCGCCTCTTCATGAATGTCGGTCAACAAGGCGAGCCCGGTCTCGCGCTTTGCCTTGGCGAGGATTCGCAGACCTTCGGTGATACCGACGCCGCGGTAGGCTTTCGCGCTGGTGCGATTGGCTTTATCGAAGGAGCATTTGAAGACCGCGGGCAGTCCGTACTTTTGCGCGAGATCGGCCACGCGCCGCGCGGCAGCAAGGGTCTTGGCCTCGCTCTCAATCACGCAGGGTCCGGCGATCAGCAACAACGGCCTTCCGCGGCCGATCTCGTGCTGCCCGACCTTCAAGCCTGCGCTCCGGGCTTGCCCGCCGGCAGCAGGATCTCGGGCGGCGGCGCGGCGGCGCGCTCCAGCTTGCGCGCGCGCTGCTCGATAGCGGCGCGAATGAAGCCGGAGAAGAGCGGATGGGGCTGGAACGGCTTGCTCTGGAACTCAGGGTGATACTGACAGCCAATGAAGTACGGATGCCCGGCGAGCTCAACCACCTCCACCAGACCGAGCTGCTCATTGAGCCCGCTCATCACCATGCCCTTCTCCTCCAGCTGGGCGCGATAAGCATTGTTGATCTCATAGCGATGGCGATGGCGTTCGCTGATCTCGGCTTTGCCATAGATGCGCGACGCGAGCGTGCCGGCCCGCAGCGAGCAGTGATAAGCGCCAAGTCGCATGGTGCCGCCCTTGGCACTGACCTGCTTCTGATCTGCCATGAGCGAGACCACGGGATAAGGAGTCTGCTCGTCGAACTCGTGAGAGTTGGCGTCCTCCAGGCCGACGACATTGCGCGCGAACTCAATCGCCGCCATCTGCATGCCAAGGCAGATGCCGAAGAAAGGAACCTTCCGCTCGCGCGCATAGCGCACGGCATCGATCTTCCCCTCGGTGCCGCGCACGCCGAAGCCGCCGGGCACCAGGATGGCGTCGGCGTGCTGCAGAAGCTCGTTAGCGCCCAGCTCTTCGATTTGAGTCGAATCGATGTAATCGATTGAAACCTTGCAGTCGTTGGCGATGCCGCCGTGAACCAGGGCTTCGTTGAGCGACTTGTACGATTCAGTCTGGTCGACATACTTGCCGACGATGGCAATGCGCACCTCGCGCGAAGGCTCCTTGATTGCCTTGACGATCTTTTCCCACTTCTCCAGCCGGGGCGCGCGGCTCCAGATATTGAGCAGCTCGGCGACGCGGTCGTCCAGGCCTTCGGCGTGCAGCGTGAGCGGCAGCTCATAGATGGTGGAGACATCGGCGCAGGTAAAGACGCTGCCGGGCTCGACCGAACAGAAGAGCGCAATCTTTTCCTTGATCTCTTTTGACAGCGGCCGGTCGGTCCGGCAGAGCAGGATGTCGGGCTGGATACCGATCTCGCGCAGCTTCATTACCGAGTGCTGCGTGGGCTTGGTCTTCACCTCGTGCGCCGTGGCGATATAAGGCACCAGCGTCAGGTGGATATAGATGGTGTTCTCCGACCCGACCTCATAACGCATCTGCCTGATGGCCTCGAGGAACGGCAGCGACTCGATATCACCGACCGTCCCGCCCACCTCGACGATGACGATGTCGTTGCCTTCGGCGGTATTGAGGATGAATCGCTTGATCTCGTCGGTGATGTGCGGAATCACCTGCACGGTCTTGCCCAGATATTCGCCCTGCCGCTCCTTGTTGATGACGTTCTGATAAATGCGGCCGGTGGTGGCGTTGTTGTTGCGCGACATCTTCGCCGTCGAGAAGCGCTCGTAATGCCCCAGGTCCAGGTCGGTCTCGCCGCCGTCGTCCGTGACGTAGACCTCGCCGTGCTGGAACGGGCTCATGGTCCCCGGATCCACGTTGATATACGGGTCGAGTTTCAAATGCGTAATCTTCAGTCCGCGATTCTCGAGCAGGGCGCCCAGCGACGCGCTCGACAACCCCTTGCCCAGCGACGAGACCACGCCGCCAGTCACGAAGATGTACTTCGTCCGCTTGCCGGGCCGTCCGTCCTGACCGCGTTGGTTGCGCAAGGCACTCATAGGATCTTCCTTTGAGAAAGGTTTGAATCTTCGGAAAGATAAATGCCGCGGACACGCTCCAGATCTTCGAGCGTATCGACGGCGATGGAAGTCCAGTGGCCCACGCTGACGCTGATGCGCAGGCCGTTCCAGAGCGCGCGCAGCTGCTCGAGCCCTTCGGCCCGCTCCAGGCTCGTCTCTTCCAGACGGGCAAAGTGCTGCAGCGCGGCCGCCGAGAAACCGTAGAGCCCGATGTGCGCGAGCGGAGCGACCTCGCCGGGGCTGCGCGGAAACGGAATCAGGGATCGCGAGAAATAGAGGGCGCGGCCGTCCCGGTCGAGCACCACCTTGACCACTCCGGACTGTTCCGCTTCGTCCGGATTCATCGGACGGGCGAGCGTGGCCATCTCCGCGCCGCCGCGCAAAAGCTTGCCGAGCGCGGTGATGGCGTCGGGGTCGATGAGCGGCTCGTCGCCCTGCACATTGAGATACCCGTCCGCCTTGAGCTCGCGCGCGGCCTGGGCAATGCGCTCGGTGCCGTTGCGGCAGGCAGGGTCCGTCATCACCGCCCGGAAACCCGCCTGCGTGACGGCCCGGGCGATGCGCTCGTCGTCCGTCGCAACCGCCATCTCATCGATGCCCTGCGCCCGCGCGACCCGCTGCGCGACCCGCACCACCATGGGCGCGCCGCCAATGTCGGCGAGGGGCTTTCCGGGGAGGCGCTGGGCGCCGAACCGAGCCGGGATGAGAGCGATGAGGCGCACGGCGCGTTCTACGTCGCCCGCCCCGGCCGGCGCAACCCGCACCAGCCGCGCAACCCGGGTGGTGCGCCACTGCCGAGCGACCCGATCGTGCGCGGGATCGTGATAACTGCTCGCCGGCCATGAGCGACCCGCTCGATGAGATCCGCCGCGCCGCCTTCGAGCTGCGCCAGACCGACCCGCAGGAAGCCGTCCGCGTTCTCCGCCGCGCGGCTGCGGCAGGCGGCGACGCGGAAGTGCTGGCCCGGGGCGCGCTGGGCGAGATCTACCTCGAGGAGTTCGCCGATCTTGACGGCGCCGAACACGAATTCCGGGAGGTGTTGCGACTCGCGCCCGGCCTCTCCGCGGCCGAGCTGGGGCTCGCACGAGTGCTGCGCGAGCAGGGCGATGTGAAGGAGGCCGACGCGGGCCTCGAGCGCGCGCTCCTTGGCATCGCGCGCGACGTGCAGGGCTTCCGCGAGTCCGCCGAAGAGTTGCCGCCCGGCGCCGAAGAGGTCGTGCTCACCCTGCTTGAGGTCGCGAACGAGCTGGGCGATCTGCGCTCGGCGCACGGCAGCGACAATGCGGTGAAGGTTCCGCTCGACGAGTCCCTGCTGGTCTGGGCCGAGAGCGAGCGGCTGCTGGACGCTACCGAGGACGCCGACGACTGGGTGCGCTTCTACTCGCTCTGGACCCAACTGCGCCTCTTGACCGGCCGCGGGGAAGAGGCCATCGCCGCCATTGCCTCGGCACACTTGCCGGAGGCCGATCGCGCGGGTCTCCTTGCCGAGGTGCGCGCCGAGCTGGGCCTGCCCGTGCTGGTGACGCTCGGAAAGCCGTGAACCGCCGGCACAGCAATCCTGCAGGGGCGCTTCGCACGCGTTGCAAGCTTTCGCTATCCTGTGCGCCGTGGGCACCGAGACGAGACGAGCCAAGCCGACCACTGGGCTGAAAGTCACCGTGGTTGCGGAAGCGCCGTCGCCGCACCAGAACCTCTTCTTCGACGCGGTGGCGCGGCTGGGCGAGGTGGATCTGGAGGTGCTCTTCTGCCGCCGTGTCATGCCCGGCCGGGCCGGGAGCGGCGAGGGCCCGCGGGTCGCTCGACATCGCTTCCTGCTCAAGGCCTCGATCCGCGGAGTCCCGACCAACCCGACGTTGACGCCCGAGCTGCTCGCCTCGCCCGAGCGGCTGCCGTTCTTGACCAGCTATCATCTGCCCGCGATGCTCGGCGCCGGACTCGCGCTGGGCGCGCTCCGGCGGCCGTGGGTCTTCTGGACCAACACGCTCCCCGCGCCCTCGGACCCGTTCTACTGGCGCGCGGTCCGGCGCTGGTTCCTTTCGCGCTCGAGCCTCTGCCTGACGTCCGGCGAGGCGGGCCGGGCAGCGCTGCTCGAGCAAGGCGTTCGGCGCGAGCGGACCCAGGTGCTGCCGTTCGTGGTGGACACCGCGTGGATCACTCGCGAGGTGGATCGGATCTCCGGCGAGGATCCGGGACTCAAAACGGGACCCGACGGGCGGGCCGCGATGCGCTGCAAGCTGGGTATCGCGCCCGGCGTGCGCGCACTCTTGTTCGTCGGGCAGATGATACGGCGCAAGGGCATCGATGTGCTGCTCGACGCGCTGGCCCTTTTGCAGCAGATGCCGGGGCCACGGCCGCTGTTGCTGGCGATCGGCGATGGCGCGGAGCTGGCCGACTTCCGGGCGCAGGCGACCCGGCTCGGGATCGACGAGTGGGTCCGCTTCATTCCGTCGATGGACAACTCCGGGCTGCCCCGCTACTGGGCCGCCGCCGACGCCTTCGTGCTTCCCTCGCGCGTCGACGCGTGGCCGGTGGTGGTGGTCGAGGCGCTGGCAGCGGGCCTGCCGGTGATCGGAACCGATGCGTGCGGCTCGGTGCGCGATCTGGTCACGCCTTCGAACGGCTTCGTCGCGCGCGCGGGCGACGTCCTCTCGCTCGCGGAAGCGCTGCGGGGCGCCATGAGCGCGGACCTCGCCGCACTACGGCCGCTCGCGCGCGCCTCGGTCGCGGCGCTGGGTCCTGAGAAAGTCGCGCGCGACTTCACCCGGGTGGTCGAGGCCGCGCAGCGGCGGCACGCGCCGTGACCCGGGCCAGCCCGCTCGCGCGCGCTGCAGCGACCTGCCGGGGCGGAAGCTCCAATCCACCGCCGCGCCGCGGGGTCGAGCAGAACCCGTGGACCCGCACGTCCGGCGCGGCTTCAGCCTGAGCCGTAGCAGCCGATGCGCAACAACCAGGTTGCAGGATCAGGCTACTCACCAGCTGGATCGCTTGGGGTCGGCGGGCGGAGGCGGGGCTTGAGCGGATCTCTGGAATCGGTGTTGTCAGCGTGGCGCAGCGAGGCGGTCATTCCGTGGCGCGGCAGGAAGGCCTGGCAGCGGCGGCACTGCGCGGGCCTGAGGTTGCGGACCATCCGGCCGCAAGCCGGGCAGAAGCGGGTGGTGTAGAGGTAGCCGACCTCGACAGCGAGCAGCGCCAGCAAGAGCGCGATGCGGAAGCCCGGAGTGCTGCGAGCGAAGAGTCCGCGCTGGTTTGCCGCGAAAACCAGCCCTCCGGCAACGGCGAGAAGGGTGGCGCGCAGCGCGAGTCGCTTTACGCCACCTCGCGCGCGGGCGAGCACAAGAAAATAGAGCCAGCAGACAGCGACCCCTGCGCCCAGCGTCCAGACCATCGCCGACTTCTATCGACGCGGCATCTCGCCCGCCAGCGAGTTCAACAGGCCGGCACCAGCACGTCGTCGAAAGCTGAGGGTGCGCAAATCCCAGGCCCGCGTGTCAGCAGAGCCGCCCGCGCAGGCGGCGCAAGCGGCAGAACCGCCGGCGCAGCCTCACGTGCCCACCTGCCCGCGCGCGCGGCAGAAATCCACCAGGATGGTCGCGATGCGCTCGGCGGCGTGGCCGTCCCACAGCTCGGGAATGGTGCCCTGCTTGCCGCGGCCTTCCAGCACCGCAAGCGCGGCCGGCACTACTTGCAGCGGGTCGGTGCCGACCAGCGTGTTGGTGCCGATCTCGCAGGTCACGGGCCGCTCGGTGTTCTCGCGCATGGTCAGGCAGGGAACGCCCAGCGCGGTGGTCTCCTCCTGGATGCCGCCCGAGTCGGTCATCACCACGCGCGCGCTGTTGGTGAGCGCGAGGAAGTCGAGATAGCCGAGCGGGTCGGTCAGCTTGAGCGACGAGGCCTCTTGCTTGAGTCCCGGGTCCGCCTCGAGCCGCGCCCGCGTGCGCGGGTGGATGGGGAAGACCACCGGCAGCTTCGTCGCGATCTGCGAGAGCGCGGAGAGCACCCGCGAAAGCGATTTGGGGTCGTCCACGTTCGCCGGCCGGTGCAGCGTGGCGAGCGCGTACGCCTTGGGCGTGAGCTCGAGCTGCTGGTGGATCCTGCTCTGGAGCGCCCGTGGCAGCGCGGCCCGCAGGCTGTCGATCATCACGTTTCCGACGAAGTGCACGCGCCGGGGATCGATCCCTTCCCTGGCCAGGGTCTCGTCGCCGTCGCGTGAGGGCGTGAAGAGCAGATCGCTCAGGCGATCGGTGAGGACGCGGTTGACCTCTTCGGGCATCGACCAGTCGCGCGATCGCAGGCCCGACTCGACGTGGGCCACGCCGATCCCCATCTTCGCCGCCACCAGCGCCACCGCGATGGTCGAGTTGACGTCGCCAGCGACCACCACCACGTCCGGCTTCTCACGGAGCAGGACCGGCTCGATCTCGGTCATCACCTTGGCGGTCTGCTGCGCGTGCGAGCCGCTGCCGACGCCCAGGTGCACATCGGGCGCGGGCATGCCGAGGTCCTGGAAAAAAACGTCCGACATCTTGGCGTCGTAGTGCTGGCCGGTGTGGACCAGGATCTGGGTGAGGCCCGAGCGGCTGCGGAGCGCGGCGAGGATGGGCGCGACCTTCATGAAATTCGGGCGCGCGCCGACAACGTGCAGAATCTTCATCAGCGGAGCGTGCGCACGCCTGATCATCGCGTCAACGGCAGCTGTCCACCACGTTACAGTGCAAGTCACATGGATGACCCGCAGGTGATCGAATTCGTCGTCGAGCCCAACTACGGCGGGTGGACCCTCGCGGCCTATGTCGCCGAGAAGCTCAAGCGGCCACTCGCGAAAGAGAAGCTGGACCGGCTGCTGCGCGGCAGATCATTGGTGCACGCGGAGGCAGTACTTCGGCCCGAGACACTGGTCTGGCCGGGCCTGCGTTTCGGGCTGCGCAAGCGATCGCCGGGCGATGACGGCCAGGAGCCAAAGCCTCTCGCGGTCGTCTTCCAGGACGAGGCGATGCTGGTGGTGGAGAAGCCCGCCGGGCTCGCGCTGCACCCCACCGCGCGCTACCACGTCTCCACGCTCACCCGCGCTCTCGAGACGCACCATTGCAATGCCACGGGACAGAAGCCCGACCCCGCGCACCGGCTCGACCGCGAGACCTCCGGACTTGTCGTCTGCGGACGGGAGCCGCGCTGGACCAAGCGGCTCAAGGCGGCGTTCGCGGCGCGGCAGGTCGCGAAGGCCTATCTCGCGCTGGTAGAAGGCGCGCCCACGAGCGACTCGTTCGAGATCGATCTGCCGCTCGCGGTCGGCACCGAGCGCATCAAGGTGAAAGTCCGCGTCGATCCTTTGGGGGCGTTGTCGGTCACCTCCTGCACCGTGCTGCGGCGGCTGCGCGATTCGAGCGGCGCATCCTTGACCCTGCTGCGCTGCGTGCCCAGGACAGGGCGGCAGCACCAGATCCGGGCGCACCTGCTGGCGGTGGGGCTGCCGCTGGTCGGCGACAAGCTCTACGGGCCTGACGAAAACATCTTCCTGCGCCTCGCCGAAAGCGGGGGCCGGCCGGCGCCGCAGGGCCAGTTCGATGAGCTGATCACGCCGGACGAGCGGGCGAGGCTGCGACTCTTCCGCCAGGCGCTGCACGCGAGCGAGCTGGTGGTTCCGCATCCAGAGACCAGCGACTTGATGCGCTTCGAGTCGCCGCTGCCAGCCGACATCCAGTCGCTGCTCGAGACGCTCGAGGCTTAGGTAGCCAAGCCTAAGCCTTCGGCGCGGCGGCTGGGGCACGGGCCGCCTTCAGATACCCCACCAGACTGAGGACCTCCTACCAGGTGAGGCGGCCGTACGCGCCGGAGCTGTAGACAGCGTTCACCACCTTGTGCTGCGCGTTCAGCACAAACCCGGTAGCCTGGATGAAGCGATTCCTGGGCGGTGCGGCCTCGCCGTGAAAGGCTCCCACCGCGGCGGCCGTCTGCAGCGCGTCGAGGCCGTAGCCCAGCGGGAAAGTCAGCTTCAGCTCGAGAGCCTCCTGCTCGGCGTCCGCTTGCGAATCGGCCGAAACCGAGACCACGCCGATCCCTTCCGCCTCGAGCTTGGGCAGGGCGATCTGGAAGGCAGCCAACTGCTGCCGGCAGACGCTTCACCAATGTCCGCGATTGAGGAGCACCACGGTCCACTCGTGCGCAAGGTCGACGGGCAGCGAGAGCAAAGCTCCGCCCACCGTCTGCACGCGCAGCGCGGGGAAGAGAGATCCGGCATCGAGAAACATGGAATTTGCCCGCATCTAGCGCTGGTCTCCGTCCGGAGCAGCGACAGCGGGGCTGTATGAAAGTCCACAGCCCAGCTTGCCCTCCGCCGTTTGCAACTTGCTGCAGTCGCAGGCGCGGCTGTCGAGCTGCTTCTGGCAGAAGACCTGATCTTGCGACCGCACCTTGAAGTTCGCCTCCTGCGCCTTTGCCCGCGCCGAGCATCCCGCTCTGGTCCCGTCATCCGGCAGACAACCGCAGACCTGGTTTGCGAGGCTCAAACAGGCGTCCCCGCATCCAGCCGCAAGCACGAAACTGAGCACGGAGGCGAGTAGCCGCAACGTTTGGACGGGCCGGCGCACGGGCATCGAGCGAATCATCGCGCGCGATCTAGCACGACAAGTTGCCGCCACGCTTGCAAAATGCGGTCATGAACGCTGCTACACAGACCCGCTTCATCTGGCTGCACGGCTTCGCCAGCGGCCCGCAATCCCGCAAGGGCCTCTATTTGCGCGACCGGCTCGAGGAGCGCGGCGTGCACCTCGTCATCCCTGATCTCAACCTGCCCGCCTTCTTCGACCTGACGGTCACCCGCATGCTGTCGAAGGTGGACGAGCTCGCGCAGGGCGAGGGAATGGTGGTGCTGTTCGGCTCGTCCCTGGGCGGCTTCACCGCAGCCACCTGGGCTGCAACCCGTCGGGACCGCACGGCCGCGCTGGTGCTGCTCGCGCCCGCTTTCGGGCTCGGCGAGCGGTGGAGCGCGGGCATGAAACCCGAAGACCTCGCACGCTGGCGGAAGGAGAAGAGCTTCGAATTCGAACACTACGCGACCAATAGAAAAGAGCGCTTGGGTATCGCCTTCCTCGACGATGCTTTGCAGCACCAGCCGTTCCCGCTTCCGCAGGCGCCCACGCTGGTGCTGCAGGGCTCGCGCGACGAGGTGGTCGAGCCGCAGCTCGCCCGCGAGTTCACCGCGCTGATGCAGGGCCGCGCGCGGCTGGTCGAACTGGACGACGGCCACGATCTCGCGAGCGATCTGCCGCGCCTCTGGCGCGAGATGGAGTCGCTGCTGCAGCCGCTCCTTCCGCCCTCCATCGTCCAAGGCCCGGCAGAGGCAGCCGCACCCGTTCAGGCCCCGCGGCCGACTCCGAAGTAGCTGAAGCCCTGGGCCCGCAGCCGCGCTGCGTTCCAGATGTTGCGGCCGTCGAACACCACCGGCTGCTTCATGGCTTTGTGGATGCGCGCGAAGTCGGGCTGCCGGAACTCGTTCCACTCGGTCATCAGGAAGAGCGCCTCGGCGCCGTCGCACGCGGCGTAGGGGTTGCCCGCATAGGTGACCCGATCGCCCAGCTGCGCGCGGGAGGTGTCCATGGCCACCGGGTCGTGCACGGTGACCAGGGCGCCATCGGCAATCAGCTCCTCGCAGAGCGCCAGCGCGGGCGCCGCTCGCACGTCGTCGGTCTTGGGCTTGAAGGCGAGGCCCCAGACGGCGACTTTTTTGCCCCGTAGTCCGCCGGCCCCGAAGTGCGCCCGCGCCTTCTGGGCGAGCAATCGCTTCTGCCGATCGTTGACCGCGTCCACGGCCGCGAGCAGCGCGAAATCGAGCCCGTGATTGCGCGCGGTGGCGACGAGCGCCTTGACGTCCTTGGGGAAGCAGGACCCGCCGTAGCCCGCGCCCGGGAAGAGGAACGATTGGCCGATGCGGCGGTCGGAGCCCATCGCCTTGCGGACCGAGTCGACGTCGGCGCCGACGCGCTCGCAGAGCATGGCGACCTCATTCATGAAGCTGATGCGCGTCGCGAGCATGGCGTTGGCGGCGTACTTGGTCAGCTCGGCCGAGCGCGGGTCCATGAAGTAGATGGGGCTCTCGGTGCGCACGAACGGCGCGTAGAGCTCGGCGACGATTTCGCGCGCGCGCTCGCTGGGCGCGCCGATGACGATGCGGTCGGGCCGCTGGAAGTCGTCGATGGCCGCGCCCTCCTTGAGGAACTCCGGGTTGGAGACCACGTCGATCTCGACTTGCGTGCGCGCGGCGATCTCTGCCTGCATGCGCGTCGCGGTGCCCACCGGCACGGTGCTCTTGTTGACGATGACCGTGTAGCGCTCGGCGGCCTCGGCGATCTCGTGCGCGACCTTGAGCGCCACGCGCAGGTCGGCGTTGCCGTCCTCGCCCATCGGCGTGCCGACGGCAATGAAGACCACGTCGCTCGCGCGCACGGTGGCTTTCAGCTCGGTGGTGAAGAAGAGGCGCTCGGCTTTGAGATTTTTTGCCAGCAGCTCCGTAAGCCCGGGCTCGTAGATTGGCGTCTTTCCGGCCTTGAGCTGGGCCACCTTGGCTGCATCGACATCGACGCAGACCACCGTGTGTCCCGAGTCCGCAAAGCAGGTGCCCGCGACGAGTCCGACGTACCCGGTTCCAATGACTGCGATGCGCATTGACTGCTCCCGGAAAATGAAGGCCGCGGACCTTACCCGCGCGCCCCGCGAGCCGCAACGGTCGCCCAGCCTCGGCCGGCGCCTTCGCGCCTTCGCGGTTTTGACAGCCGCCCGCGAAGGCGAGATCCGGCTACTCGACCGTGACCGACTTGGCGAGGTTGCGCGGCTGGTCCACGTCGGTCCCGCGGTGGTCTGCCACGTGGTAGCTGAACAGCTGTGTCGGGATGACCGAGAGGATCGGCATCAGCAGCGGATTGGTCTGCGGGCAGGGAATCGACACCTCGGCCAGCTTGGGCACCATCGTGTCGCCTTCGCTGTGAATGGCGATGACCCGCCCGCCGCGCGCCTTGACCTCTTGCAGGTTGCCGAGGATCTTCTCGTAGTTGACGCCCGCCTCGGTTGCCGAGTCGCGGACCGCCAGCACCATCACCGGCATGTTCTCGTCGATCAGCGCGATGGGGCCGTGCTTCATCTCGCCCGCCGCGTAGCCCTCAGCGTGGATGTACGAGATCTCCTTGAGCTTGAGCGCGCCCTCGAGCGCCACCGGATATTGCGGACCGCGGCCCAGGAAGAGCAGGTCGCGCGCGCCCGAGAACTTGTACGCCGCAGCCTTGATCACGTCCTCGTATTTGAGGGTCCGCTCGACCAGGCCCGGCAACTCGCGCAGGTTCTCGAGGTGGTTGCGGGCGACGTCTGCCGACAGCGTCCCGCGCAAGCGGCCGAGCCGCACCGCCAGCAGGAAGAAGGCCGCCAGCTGCGTGGTGAACGCCTTGGTGGAAGCGACTCCGATCTCCGGCCCGGCGTGCGTGTAGAGCACGTCGTCCGCCTCGCGGGCGATGGCCGAACCGACCACGTTGCAGATGGCAAGCCCGCGGGCGCCGCGCGCCTTGGCCTCACGGAACGAGCCCAGCGTGTCCGCCGTCTCGCCCGACTGCGATACGGCAATGCAGAGCGTGTTCTTGTCCACCAGCGGCTCGCGGTAGCGGAATTCGGAG
Organism: Deltaproteobacteria bacterium; assembly: GCA_025358085.1. GTDB lineage: Bacteria > Myxococcota > Myxococcia > Myxococcales > 40CM-4-68-19 > JANYKT01. Next base: position 19,847 of record JANYKT010000019.1, on the reverse strand, counting down.
GCCAGATCCACCTCGACCGGGATCTTCGCGATGGTCTCGATCATCAGCTTGCCGGTGAGCGAGGCGTGCCACGAGGTGCCGCAGGCGACGATCTGGATCTTGCTGATGCCCTGGACGATCTTCGCGTCGAGGTGGCAGCCGTCGAGGAACACGTCGCCCTCCTCCACCGAGGCGCGGCCGCGGATGGTGTCGGTCAGGGCGCGCGCCTGCTCGTGGATCTCCTTGTGCATGAAGTGCTTGTGGCCGTTCTTCTCGGCCATGGTCGGCGTCCAGTCGATGCGGCGTACCTCGGCCTTGCGGGCCTGCCCGTTCGCGCCGGTCAGCTCGATGCCCTTCTTGGTGATGACGGCGAAGTCACCCTCCTCCAGATAGACGACGTCCCGCGTGTGCGCCAGGATGGCCGGCACGTCGGAGGCGACGTAGTTGGCCCCCTCCCCGATGCCGAGCACCAGCGGGGAGGCGTTCTTGGAAACCACCAGCATGTCGGGCTGCTTCTCGCTGATCACCGCGAGCGCATAGGTGCCCCGGACCAGCTTCAGCGCGGCGCGGACCGCCTTGGGCAGGTCGAGCCCCTTCTCGATCTCGTTCTGGATCAGATGCGCGAAGATCTCCGTGTCGGTCTCGCTGGTGAACTTGTGCCCGGCCTTCTGCAGCTCTTCCTTGAGCTCCAGATGGTTTTCGATGATGCCGTTGTGGACCACCGCGACCCCGCCGTACTTGTGCGGGTGCGCGTTCTCGTCGCTGGGCTTGCCGTGCGTCGCCCAGCGCGTGTGGCCGATGCCGATCGTGCCCTGCGGCATTTCTCCGACCAGCTTGTTCTCCAGATTCTTGAGCTTGCCTTTGGCGCGAACGACATGCAGCCCGTTCTTGCCCATGACCGCCACGCCGGCGGAGTCATAGCCGCGGTATTCGAGCTTCCGCAGGCCGTCCACCAGCAAGCTCGCGCATTCCTCGTCACCCACGTAGCCAACGATGCCGCACATGTTTGATTCTCCTTGATGCTTGAACAATCCGGGACTGCGCGACCTGCCTAAGCTTTCGACGCCTTCTTCTTCGGCGCCTTCTTTTCGACCCAGCCTTCGATGTTTCGCTGCTTCCCGGCGCTCACCGCGAGACTCCCTGCGGGGACGTCTTCCCGCACGGTCGTCCCGGTGCCGACGTAGGCGCCGCGCCCGATGGTCAGCGGCGCCACCAGCTGCGAGTCGGAGCCAATGAAGGCTCCGTCTTCGATGGTGGTCGTGTGCTTGTTCACCCCGTCGTAGTTGCAGGTGATGGTGCCTGCGCCGATGTTGCAGCCCTCTCCAATCACCGCGTCCCCCAGATAGGCAAGGTGGTTTGCCTTGCTTCCTTTTCCAAGGAACGTCTTCTTGAGTTCCACGAAGTTTCCTACGTGCGCTCGCTCTGCAAGCTGTGCACCAGGACGCAAGCGTGCAAACGGTCCCACGATCGCCAAGGGTCCAACCTCGGCCCCCTCGACGTGGCTGTAAGGAAGCAGCTTTGCGCCATCCGCGATCTCGCTGTCCACGACCACACAGCCCTGGCCGATCTCGACACCGCGGCCCACGCGGGTCTTGCCGCGCAGCGAGACCATCGGCTCCAGCACGGTATCGCCGCCCACCTCGACACCCTCGTCAACATAGGTGACCTGCGGGTCAATCATCACCACGCCGTCGCGCATGAGCCGGGCGTTCTGCCGCTCGCGCAGCTGCGCAGAACTCCAGGCGAGCTGCGCCTTGTCGTTGACACCCGACACTTCGTTTTCGTCGGCTTCGACCGCTACCGGCGCCGCTCCATTGCCCGCGCGGGCCTCCTCCGCAGCCGCGCCCACGATGTCGGTCAGATAGAACTCTCCCTGCGCGTTCGAGCGGGTGACCGCCGCAAGCGCTTTCCAGAGGAAGCCCGCGTCCGCGAGATAGATGCTCGCGTTCACTTCGCCGATCTGCTTCTCGCTCGCGCTCGCGTCCTTCTCTTCGACGATGCGCTGCACCTCGCCGCGCGAATCGCGCACGATGCGGCCATAGCCCGTGGGGCTCTCCGGCCGGATGGTCAGCAGCGCCAGTTCCGCCCCGGTGCGCGCCTTGGCCTGGACCAGCAGCTGCAGCGTTTCGGTCTTCAGGAGCGGTACGTCTCCCGCCAGGATGAGGATGCTGCCCGTGTCGGCAAACCCTTTGAGCGCGGCCTTCGCGCAGAGGACCGCATGGCCCGTGCCCAGCTGCTCCTTCTGCTCGGCGAAGCGCAGCTGCGTACCGAACAGCGCTTCCAGCTCCCGCTCCACCTCCGCAGCCTGGTGGCCGACGACCACCACGGCGGGCGAACAGTCCAAAGAGAGAGCCGCGCGCACGGGGTAGAAGGCAAGAGGGCGGCCGCATACCTCGTGAAGCACCTTCGCTCGCTCGGACTTCATCCGCGTGCCCTTGCCTGCAGCGAGAATCACGGCCGCGAGAGGTCTTGCCGACTTATCCATTTCCGAACCCTTTCGAGCGGCCGACGACGCTGCGGCGCGCTTTACGTTTGCTCTTGGTAGGTACCGTTAGTGACATCGTCAAGCGAGCATGCGAGCCCCATGCCGCATGTTAGCGTTTCAAAATGGACCCCCCGCCGTTCGTGGACCTGCATCTCCACGCAGAAGGCCTCGGCCTCGCGGACCTGGAGACCCTGGCCTTTTTCGGGCTGAAGGCGGCGGTCACCTGCTCCGGGAGCGCGGGCGACCTGCACAAGCACTGGGACGATTTGGTGACCGTGCAGACGCGGCGCCTCCAGGCTGCGGGCATCCGGCCGCTCGTGGCGCTCGGCGTCCATCCGTCGAGCATCCCCTGGCACGGCGTCGACGACTTGCTGACTCGGCTGCCACATTATTTCGATGATCCGCGCGTGGTCGCCCTCGGCGAGCTGGGGCTGCAAGAAGGCGGAGCGCGCGAGGAGGAGATCCTCGCCCGGCAGCTGCAGCTTGCGGTCGATTTACGACGCCCCGTGCTGCTGCGCACGCCGGCAACCGAGAAGGTGTCGCGCACCAGGCGGCTGCTGTCGATCGTGCGCGAGTCGCGACTTTCGCCGGACCAGGTGCTGGTTGATCACGTCATCGCTGAGACCTTCGCGGTCGTTCACGCGTGTGGTCACTGGTCCGGCTTCAGCATGCAGCCGGAAGCGCTCGGGCCCACCATGGCTGCCACCCTGCTGTCGAAGCACGGCGCTGAGCGGATCGTGTTGACGGGCGACATCGGCGAAGGCGCAAGCGACCTGCTGGCTCTTCCGCGCGCCGCCGAAGCCCTGCGCCGGGCGGGGCTCTCCACGGAGCTCATTCATCGCGCCCTGTACGAGGGTCCGCTCGCCTTTCTCGGGCAGAGCTGAGGCACCTCATTGTTCTTCCTTCCTTGAGGTTCTCTACATATTTGGGAAGAAGGCGGGCCCCGGCTTTGTCCTGGAGGGAGCGACAAAAGACCTGAACGGAGGAACAACAACAAGGGCCTGGAGCCCTGAACCCACGCGGCCACGCCAACTTCAACCGCGTCGGCAAGGGCGGCGCGCCGGGCGGCCTGCTTTCCTCGGGCCACGATCGCCGGCATCGCGGCGTCGCTGCGCCTCTCACGGCGTCGGCGCTTGGTCCCCGCCCGGGTCCTTCGCCAGCAAATTGGCGCTCGGTCGAAAATCAGTCAGACTGGAGAGCGGGGGCAAGGTGCCTCGCTCCCCCTTGTGTTACGGTGTAGTTTACGCAGATTCGCTCGCTTTCCGGGAAGGCGGGGCCTGACTCCGCCTGTTGACCATGGCAGCGATGACCAACACACTCCGCCACCTTCCCCTGATTCTCCTCGCTGCCGCAAGCGCGGTCACGGTCGCCTCCTGCACGCGTCGCGAGGCGGCCCCCTCCGCACTGCCCATCGCCAAGTCATCGGTTGCGCCGCCGTCACCCTTGGTGGCCGCAGCCATGAAGGCAAAGCAGCTCGACGCGAGCAATGCCCCGCGGGAGGCCACCCACGAGCCCGCCCCTCCGGCTTCGCCTTGTCTGGAGACCGCCAATGGCCGCGACCCCCCGCTGCCGGATCTGCTGGATCAGGCCGGACGGGACTTCGACAAGGGCCGCTACGAGGACGCGTTGGAGTGCGCGCGCGAGGCTTCCCGCGTGGACGGCCAGAGTGTCGCCGCGCACCACTTCCGCGGAGCCGCCCTCTCGGAGCTCGGCCACATCGAAGAAGCGCGCACAGCTTACGCCCGCGCGCTCGCGCTCGATCCTGATGACCCCGAAGTGCTCCGCTCGGTCGCCGACCTGTATGTCCGCAGGCTCGGCAGCCGCGATGATCTGGAACTCGCCCTCGCTTACGTCCACCGCGCTCTCCCGCGAGCCATGAAGGGCAAGGACCACGCGCTGCAGAAGGAGCTATTCCTGCTCCAGGCCATGGCGCTCGACGACCTCGGACGTCCCGCCGAGGCGCTCGCTGCCTCCAGTCGCTCCGTCGAGCTCGACCCGTCCGACCGCGAAGCCCGCCGCGAGAAGGGCGTCGCCCTCTTTGAACTCTGTCACTTCGACCAGTCGCGCGCGGAGCTGTCCCGCTTGGCCGCCGAAGAACCCGACGCGTGGGCCGAGCACTATCTGGGCTTGATCGCCGAGCGGGCGGAAGATGACGTCGCCGCCGCAGCGCACTTCGCGCGCGCTCAATCCCTGGATTCCGAAGCCTTCAAACCGACCGCTCAGGCTTCTAGCTCCTTCTTCGGCAAGGTCGTGCAGGAAGAGATCGCCAAGCTGCCCCCCGACATCCGCACGGGCCTTGCGCGCAGCCAGTTCCAGGTCGAAGACCTGCCCGAGGTCTCCGATCTGGTCGCGACCGACCCGCCGCTGTCGCCCGGAATCCTGGGACTCTTCCGTCCTCCGGCTGAAGGTGCGGCGGAGGGCGTCAAGCCCGCCATCCTGCTCTACCGGCGCAACCTCGCCCGCGCGGCGCACAATGACGAAGAGCTTCGTCGCGAGGTCCGCGATACCCTGATGCACGAGGTTGGACATCTCAATGGCGAGGATGACGAGCAGCTCCGCGATCGCGGGCTCTGAGGGATCAAATCCATGAAGATGATCGACGTCGCCGACAAAGAGAGGACGTCGCGGGTGGCAGTAGCCCGTGCCGAGCTGCGCTGTTCGAAGGAAGCGCTCAAGCTGCTGAACGAAGGAAGGCTCGAGAAAGGCGACGCGCTCGCGGCAGCGCGGCTCGCGGGCATCATGGCGGCAAAGCGCACACCGGATCTGCTGCCCCTCTGCCACCCGGTGTTGATCTCGGGCGCCGACGTCGAGGTCGCGGCCGACGAGGTGGCGGGAGTGGTGCGGGTCGAGGCACGGGTGCACGCGATCGACCGCACCGGCGTCGAGATGGAAGCGATGACTGCGGCCTGCGCGGCCGCGCTGACCGTCTACGACATGATGAAGCGCTACGACCGCGGCATGGAGCTGGTTTCGCTGCGGTTGGTGCACAAGAGTGGCGGCCGGAGTGGCACCTGGGATCGGGGCGACGAAGCAGCCCGTAGCAGTGCACAGCCAGCCACCACGCCGGCGCGCGGCAGCCGCAAAATGCCGCGCTAGATCAGTGTTGGCCGCCGGAGCTGAGGAACCGCTCCGCGTCGATGGCCGCCATGCAGCCAGTGCCCGCGGCAGTCACGGCCTGCCGGTACGTCGGGTCGGCCGCATCGCCCGACGCAAACACTCCAGCAACGTTGGTCCGCGAGGTCCCGGGCACCACCTTCAAGTAGCCGACCTCGTCCATCTCCAGCTGCCCCTGGAAGAGGTTGGTGTTGGGCGAGTGTCCGATGGCGATGAAGAGCCCGCCCATTGGCAGCTCGCGCTTCTCACCGGTCACCGTGTCGATCGTGACCACGCCCCGCACGCCTGAAGCTTTCTCCCCCAGCACTTCCACCACCCCTTGATTCAACGCCCAGGCGATCTTCGGATTCTTGCGCGCGCGCTCAATCATCACCTGCGACGCGCGGAAGGTCTCGCGGCGATGGATGATCGTCACTTTCGCGCACATCTTGGTGAGGAAGGTCGCCTCCTCCATCGCGGTATCGCCGCCGCCCACCACCCCGACTTCCTTGTTCTTGAAGAAGAACCCGTCGCAAGTGGCGCAGGCGGAGACGCCATGGCCGGAGAGCTTTTTCTCGCTGGGGATGTCCAGCCACTTGGCCGTCGCGCCGGTGGCGATGATGAGCGTATCGGCGAGCATCTCCTTGCCTTCGCCAGTGACGTGGAACGGCCGCTTCGAGAGATCGACCTTTTCGACCAGTCCGTCGATCATCTGCGTGCCGAAGCGCTCGGCCTGCGCTCGGAAGAGTTCCATCATCTCCGGCCCGAGCACGCCCTTGGGAAAGCCCGGGTAGTTCTCGACGTCGGTGGTGATCATCAGCTGACCACCCGGCTGCAGACCGGTGAAGATCACGGGCTTGAGGTTCGCGCGCGCGGCATAAATCGCTGCGGTGTATCCAGCGGGCCCGCTTCCAATGATGACGACCTGGTGATGCTCCACTTAGGTGCCTCCTTCAGAGGATGTGAGTCTAATCGGCGGGCGGCGAAAAGGCGCGCGCGAAAGGGTGTTCTGTTACAGTCTTATCCTTACCGGAGAGGCCCTTGGATACTGCTCAGCTCAAGAAGATTCCCCTCTTCGCGAACCTCACTATCGACCATCTGCAGAAGGTTGCGGAAATCGCTTCGCAGAAGCAGGTGAAGGCGAACGAGCGCGTATTCCAGGAGGGCGAGGTCGGCACCGAGATGTACATCATCGCGCAGGGCAAGGTGCGTATCTCCAAGATGGTGCCGGGGGTTGGTGAAGAGGCTCTCGCAATCCTCGAGCCGGGCAGTTACTTCGGCGAGATGGCGCTGATCGATGACACGCCCCGCTCGGCCGACGCCACTTCGCACCTCGCGTGCACGCTCTATGTGATCCAGAAGGCGGACCTCGAGGAGCTGATGTTCCTGCACAAGGACCTCGCCTACGAGCTGCTCTGGACCTTCGTCCGCACGCTTTCGTCGCGACTGCGCGAGACGAACGACAAGATCAAGGCTTTCTTCGCGCTCTCGGCGCGCTTCTAGATTCGGGGTCCGATTCTGGGCGCTTAAGCCCCGATTCTGGCGAGGATCAAAAGCGCGCTCGTCTCTGCGCGGCCGCTGGCACACTCGCTGCAATCAGCGTCCAGCATGGTTCTTCATGCATGAGCGCATTCTCGCGGAAGGCACCGCCGACCTCTCCGAACAGGAGCTGGTTGCAGCCCTGCTGGGAGGCAACGAGCCGGATCTGCTCGCGCTGCGAATCCTGCGCGGCGGCCTCGCCAGCCTGCGCCGGGCGCGGCCTGTAGAGCTTCTCGAGACGCAGGGGCTGCGCAGACGACAAGCGAGCCGGCTCCTGGCCGCGCTCGAGTTGGGACGGCGCGCCGTGATCGCCCGTGGCCCGGAGCGGCCGCGTCTCCTGCGCGCCGAGGACTCCGCGCGTGTGCTCTGGCCCCGGCTCGCGCACCTGTCGCACGAAGAATTCTGGGTGATCCTGCTGAGCGCGCGGCTGGACGAGATCGCGACGGTGCGCATTGCCGCCGGCGGCCTCACGCAGTGCTCGGTCCTGCCGCGCGACGCCTTCGTTCCGGCCATCGTACGCGGCGCGGCGTCCGTCGTCTTCGCCCACAACCACCCCTCGGGAGATCCTTCGCCTTCGGCGGAAGATCACCGGCTGGCGATGCACCTCGACGAGGTCGGACGCGCGCTCGGTATCGGCGTCGCCGACCATCTCGTGCTGGCGGAAGGCGGCGTGCACAGCGCGCGCACCGGCCACTGTTCACCGCCCTGGGCATCGGGCTCTGCAGACCCACTTCCAATCGTCCGCGCCGCGGACGGCAGCTGAACGAAAAGGAATCTATGGATCTCGATCTGCACCAGTCGCTCTCCCGGCATTTCGGCTACGCGACCTTCCGCAAGGGGCAGGAAGCAATCGTGCGCTCCGTGCTCTCGGGACGGCCGACCATCGCGATTCTTCCCACCGGCGGCGGCAAGAGCCTCTGCTACCAACTCCCGGCCTTGCTGCTGGAAGGGACTACCGTGGTGGTCTCGCCTCTCGTCGCGCTGATGAAGGACCAGGTGGACGCCCTGGTTCAGCGCGGCATCGCGGCCACCTTCATCAACAGCTCCATCGAGCCAGAGGAGCTGCAGGAGAGGCAGGCACAGCTGCGGCGCGGCGCGTTCCGCCTCGTCTACGTTGCACCCGAGCGGTTCCGCTCTGGCTCGTTTCTAGCTGCGCTTTCGGGCGTCCGCGTACCGCTCCTGGCGGTGGACGAGGCGCACTGCATCTCGGCCTGGGGGCATGACTTCCGGCCGGAGTACCAGCGGCTGGCGCAGGCGCGCGCCCAGATCTCCGCTGAGAGGGTTCTGGCGCTCACCGCGACGGCAACGCCCGAAGTGCGGCAGGACATCGCCACCGCGCTCGACCTGAAGGACCCGAAGGTATTTGTCGCGGGCTTCGACCGGCCGAATCTATTCATCGAGGTTCTGCCTGTGCGCGGCGATGCAGACAAGCTCGGCCGTCTCGTCGCGCTCGCTCGCGCCCACCCGCCGGGACTGGTGTACGCGGCTACCCGGAAGAACGTCGACAAGGTGGTGGGTGCGTTACGCTCCAACGGGCTCGAGGCGCTCGGTTACCACGCCGGCATGGCCGACGCGGAGCGAACCATCGTGCAGGACGCCTTCGTCCGCGGCACCGCGCCAATCGTGGTCGCCACCAACGCCTTCGGCATGGGCGTGGACAAAAGCGACATCCGCTTCGTGGCGCACTTCGACATTCCGCGCTCGCTCGAGGCCTACTACCAGGAGATCGGCCGCGCCGGCCGCGACGGCAAGAGCAGCCTCGCGCTCTTGCTCTTCAATTATGCCGACGTAATGATGCAGCGGCGCATGATCGACAGCGGCCGGCCGTCGCGCGAGTTGATCTGCAATGTCTGGGAGGCAGCGAGGCCGCTGCGGCAGGGGTCAATCGATCAGCTGGCGCGGGCGGCGGGTGTGCATGTTTCCGAAGTGCAGTCGGCGGTGCGGCTGCTCGAGAGCGCTTCCCACCTGGAGCGCGGTCGCGGCCGGGTGGGTGATTTCGCCGTGCTCACCGAATCGGTGGCCGCCGGCGAGTTGACGGTCGACTTCGACCTGCTCGAGATGCGGGGAGCGCGGGAGAGACGGATGCTCGACCGGCTGGTCCACTTCGCCGACACCAAGGGCTGCCGGAGGCAAAATTTATTGAGGTACTTTGACGACGCCGACGCGCCCCGCGGCTGCTCCGCCTGCGAGAGCTGCCAGGGCACGCGCGCGCCAGAAGCGGCGGACCTGGTTGGGTCTAGAACCGCCCGCCGCGGCTCCTTGAAACGCGCCGCGACGCCGGCGAAGCCATCCGAGGCCGATCTGCGGGATGTCGACCTGGAGGTCCTTGAGAGGCTCCGCGCCCTTCGCACCGGAATCGCTCGCGAGGCGCGGGTGCCGCCTTATGTCGTCTTCCACGACGCCACCCTGCAGGAATTCGCGCGCGCGCTTCCGGAAGACGAAGGGACCTTTCTGGCTGTCAAGGGCGCGGGACCGAGTCGCTGGGAAAAGTATGGGGCGCGGGTAATTTCGCTCACTGGTCCCGCAGGCAGGCTACGCGGCGCCGGCCCCGGTTTCACCGAGGCTGCGGCTTCCGTCACGCCAAGCGAGCGGAAGCCGTCGGCAGCGTAAGGTCGTTTTCTAGAACGGGATGTCGTCCTCGCCGCCGCCCTTGCTTCCGTTCCCGCCGCCACTACCACCGCTGCTGCTGCCGCCGCCGCTGGGCCCGGACTCGTCGAACCCGGGAGGGGGAGGACCGAAGTCGTCGCTGCCGCCACCCGCTCCACCTTTGGTGCCACTGCGGCCAGGGCCGCGCTCACCGCCCGAGAGGAAGAGCACCTGATTGGCAACGATCTCGGTGGTGGTCTGCTTCACGCCTTCCTTGTTGTTCCACTCGCGCGTCTGGAGCTTTCCCTCGATGTACACTTGGCGGCCCTTGGACAAGTACTCGCCGCACAGCTCGGCGACCTTGCCCCAGACCACGATGCGGTGCCACTCGGTGCGCTCCTGCTTCGCGCCGCTCTTGTCCGTCCACGACTCGTTGGTGGCGATGTTGAAATTCGCCACTGCCTGCCCGCCGGGCGTGTAGCGCACTTCGGGATCCTTGCCGAGGTTGCCGATGAGAAGGACCTTATTGAGACCGCTGCCAGCCATGCTCGCCTCGCTTGCGTTGTGGAGCACGGAACGTAGCACAGGGCCCTGACATCGGGTCGCGAAGGGGCGCCCCGATCTCTGCTAGCGAGCGGGCTCGGCGGTCTTCGGCGCGGACAGCGCCGCAGGCAAAAGGACGTTGGCGCCGGGGGACGGCACGCCGTCTGCACTCGAACCGCTGCGTCCGGATTTGACCGCACTGGAACCGGGCGCGGCGACCGGCGCCGGAAGGTTGCTTCCCGGAGTTCCCGCCGAGGCCGTCGACAGCGCCGGTGATGCGGAAACGACGAACGCGGCGTTTCTGGCGTCGGAGCCTTGCGGTGCGGGTCGAGCGTCAGAGGCCTGCGTTGCAAAGCGAGCGTCGGAGCCGCGCGGTGCGGGCGGAGCGCCGGCAACCTGCGTTGCAAACGGAGCGATGGCGACTTGCGGTGCGGGCGGAGCGGCGGCAACCTGCGTTGCAAACGGAGCGTCGGCAACCTGCGTCGCGAGGGGAGCGGTGGCGACCTGCGCTATCGACGGAGCGGTTGAGGCCTGCGCGAGAGGAGAGGTGGAGGGCGATTGCGGCGCTGCAGTGGCGGGCGCCGCCCCCGGTGTTGGTGTGCGATGTTCGAGCAGTCCAATCCATCGCTGCAGGTCGTCGGATTGCGGGCCGGCCACGCTGACCGCGGCCTTGAGCGTGGCCGAGAGGGGGAACTGCCCCGCGTCCCGATGCGCCTGGGCAAGCCCGACGGAGAGCAGCTCCACTGCCGCGAGTGCCTGCGCTGCGGGCGCGCCGCGCAGTGCCACCGTCAGCTCCTCTGGCGAAGCCTCGCCCACTTCGAGCAAACCATCCGAGAGCATGCCCTCGAGCTGCTCGTCATGACCTAAGCCGCGCGCGAGCGGCGCGATGGCAAGAAGCCGCAGCAGCGCTTCGCCGTTGCCGTCTACCGCGAGGTCGAGCAGCGACGACACCGCCGGCACCGGCAGCGCGAGCTCTCGCCCCACCGCCCGCAACCGCAGGAAGAAATCGGGCGAAGCCGGCATCGCCTCGATCAGCGGGCCGCCGCCCTGATCGGGGTCGCTGCGGTAGAGCGCGTCTGCCACCGCCACGCGCAGGAGCGGGTCGCGCTCGGTCCGCAACGCTGATCGCAGGAAGGGCAGGTTGCGCTTGTCGGCAGCGGTCGCCAGCGCCGCATAGGTCGCGATGCGCGCCTTCAGCTCTGCCGGCTGCGCCTCGACCGGCGCGGCCGAGATGAGCGCCGCCAGCGCTGCGTCGCGCGCCGACTGCTCCGGCGCGCCCGACGAGGCCAGCATGCCGCCCATGCGGTCGATCGACGAAAGCACCGGCCCACTCTTCCCCGCCCAGTCATTGACCAGGATGGAGAAGACGAACCGCTCGCCGCCCAGGCTCTGCACGAAGCCCGAGAGCGCGGTCACATGTTCGAGCGTCCCGGTCTTGGCGCGCAGCCGGCCAGCGGCGTCGGTGCCTTCCATACGCAACCGCATGGTGCCGTCGCGCGCCGCGATTCCGAGTGAGGCGATGAACTCGGACGCCACCGGAAAGCGCTTCCAGATGGCGCCCAGCAAGGTCGTCAGCTGATGCGCCGAAAAGCGGTTGGTGTCGTTCAGCCCGCTGCCGTTCTTGAGCTGGTAGGTGCCCCGCGGCAGGCCCAGCTCACCCAGCAGATCTTCGGTAACCTCGAGACCCTTTGGCCAGGTGCCGGGCGCTCCCTTGAGCTCGGCACCGAGCGTCTTCACCAGCATCTCGGCGATAAAATTCGAGGACACCTTGTTCATGTCGCGCACGATCTCGGCGAGCTCGGGCGACTCGTAGGTCTCGATCAGCGTGGCCGTCTCGGGCGCAGCGCCACGCTTGACCGCTCCGGCGACCCGGATGCCGCGCTGCCGGAGCAACAGCTTCAGCACCTGGCCGTAATAAAAGGTGGGGTCACCGACGCGCCGGTACATCACCGTCGCGTCGCCACGGACCGCCACCCGGCCCTCCACCAGCACGCGGGTGCGCTCGCCGTCGGCACTGGTGTGGGGCCGGAGCTTGCGGCGCGCGTTCGCGCGCACCGTCTGGACCTGGTTCTCGATGATGAAATAGTCGCTCGCGTCTGGCTCCACCTCGACGCGCGCCCGCTGGCCCGTGCGCTCGGCGGGCGTGATGTAGATAGCGATCGAGTTGTGGTTCAGCGAGAGCGCGCCAACGCCGGCTGCCCAGGACTTGTCGGACGACTCCTGTTCCCAGCCGGCGCCATACTGCTCGCGGTCGAAGTGGGTGTCATCGAGCACGATGTCGCCGACGCTGCGCACCCCGCGATGCCAGAGATCTGCGACCAGTCCGGCCAGCCGCTCGGTGGTGACGGAAGGGTCGCCGCGGCCCTTCACATAGAGGACGGCGACCCGCCCGCGCTGCAGCGGCTTGTCCGCCAGGTAGTCGGTAGTGAAGCGATATTCCGGGCCGAGCCGCAGCAGCGCCGCAGCGCTGGTGACGAGCTTGGTATTCGAGGCCGGGTTGAGCAGGTCATCCGGCCGGCGGGAGAAGACGGTCTGGCCGTCCTCCAATGAGTCGACCTGCACCGAAACGTGCGCGCCCGCGAGCGGCTGCTGTGAGAGCAGCTGATCGATGGCCCGGCGCAAAACCTCGCGGTCCCCCGCGCCAGCATGCGCGGCGGGCGCGGCGAGGCAGAGCACCGTGAGAGCGATCAAGTTTCGAGGGGTGAAACGCTGCTGCACAAATCCTCTTTCCGGCCCACGGGCGCCGTTTGTCAATGGTACCAAGCGCCCGCTTACCCGGCAATGAATCTGTCGGGTAATCAAACCTTTGCGCAGGCTTTTGTACATTGCATTGAGCGCTGCCCAACAGCACAACACGCGATCTTCCCCGTCGCATCCCGCCATGCGAGAGTGCGACGATTTCGTCGGGCCCCCAAGGAGAGTGAACGATGCAAGACCTCGACCGCGACGCCGCGCATTGTCTCATCGTCGGAATCCAGGGCACCGAGGCAACGCCCGACGAGCTTGCGCTGGTCCGCCGCGGCATTGGAGGCGTGATCCTCTTCGCGCGCAACATCCACGATCCGGCGCAGGTAGCCGAGCTGTCGCGCTCGCTCAAGGCCGCCGCGCCCGGGCCGCTGTTGGTGTCCATCGACCAGGAAGGTGGGCGCGTGCAGCGGCTGTGCGGGCCGCACTGGACCGAGTGGCCCAACATGCGCAGGCTCGGCGTCATCGACGAGGCGGGCGGCCTGGACGGACTCAGCGGGGTCGCAATCGCCGACCGCGTCGGCCGGATGATCGCGGTCGAACTTGCGGCCTGCGGCATCGATCTCGACTTCGCGCCGGTCATGGATGTGGACACAAACCCGGACAACCCAGTCATCGCCGATCGCTCTTTCGGCCGTAGCCCGCAGCGGGTCGCGAAGCTCGGCGTGGCGCTGGCGAAGGGGCTTGAGTCTCAGGGCGTCGCCTCGTGCGCCAAGCACTTTCCTGGCCACGGCGACACCTCGCAGGACTCGCACATGACGCTGCCCCGCCTCGCGCACGACAAGAGCCGCCTCTGGGAAGTGGAGTTGGTGCCATTCGTAGCGGCCGCGCGGGCGGGTCTCGCGTCAGTCATGACGGCGCATGTGCGGTTCGAGGCTTTCGAGAGCACCCCGGCCACGCTCTCGAGCAGCGCCATGCGGCTGCTCCGCGACGAAGTGGAATTCAAGGGCTGCTGCATCTCCGACGACCTGGAAATGAAGGCCATCGCCGACATCTATGGCATCGCCGACGCTGCGGAGCTTGCCCTCGAGGCCGGGGTGGACGCCGTGCTCATCTGCCACACGCTCGCGCACCAGTACGACGCCATCGACGGTCTCGCGCGCGGCGCTCGATCGGGCCCGCTCCCGCGCCCGCGGCTGGCCGAGGCTGCGGCGCGCGTGGCGATCTTGCAGAAGTTCGCGCGGCCGGCGAGCGCGATTGATCCGGCGAGCGCCAAGGCTGCGTGCGGCACCCCCGAGCACAAAGCGTTCGCCGAGCAGTTGTTCGATCCCGCGAGCCCAGTTGCCGAGCGCCGCCGCAATGACCCGACCGAGTGGCGCGCTTGAAGCTCTGGCTTTGCGCGCTGCTTTTCTGCGCGGCAGGGACTGCGTCGGCGCGAAAGACCTCGCACCGGGTGCCGGTCAAGCCTCCCGGCCCGACAACCGGAAGAACGATCGGCAACGCAAACGGGCAGGCATCGAAGGACCCGACGCACTGGTTTGCCTCTCGTACCGGGCTCATCCGCATCTACGAGGGCCGCGCGGCCGGGCGTGAAGACCTGCCGCCCGCTGGCGCTTCGTGCGAGGTGCTCGAGAGCCGCCCGGCGGACGCAGACACTGCCGGAACGCTGCGCGAGTCCTGCACCATGATCATTGCCCGCCTGGCAAAGCCGTCCACCGAACTCACCTACGAGCTGCGCAAAGCCGGCATCTTCATGGTCCGCGCGAAGGGCGAGGGTACGCAGGAACCGCAGACGATGGACCGGCTGGTGCTGCCCGCGCCGCTGCGAGTGGGGGCCGGCTGGCGCGAAAGCCTGGGCCCGGTCGCTCTCGAGCGCAACGTCCGCAGCGCGGGCAAGAATTGCAAGGCGGCCGGGCGCAGCTTCGCCGACTGCCTGGTGCTGGCCGTGGTGCAGCGCCAAGGCAAAAAGACGTTGCGCAAGTACACCGAGACCTATGCCGCTGGCGTCGGCCTCGTCGAAGACGCGCAATGGGAACTGGTCGACGTCAAGGGTCTCTAGCCCGACGGTCGGGCGCCTGCGAGCCCTGGCCGCGGACGGCCAAGCGGCGCGGTGGCGGTGGCCAATCTCCGTTGCGCGGACTCCTTCTTCCGGTGCGCCCGATCCCCGCCCTGCTCGCAACCGTGGTTCTTTTCGCCACGCCAGCCCGCGCCGACGAAGGCGTGCACGTCGCGCTGCTGGCGGGCCTCGGTCTCGCGCAAGGCCAGGCCGGCGCGCGCCTCGAGGTGCGCGCGGGCCACTTCGCCCTCTTCGCCGGAACCGGCCTGATCGCCTCCACCACCGTGGACGTCAGCCCGCTCCCGTTCGGCTTCGGCGATTCCTACGGCGGTCCCGGCTATGGCGCCGTCGCTGGCGCGCGCTGGTACAGCGGCGACCGCGGCGGCCGCTTCTTTGTCTCGCCGCTGTTTGCCTTCAACACCCAAAAGACGCCAGGCGATCCGGCCGAGCACCAGCCCGGCAACTGGATCCACTCCAGCGCCGCAACGCTGACCGCAGGCTGGCAATGGAAGTGGAGCGCGTTTGTTATCGAAGCGGGCGCGGGCGGTGGGCTCTACTTCCTGTTGCACTCTGACAAGGTGCAAGGCTCCAGCCATGCGCAGGCGGCGCCGGACGTGACGCTCGCGCTTGGCTTCGAGCTCTAGCGCCGCGTGAGCGCGCCCTCGCCGAGCAGCGCCAGCGCGGCCAGCAGCAGCAGGCCGCCCCACAGAGGCGTGCCGCGGGCGCCTTCTGCCGCCTGCGCGGAAGCGGCTACTTGCGCGCTGCCGGCGCCACCCAGCTGGGCTTTGAGGTCGGACTCGTCGACGCGGCGCAGATCGCTCTCGCGGGCGTCGAGCGTGGCGACGAAGAAGAGATCCGGCTCCTCGCGCGCGGCCGCGCCGGGCGCCTGGACCAGCGGCTTGTAGAGCCCCGGCAGCAGGAGCGGGCCGAGCACCACCTCGGCCTTGTCGGCCTTCTCGCGGCGCAGCGGGGCCGGTTTGCCATCGGGATCCGCGACCGAGGACAGGGACAGACCCGGCGCAGGCGACAGCACGCGCTCGTTGCCGACCAGCGACGCCTGCAAGACCTTCTCGTCGAGCGCCGACGCGAGGTAGCTCACCGCCTGCTGCAGCACCGGGAGGAACGAAGAGCGGATGGGCCAGTCGCTCCAGGCCTGCGACGCGGTCGAGGTGTAGAGCAGCACCCGGCCGGCACCCAGGCGCCCCTCGACCAGCGCCGGAGCACCGTCGTCATAAGAGGCCAACGTCTTCGCCTGGGCGGCAGGGTCAACCTTCAAAAGCGCATAGCGGTAGGTGCGCGCGCTCTCGAGCCCCTCGCGCTCGGTCGATGCAAAAATGCGGAAGAGCGGGTGCGTCCAGTCGATCGCGCCGAAGCGCGCGGCGTGCTCCTCGGCCTCGAGCGTCCCAGGCTCCGCGGCGGTCTTGAGCAGGTGCAGCGGCCGCGGCAGGAGATCGCCGAAGGCGTCGTTGTAAGCGTCGGGATCGACGTGATCGCCGAGCGCGATGAAGAGCCCCAGTCCACGCTGGGTCACCGCTGCGCGCAGCCGCTCGGCAAAGGCGCGCGGCGGCGCGGGGATGTTGAGCAGCAGCACTACGTCGATGCCGTCCAGCGAATTGCCTGCCGCGGCGTCCGCGTCGAGGGTCTGCGCAACAATGCGGCCGCCGGTGCGCGCGGGCCCGAGCGCAGCCTCGACGAAGAAGGCCTCGTCGCGCGAGCGCAACGACGAGGGCGCGCCGTCCACGATGAGCGCCTTCACGTCGCGCGGGACGTGGACCGTGAAGTCCTGGCCGTCGTCCTCGTCGAGGCCCTGGGCGTCGTCGCGCGCGAGCTCGATGCGTCCGGTGACCACGCCGGCCGGCAGCACCGCGCCGAGCGTCTTGCGAGCGCTGCCGCGCGCGGGAACGTCGACGAAGCCCTTGGCGAGCGTCTGCGCGCCGATGCGCAGGAGGACAGGCAGCGCGGACACCGCGGCGCCGGAAAAATTGGCGACCGTGGCGACGACTTCGTAGCCGCGCGGACCCAGTGCTGCCGAGGGCCGCACCAGCACGCCCGTGATCGCGGTGTTGGGCAGCTCGCGGCCCTGCGCGGCGTCGACCAGGACGATGCTTGGGCGCACGCCAGGACCCGGCGTGGTCGAGCCCGCGGCCGGAGCCGAAGGCACCAGCGGCGGCAACGCGTCGAGCCGGATGGAGTGCGCGGCCAGGTCGCTGAAGGCGATGATGCGCTTGCCTTTGACGGGGCTCTCGCCCAGCGCCCGCGCGGCCGCGGCGAGGCACGCGGTCAGGTCGCTGCCCAGGTAAGTCGGCTCCGCCTCCTGCAGCGCGCGGCGCGCGGCGAGGCGGTCGAACGAGGGCGCGGGCGCCTGGGCAGGCGCGCCCTGGTAGCAGAGCTGCACGCCCGCCGGCTCGTCGGGGCCGAGGCGATCCAGCGCGGCCAGAGCCTCGGTGCGCGCGCGCGAAAAGAGGGTCGTCGAGCCGATTCGATAACGCATCGATAACGAAGCATCCAGCACCAGCACGGTCGCCTGCGGCCCGGATGCGACGGCAGCCTGCGTTCCCTTGGGCTTGATGGACGGCCGCGCCAGCGCCAGCGCCACGGCCGCGATGAGCAGGCAGCGCAGCGCGAGCAGCAGGATCTGCCGCAGCCGCAGCCGCCGCGACTTCTGCCGCTGCGAGCGCAGCACGAACTCGATGGCGCCGAAGGCGAGCGGGCGCGGCTGCCGCTGGTTGAGCAGGTGGACGATGATGGGCAGCGCCATCGCCCCGAGGCCCCACAGGTAGAGCGGATGCGCGAAGCCCATCTATCCGCCCCCGCGCCGGGCCAGGAGCCGCAGCAACACACGGTCGGGCGGATCGTCGGTGGCGATCTGCTCGACCTCGACATCGGCGCGGGCCAGATCGCGGCGGGTGCCGTCGAGAAATTTGCCCAGCTCTTCGAGGTAGCTCTCGCGGATCTGCCGCGGCTGCGCCTCGACCTGCCGGTCATCTTCCATGGAGAGAAACCGCGTCGGGTCGTCGAAAGGAAAGTCCAGCTCCTCGCGGTCGAGCACCTGCAACAACAGCACATCGTGGCGGCGGCCGCGCAGCATCTTGAGCGCTGGCGCGGTGCGCTCGGTGGCATCGAAGAGGTCGCTGAGCACGATGACGAGCGCGCGCCGGCCGGCCTTCTCGGCGGCGAAGTCGAGCGCTTTCGCCAGCAGCGTGGGCCCGCGGCCTTGCGCGGTGTCCAGCCGCTGCAACAGCTCCTGGACGTGCAGGGCCGAGGCGCCGAAGGGCAGGAAGCTGCGCACGCCCGCCGGGAGCCGCTCGGTGCTCGACGGGTCGGGGTCGCCCGCGATCACGAGGCCAACCTGGTCACCCTGCTTCGACAATAAATAGGCAAGCGCGCCCGCGCAGATCGCCGAATACGATAATTTCGTTAACGGCCCGCGGCCGTACGCCATGGAGCCCGAGGCGTCGACCACCAGCAGCGCGCGGAGGTTTGTCTCCATCTCGAAGCGCTTGACGTAATACTTGTCGAGCTTGGCATAGGCTCGCCAGTCGATGTTTTTGATCTCGTCGCCGGGCGCGTACTCCTTGTGCTCCATGAACTCGACCGACTGGCCGTAGGCGCGGCTCTGGTGCAGGCCGGTCAAGACGCCCTCCATCACCTTGCGCGCGCGGACCGGGAACGGTCCGAGGCGCGCCAGCAGCTTCGGGTCCAGCGTCATGCGCCCTCGTCGGAGGCGACCAGGCTGCCGCGCGACCACTTCGCCTCGACCGAGAGCCGGAAGTGCGCCCGGCAGCGGAGGCAACGGAAGAGCTGCTCGACCTCGCCCGTAGCCCGGCCCGCGGCAAGGTCGGCCACCACGGTTCCCCCGCCCACCGCGGTCAAGGTCCCGTCGTTCAGCAAGAGGCGCAGGGCGCGCACCACGCGGCGCAGGTCGGCCTCCCCGCCGATGCTCGCGTCGAGCGGGAGCTCCGCGCAGGTACAGCTCACGGCCGGGTCGAGGCCAGCAGGTGCGCGATCACGGCGCGCGAGTCCACGCCCTCGGCTTCGGCGTGGAAGTTGGTCAGGACGCGGTGGCGCAGCACCGGCTCCACCAGCGCGCGCACGTCTTCCACGCTCGCCGCCGGCCGCCCGTTCAGCGCCGCGCGCGCCTTGGCGGCCAGGATGAGCGCCTGCGAGGCGCGCGGCCCCGCCCCCCACGCGACGTGGTCCTTGACGTGCTTGTCGGCGGAAGCATCGGGCCGGGTGCGCCGCACCAACTCGACGGCGTGGCGGATGACGTGCTCGGCCGCCGGCACGCGCAGGACCAGCGCCTGCATGGCGCGGATCTGCTCCGGCCCGAGGACTTTCGCGACGGTTGGCGTCTCGCCGGAAGTGGTGGCGCGGACGATCTGGAACTCTTCCTCCGCGCTCGGATAGCCCACGTCGACCATGAACATGAAGCGATCGAGCTGCGCTTCCGGCAGCGGATAGGTGCCCTCCTGCTCGATGGGATTCTGGGTGGCGAAGACGAGGAACGGCTCGTCGAGCGGATAGGTGCGGCCGCCCGCGGTGACCCGGTGTTCCTGCATCGCCTGCAGCAGCGCTGCCTGGGTCTTGGGCGGCGTGCGGTTGATCTCGTCGGCGAGCAGCACATGCGCGAAGACCGGGCCCTGCACGAAGCGGAAGGCTCTGCGGCCGGTAGTGTGGTCCTCCTCGAGCACGTCGGTGCCGGTGATGTCCGACGGCATCAGGTCGGGCGTGAACTGGATGCGGTTGAAGGTCAGCGAGAGCGCCTCGGCGAGCGTGGAGATGAGCAGCGTCTTGGCGAGACCGGGCACGCCGACGAAGAGGCAGTGACCTCGCGAGAACAGCGCGATCAAGAGCTGCTCGATGACCGCGTCCTGCCCGACC
>JANYKT010000016.1 GCA_025358085.1 Deltaproteobacteria bacterium | reverse complement strand
CTAGCGCATGCAGGCGCGGGTATTGGTCGGGCGGCTGCGGGTCGAAGCCGGCGCGCGTATCGTCGATGAAGTGGACCAGGTCGTCCAGGTAGCCGGGCATGTGGTCGAGCAGCAGTGGCATGGTCAGCCGCTGGGCTACTTCCATCCGGCGCACAATCGTCTCCCAACTCGCCAGGATTTCGTTCTTGCGCTCTCGCAAGAGGTCGGCGAGCCGGCGAGGGGCTGCTGCAGTGCTCGGCTGCTCTGACATAGGCCCGGAACTTAGGCACTCGGGTCAAGAGCGGCGAGCGACCGGGCGTAATAGTCCAACAAGTCGGTAGCGTGCGGGTGCGCGCCGAGAAAAACCTTTCCGTCCCTGACCTCGAGCGCCCCGCGCCGCTGCAGACGCTCGAGGGCGAGGTGGACGATTTCTTCAGCTTCCTCGAGCAGAAGAACATCGCCTTCCAGGCGGGCGAGGTCGCGATTGCGGTCCTCGTCAGCCAGCAGCGCGGCGCGCGCCAACCGCTGGCCGTCGAACTCCTGGCCGAGCGCGGTGGGCACCCCTCGCTCTTCCAACCGCACACGCAATTCGCGGACGCGGCTGGCCAGTGCCGATTCGGTAGCGGGCAAAGAAAGCTCGAGCGCGGCGCGCGCCAACAGAGGTACCGGCGTCGCAGGGATGGTCCGGGCGATCCGCTCCATCAAGAGCTGCGCCACCTCTTTGGCGAGCGAGCGCCGCTGTTCGTCGCGCAGGTCGGCGATCCCCGCTGTTTGCGGTAAATCGCGCAGGCGGATTGGCGCGCCGAACGCGACCGCGACATACCCCGCGCGGTGCAGCCGGCCGGTGGCGGCGCGGAGCAGGTTGACCGTCACGCTCGAGGGTACGACCCAGAGCAGGCGCAGCGCGCCGGTCAATTTCTCACCGCGCGTGGGCGGGCTCGCGCGGCCTCGCTTCTCGGCGAGCAGCGTCTCGTCCTCCAATACGCGATCGTAATTGATACCTACCGGGACGAAATAGAGTTCACGGTCGAAATCTTTCTCCGCCGATAGTTGCAAAATCGCGTCGAGCAAACCAACTTTGGGCGACCGGAGCGCTCCATCGCGGGTCAATCCGCCTTCAGGAAAGATGCCTTGAGTGACGCCGCGCCGGGTAATCAGCTGCAGATACCTTCGCAGTACCGTGTGATAGAGCGGATCGGGAAAGCCGCGGCGGACGAAGAAGCCGCCGAAAGCCTTGAAGAGCACGTCGAGCGGAAAGACGCGCGCCCACTCGCCGACGGCATAGCTGATGGCCACCTGCCGTGACAGCGCCCAGCTCACCACGACGTAATCGAAATTGGATCGGTGATTGATCAGGAACACCGCGGTCGCGTCGGCCGGCAGCGCGGCCACTCGCTTCATCGACTGCGCATCAATCAATGGCTTGTAAACCGCAAAGATGGCCGCGCGCGCCAGCTTCATTCCGATCTCGTAATAAGCGGTCAATGAGAAGGAGGGCACGATTTCGTCGATGTATTCCTCCACCCGCCTGCGGACCTCGGTGGGGCGGTCTCCTCCCTGCGACGCGGCGAGCATGGCCTGCACCACCACCAGGTCATTGAGCAGCTCCTCTCTCACCAGCAGCTTGCCGCCGAACTTGAAGAGATCGACGCGGACGTTGTGGTGCTCGGCGAAGCTTCGCGCCCGGTGCTGCAGCGAGGCCCGCACCGAGCGCAGGATGAGCCAGCGCGCGAGCTCGTAGACAGCAAGGGAAGCGACCAGGGCCAGAGCGATGCGCAAGGCCCTACGATATACAACTCCGCCAATGATCGTCCCGCTCTCTGCCGTCTGGCTCGCCGCGCACGCTCTTTACCGGGTGCAGGGCTTTGCCTCGCGGACCTTCCAGACCGGTGGCCGCGCGCTGCACCTTTACGAGCGCTCCGGGCACGGTCGCGCGCCGCCCGCGCTCTTGATCCACGGCCTCGGCGGCAACGCCTACTCCTTCCTGCCGCTCTTGCGGACGCTCGTGCGTGAGAGCCGGCGCGTGGTGGCCGTGGAGCTGCCGGGACACGGGCGGTCGCCGCTCGCCGGCGAGCCGGCGACACTTGCTGAATGCGGCGAGGCGGTGGCCGCGGCGCTGGTCGAGCTGGGCGAGCCCGCGGTGCTGATCGGGAACTCCCTGGGCGGCGCGATTGGTCTCTACACAGCCGCCCTGCTGCCGGACCGCGTGGCTGGATTCGTGGGGTTGAATCCGGCGGGTGCGCCGCTCGTGGGGGCGGATCGGCGCGCGGTGGTCGATGCCTTTCGCGGTGGCGACGTGGCTGCCGCGCGCGAGCTGGTGGGGCGCCTTTACCATCGGCCCCCGAAAGCCAGCTGGCTGGTCGCGCGCGGGCTGGCGGAGCACTGGGCGTCTCGGCCGGTGCAAAAGCTGGTCGAGGAGCTGCGCCTCGCGGACCAGCCCGGCATCCCCGCCGAGACGGTGGCGCGAATCGTGGGGCCGGTGCTCATCCTCTGGGGCGAGCATGACCGCATCCTGCCGGCGTCGAGCGTGGACTGGTTCCGTGCGGCGCTCCGGCCTGACAGTGTCGAGATGGTGCCAGGCGCCGGGCACCTGCCACAGCTGGAGCAGAGCCGGCTGGTGGCGGCGCGGGTCGCCCGGTTTCTGCGGGAGCTTCCGTCGCTTTCCCGAAAATGACAGCATTGGGGACCTACCGGCCGGCGTGGTTTCTGCCTGGGCGACATCTGATGACGACCTTCGGGCCGCTCTTCCGGAGGCCGCCGCAGGTGCCGCTGCGGCGCGAGCGCTGGGAGCTTTCTGACGGTGATTTCGTCGATCTTGATTTCGCGGAGCCCGGCACCGGGGCTGGGCGCAGAGCTCCAGCGGGCCCTATGTCGCACGTGTGCGCGTGCCGCTGCTGCTGCTCTCCGCCGAGGACGATCCGTTCATTCCGCCGCAGTCCATCCCGCGCCAGGCAGCGGCTGCGAATCCAGCGGTCACTCTCGAGGTGCATCCGCAGGGCGGCCACCTGGGCTTCATCGAAGGGCCGCTCTGGCACCCTCGCTATTACGCCGAACAGCGCGCGCTCGACTTTTGCGAGAGTCATCTGCGGCCCCGTCCGGTCTGAGCCAGGCCTCGACTGAGGGAGGGTTCGATGAGCGGAGGCGACAGACGCATCCGGCAATCGTTGATACAATCGACAATATGCGCGTGGCAGGATGGTTTCCTGCACGTCGATAAACCGAGGACGCGATGCAGGCCGCGTCGGGGAAAACCTCATGGGCTGCCAGAGAAGTTTCTTCGCAATCAGCGCAATCGTCCTGGGCTGCGCTCACGCTCCCGGGCTTCCTGCAGCCGGAGGTTCGCCGTCATCTGGCCTGGACGATCAAGCAGAGGTTGAGGAGATCCGAACGATCGTCAAGGCCCACAGCGCTGAGATTGTGCAGTG
This sequence comes from Deltaproteobacteria bacterium, assembly GCA_025358085.1. Taxonomy (GTDB): domain Bacteria; phylum Myxococcota; class Myxococcia; order Myxococcales; family 40CM-4-68-19; genus JANYKT01. Next base: position 6,315 of record JANYKT010000016.1, on the reverse strand, counting down.
CCTGAGCGGCACCCCATCCGATTCGCTCATTGACGCAGACAGCACCTTTCCCTTGATCTCTGCGGGAGATCATCTCGTCCTTCACCCGCGAGATGGAGAGGACAGCCCCGCCGTCAATGGACTGATCTCGTGCATTTGCCAACAAGCTGACTCGTGGGGCTTCCCCGCAACCTGGGGCCTTCCGGCTCCGGCCGCGGCGCATAGCAACGGGTCCTTGAGCGTCGTGTTCTTCCTCCGACCGTCCGCCACTACCCTGCCGGAGGAAGATTCGCGCGTCGCTCATTCCCAAGTGATCGCCCGCAACGGGACGAGCGTCCTTTCGTTCGACGCAGGAGTGACCGTGCTTCCGATGCTTCTGTCCGGACCAACTATCGGATACACCGCGGCTGCACTGCAGCACAAGGTGCAAGGCAACATGCAGGTCAAATGCAAAATCGACAGTGCCGGAGCCGTTCTTGACTGTTTTGTCCTGAAGGGCCTGGCTTATTATATGAACGAAGTCACAGTGGAGGCCCTACTGGCGAGACGTTATTCTCCGGCTCGATGGAATGGCTCTCCAATCGGTGTCGACTATACCTTCAACATCAACTTCGTGTTACCGCGTTAATGCGTCTTGCTTCTTTGCATTCGCCGCCTCGGTGGGGTGGCCAGAACCGCGGAATTGATAACGCTCAAATCTTCCGCGCGGCAATAGGCCCATATTGGGGTTCCGGGTTCTCGATCGGCGCACGCGCGCGCAGCCGGCAAAGACCGGTAGATCGCCGGCGCGCCACGCGCGTTCAAGCGGGAGCTGCTCAATTCAAAGAGCAAGGAGCCTCCCATGCGCCGCACCCTCGCTGTCTTCGCCCTGGTCCTCTCTTCACTCGCCGCTGCCCTCTTCGCCGCGGTGCGCTCGTCCTCGCCGAAGCCGCGCGACGTCGAGCCCGCGGCCTCGCAGCGAGCCGGCGCCTTGCGTGTCTCGACCCAGCTGGAGCGTCGCTTCCTGCGCGAGGCTGGTGGCGAGGAGGCATACCTCCAGATCGACGTGGCGGCCGACCCCGCTGGGGGTTCCGCGCAGCGCGTTCCGGTGAACGCCGTGCTGATCGTGGACCGCTCGGGCTCGATGGAGGGCGAGAAGATCGCGCGGGCCCGCGACGCCGCCCGTGCTTTGATTGCAGCGCTCAACGGTGAAGATCGGCTGGCCATCGTCGACTTCGCGAGCGACGCGCATGTGCTGGTGCCGTCGACACCGGCGACTGAAGACGCGAAGGCGCGTGCCGTGGCCGCGGTCGATGAGCTGCAGGCGACCACCGGCACCAACCTCTCCGGCGCGCTGGACCTCGCGGCGCCAGAGCTCGCGCGGGGCCGGGCGCCGTTTCGCATGGACAAAATCTTCCTCGCCAGCGATGGCCAGGCGAACGAGGGCGTCGCTGACCGAGCGGGCTTGCTCCGCGTCGCCCTGCGCGATTTCGGGCCGGCCACCACCGTGTCGACCTTCGGCGTTGGCGAGGACTACGACGAGGGTCTGATGACCGCGCTCGCCGCCCAGGCTGGTGGCCGCACGCGCTTCATCCGCACCGCCGACGAGCTCTTGCCCGCCTTCCGCGCCGAGCTCGCGCGCGCGTCAACCGTGGTGGCGCGCGGCGTGCGGCTGGACGTGCGCGGGCTTTCGGGGGCGCGGGTGCTCAGCGTGCTGGGCTACGCGGCGGACGGCGGCTGGATCCGGCTGCCCGACTTCGCGGCGGGCGAGGAGCGGCGGATCATGGTCAAGCTCGCGCTGCCTCCCGGGCACGGAATCCTGCCCCTGGCGCACGTCGAGCTTTTGTTTGCCGATGCCGCGGGCGCCGACCACCGCTGCGAGACGGCGGCCGAGGCGACTTTTACGGCCGACCGCGCCCAGCTTGGCGAAGCGCCGACGGCGGCGGCAGCCAACGGTGCACGCGTAGAGATGGCCCAACTGGCGGAGCAGGCCGCGGACTCGCGCGAGAAGGGTGACCTGCAGCAGGCGCGGAACCAGCTGGCCGCGCTGCGCTCCGTGTCGCTGAAGGCCCAGGCTTCCGCACCACCGAAGGAGGCCGCAGTACTGGCTTCGGACAGCATGCAATTCGACGCCGAGGTCAACGCAATCACCGGGGGGGCCGTCGGCGGCGCGGCTGGCAAGAAGGTGAAGCAGCGCGCCTTCGACGCGGCGCGCGCGCCGGTCCAGGGCTGGTAAGGCGATGGATTTCCACTTTGCGGATCATGCGCACTTCCAGCGTCGCGCCGTCCGGGCGGCGCTGGGCGCGACCGCGCTCGCCGCCGTTCTTTCAGCATGGGGCGGATCCGCCGCGCTGGCGCCCGCCGTGGCCGTCGGGGCAGCGGCGGGCTTCGTCTCGCTCCGGCGACCAGCGCTGCTGGTGCTCGCGGCTTTGCTCGCGGTGGCCGCCGCGGCATTCGCGTGGCCGCTCCTCCGCTGGCCGCTTCCCCTCTGCGGCGCGCTGCTCGCGCTCGGATTCGCTGCCGCCCGCGCCCCGCAGGCCCGGGAGAGCGGGGCGCCTCTTTCGGCCGGCGCCGTTGCTATTGCTGCGGTGCTTGCTGCCGGTGCGCTCTGTGCCGCGCGCCTCTGGCTCCCATTCTTTGCTCTATCGCTCGCGCAGCTGCTGCCCGGTGGCGCGCTGTTGCTTGCGGGCGCGCTCGCCGGTCTCTGGATCGCTTGCGCCTGTGCGCCGCTGCACCTCTCCATCCAGTCCGATGTGGTCGAGACCAGGCTTGCGGCCCTCAGACCGCTGCTCGGCGCCGAGTTGCGCCCACTCGCTGAGCGCGCCGCCGCAGCTCGTGCTGCTGCGGCCGCTGCGCTTCCGCCGAACGCGCGCGGCGATCTGCGCGGCTTGCTCGAGGCGTTGGCGCTGGCCGCTCTCGACCTTGCCCGTCGCGGCGCAGAGCTGGGGCGCACCGCCTCGCTCGCCGTCGAAGAAGAGCTGTCAAAGCGCGTGGCGCAGCTGGGACGCAGCGCAGAAGCGGCCGCGGACGATGCGGCCCGCGGAAGCTATCTGCGGGCCAAAGAGACGCTGGCGGGCCAGCTCGATCATTGCCGCCGGGTCCGGGTAGCCCGTGAGCGCGTAGTGGCGCGGCTCCATGAAGAAGTCGCGCAGCTCGAGCGCGCGCGCTTCGCGCTGGCGCTGCTCGACGGAGCCGACGCCGGATGCAGCACGGTGGAGCTCGATTTGCTGGGCGATCGCCTGCAGCAGTCCGCCCTTGCGTGTGAAGCTCCTTGAAGCGCTCGCGGGGTCGCGGGTCCTGGGCCGCGCCCTCAAGCGTGACGTGCACGGACGTCCGCTTCGCAAAAGATCGGAAGGCCGCCATTCATCTCACCAACGCGCTCCGGGGCGCGTGAAGGAATAGACCAGGAACGCGAGCAGGCCGACCGACGCAAGCATTCCCAGGACGAAAATGCCTCCGAGCACACTGGCACCGATCCTGGCTCCCCGGGACCGGCTCGAGGCAAGCCCCAGCCCCCCTCCGATCACGGCTCCGGCGACCGCTCCTCCCGCCATCGACAGCGCGCTGCCGACGCGCAGGCCTTGCAAGCCACCGATGACGAGCCCGGCGAGCGCGAGCAGTAGAGTTCGCTTATTGAGTCTGTTCATGTTGGTTCCCCCTTGAGTTCACTTATACGGCTATTGCAGGCAACGGCGCTTCACCCCGTCCTGCAGTCTGCCAGGTCAGCTGCAAGGCAAGGCCTCCCGTTAAAAGGGAGTTGCGCGGTCTGGCGAGGCGCCTGCATACAACCCGCGCAAAGGCTTGAAGCCAACAGGAGTTTCTCCATGCTTGTTTTACCGGCTATCGCCGCCGCGGTCTTCAGCACTGCCTCGCTTGCAGCTTCCCCTCCGCCCGCCGACCCGCCCGCTCCGGTCGTCGCGCCGGCCGAGCCGTTCGCCTTTGCCGACTTCACCTGGATGACCGGCAACCCGCGTACGCATGAATCGCCCCTCGACAGCAAGGCCTTTACCGGTGAGTTCCGCGCCGACGTCAACTACGTCTATGACTTCAACCATCCCAGGGACAACACCATCGGAGGCTCGAGCGAAATCTTCCGCTCCAATGAAGTGCAGGTCACGCAGCTGGGAATCGGCGGTTTGCTCACGACTTGTTCGGGCTGACGGTGGGCGGGGGAGCCATTACCAACCCTGGCCGTTACCTGGTGCTCATCCCGCCCATCAATGGCGGCACGGCCTCGACCGGCACGGTCTTCACCGAAAATCCGGGCCAGCTCTACAAAGCCTGGGATGGCTCGATTACGTTCGATACCATGCCGAGCCAATTCTTCACCTTCCGCATTGAAGCGAACTACCGGTACGCCAACGTTCCGTACTTTTCCGGCAGCGGCGGCGTCACCCCTCCCGGCGGGGGTAATGGAGCCGGGGGCGCCCTCGGCTCGCCGGTCGACGGCTTCAGTCCCGATTTGCGCAACTCCGAGACCCGCATCACCGCCGCCTTCTTGGTCAAGCTCTGATAAAACTTGAAGCGGTCTCGCGACGCATGGGTTAAGTTCCTCCCGTGCAGCGCTTCATTGCCACGCTCGTCATCGCGGGCCTGACCGCGAGCCTGACCGCCGCTCAGACGCGGCTGTTCTGTCGGTTTACGGGCGTGGAAATCGTCGATTGCCCCGAGCGCAGCGCGCCGCCAGTCTCGGAGATCCAGGACGGCGGCTGCTGCGTGCGTCGCGTCTTCCTGCGCCTCGATCCGTCCACCGGGGCGAGGTCCGCAAACGACCTGGCGCCAGTCCTTCCGGTGCTCGCTTTCGCGGGGACGGTGTTCACGATTCCCCGCGGCCTCGCCCAGTCTCATGAAACGTCCAATCAAGCGGGTCCGCCGCTCTTCGTGCAGCACCGAGCCTTGCTGATCTGAACCCTCGCGGTCGTGGGGCCGGGCGCAGCCGCGTCCGGCCGGTGCTTCGCCCATGACTAACCAAGCTTGAGGTTCATATGCTCATCTTGCTATTTGCGCTCGCTGCTCCGCTGCACCTCGCCGATCTTCTGAAAGAGGCGCGGGAAAAGAATCCAGAGTTGCTTTCGGCGCAGACCCGCGCCAAGGCGGCGGCTGCGTCGGTCGCGCCGGCGGGCGCGCTCGAAGACCCCCAGCTGATGATTCAGCTTTGGAATGCCCCGCTCGACTTCTCGAACGTGCCAGTCATGGTGCAGGTCTCGCAGGCGTTGCCCCTGGGCGGGAAGCGTGGGGCGCGCAGGGACGCCGCGGCGGCGGACGAGCAAGTCGCCAAAGCCAGCGCTCTCGTGCAGCTCAATGATCTCGAGGTGCAGGTCGCGCAGGCATACTTCGAGCTCTTCCTCGCCGAGCGCACGCAGGAGGTGGACACCGAGCTCGACCCCTTGCTGCAGGCGCTGCTGCAGACCGCGGAGGCGCGGGTCTCGACTGGGAAAGGCGAGACCGTCGAGGTGTTGCGCGCACAGGGCGCGATCATCCAGCTGCGCTCCGACCGCGAGACGGCCAATGATCATCGCTCCTCCTCGTGGGCGCGTCTTGCGGCGCTGCTGGACCGCGACCCGACCGGACCCGTGGGAACGACGACCATTCCGGGCACGCTCGCGACCCTGCCGCCCCAAGCCGCACTTCGCGACCGCGCGATGCGCGAGCGGCCGGAGCTGCAGTCGGCGCGGGCGATGGTGCAGGGAGCGGAGGCGCAGGCGCGGCTCGCCCAGGCCGCAAGCGTCCCGGACATCGCTCCGTTCCTCGGGCTGATGCACACGTTCCGTGGCACGGGCGAGACCAACTTTCTCTTCGCCGGCGTGCAGGGAAACCTGCCAATCTTTGCTGGAAGGAATGATTCGCGCAGCGCCGCGGCGAGCAGCCAGACGCAGGCACTGCGCGAGTCGGAGCATGCGGCGCGCAATCGCGTCGGTGCGGAAGTGGCCGAGGTCTACGCGCACCTGCTCGCCGAGGACCACCAGATTGCACTGCATCACCAGCTGATTCCGCTCGCGCGGCAGGCCGTGGACAGCGCCGAGCACAGCTACACCGCGGGCCGCAGCGATTTCACCATGGTGCTGGACAGCGTGCGCGAGCTGCGCTTGCAGGAGCTGGAGCTGGCACAGCATCTGGCGCTCTACGAGCAGCGATTGGCGGATCTGCAACGTGCGGTGGGCGCGGACCTGGGCCTCTCGCAGGCAGCGGAGGCGGGCCATGCCGATGCGCACTAGGACTGTGACCGCACTACGCTTGTGCAACGGCTGGAGGGAGGCGACACAGCTCTGGCGGCGGTCGTACGGTTCGTACGAAACGCATTGCGATAGAGGCCGATCAACGGCGCTCAAATCGCTCAATTCGTACGAACCGTACGAC
>JANYKT010000200.1 GCA_025358085.1 Deltaproteobacteria bacterium | reverse complement strand
AGCGTCCCGCCTTCGGCCAATTCGAAGCGCCCCTTCTTGCGACCGGAGGCGCCGGTGAACGCGCCGGGCTCGTAGCCGAACAGCTCGCTCTCGATCAGCGTGTCGGGCAGCGCCGCGCAGCTGACTTTGACGAACGGCTTCTGCGCCCGCGCCGAGTTGTAGTGGACGGCGTGGGCGATCAGCTCCTTGCCGGTGCCCGACTCGCCGCGGATCAGCACGGTGGTGGTGGTGCGGGCCACCTGCTCGATCTGCTGGTAGGCCTGCTCCATCGGCCGGCTGGTGCCGATGATGTTGGAGAAGTCGTACCGCTGCTTGAGCTTGCTCTTGAGCTGGGTGTTCTCGTCGAAGAGGCGCCGCCGCTCCTCCTCGACCATGCGGTTGACCCGCAGCCCCTGCGCGATCATCGAGGCCACCACGCCGAGGAAGTTGGTGTCGCGCTCGAAGTCGCGCTTCTCCTCGAAGGCGAGGTCCACCGCCAGGGCGCCGGCGGGCTTCTTGCCAAGGACGATGGGAACGCAGATGAACGACAGCTCCGGCCCGGGCTGCCGCCGCTGCCTGTTGAGGAAGAGCGGCTCGCGGCTCACCATCGGGACCACGATGGGCCGGCCGCTCTGCACCACGCGGCCGGTGATGCCTTCGCCGATCCGGTAGCGGGCGCGCTGGCCTTCGGTGGTGATGCCGAGCGCCGCCTCGACGTAGATCTCCCGCGAGTCGGGGTTGAGCAGGGTCACCGCGCTGCGCAACACTTGATGATGCGCCTCGAGCTTCTCCAGCACCCGCAGCAAGGCCTGCTTGAGGTCCGGGGTGCTGGAGAGCGCCTTGCTGATCTCGAGCAAGGTGGTGAGTTGGCCGATCTCGCCTTGCTGTTCGGTGGCTCTCTTCACGGATGAAGTGGTACCGGCGCTTGGAGAAACGTGCAATCCATCCGACAAAATTGTCGGGCATTTGTTCGCTTCTGACAATTGTGCAGGGCCGGCCCCCGGCGGTCACGACACCTTGCAGGTGAGCCCTCCGTCGACCAGCAGCTCGGCGCCGGTGATGTAGCGGGCGTCGTCGGAGGAGAGGAAGAGGGCGGCGCGGGCCACGTCCCAGGCGTCGCCCATCCGGCCCATCGGGCACTGCGCGTGCCGCAGCGCCTTCATCCGCGCGACGTCGCCCTGCGCATACGCGCCCGGAAGCCCCGCTTCGACCATCGGGGTGTCCATCAGCCCGGGCAGGACGGTGTTGGCGCGGATGCCCTTGCGCGCGTACTGCAGGGCGACGCTGCGGGTGAAGGCGAGGACGGCGCCCTTGGTGGTGGTGTAGGCGACGTAGGGCACGCCGAGGTCGCGGATGCCGGCCACCGAGCCGATGTTGACGATGGCGCCCCGGCCGCGCGCCTCCATCACCGGCAGGACGTGCTTGCAGGTGAGGAACATGGACTTGAGATTCACCGCCAGCACCCGGTCCCACTCCGCCTCGTCCAGCTCGACCGGCCCGCCCAGCGCGAGGATGCCGACGTTGTTGTGGAGGATGTCGACGGTGCCGAAAGCCTCCAGGCAGCGCCGCACCAGCGCCGCGACCTCGGGGGCGCGGGCGACGTCGGCGGTGAAGCTCTCGCAAACGCCGCCTTCGCCGGCGATGATGGCCCGCGTCTCCTCCACCGCCTGGGGATTGCGATCGACGGCGAGCACGCGGGCGCCTTCCCGGGCGAAGAGCACCGCGGTGGCCTTGCCGTTGCCCCAGCCCGGGCCGATCGATCCGGCGCCGGTGACGATCGCGACCTTGCCTTCGAGCCGTCCGGTCATTGCGGTTCTCCTCGGAAAAGAGAAAAAATCAGCACGCGTACTTGACTTGGGGTCCACCCCAGACTAGCAATCTCCCACGATGTTTTCGCCCGCCGCCAGCGCTTCGCAGTCCCTCGCCGCCGGCGCCGCGTGCGCGCAGCTCTCCATTTCCATTCTTGGCCTCGTCCTTCTTACCGCCGGGTGCGGGCCGCCGTTCTAATCGGGTGTCGCAGTCCCCGGAAGAACAGCCCCCGCACCCGAAAGGGTCCGGGGGCTTCTTTTTTTGGTCTTGCACCAGAGGAGCCACCAGATGTCGCTGCAGGCAAAGCTCGAAGCCCCCGCTCACGAACCGCGCCGCCGTCCGGCCGTCGCGCCCGCGCGCCGCACCGGTGCGCAGCTGCTCTGGGAAGCGCTGGTCCGCGAAGGCGTCACGGTGGTCTTCGGCTATCCGGGCGGCGCCATCATGCCGGCGTACGACGCGATGCCGGGGTACCCCATCGAGCACGTCCTCGTCCGGCACGAGCAGGGCGCCGCGCACATGGCCGACGGCTACGCGCGCGCCTCCGGAAAGGTCGGCGTCGCCATCGCCACCTCGGGGCCCGGGGCGACCAATCTGGTGACCGGCATCGCCACCGCCATGCTCGACTCGTCGCCCATCGTCTGCATCACCGGGCAAGTCTCCTCCACCGTGCTCGGCACCGACGCCTTCCAGGAGGTGGACACCACCGGCATCACGCTGCCCATCACCAAGCACAACTACCTCGTCACTTGCGCCGCCGACATTCCCGCCACCGTGCGCGAGGCCTTCCACGTCGCGCGCTCCGGCCGCCCCGGTCCGGTGCTGGTTGACATCACCAAGGACGCGCAGCAGGCCACGGTCGACGCGCCGGAGCCCCGCGAGCCGCGCCGCTCGCGGTTGCCTCCCGCGCGCGCGGGCGAGGAGGAGCTCGATCGCGCCGCCGCGCTCATCGACGCAGCCGAGCGCCCGCTCATCTTCGCCGGCCACGGCATCCTCAAGTCGGAGAGCACGGCCCAGCTGATCGAATTTGCCGAGCGCACCGGCATTCCCGTCTCGCAGACGCTGCTGGGCCTGGGCGGCTTTCCGG
>JANYKT010000166.1 GCA_025358085.1 Deltaproteobacteria bacterium | reverse complement strand
AGCGCGTCGGCGAAGGCTTGCGCGGAGGCGTGGCGAACGACTTCGACACGGGCGCGGGCGCGGGCGCGAGCCGCCTGGTGACCGGCGATTCCCTGGCGCACCGCGCGCTCGAGGAGGAGCTGGCGCGCCTGGAAGAGACCGACGCCGCGCTCCTCTTTAATAGTGGGTACGCCGCGAATTGCGGTCTGCTCACCGCTTTCGCCGGCCCCGAAGACGTGATCCTGAGTGACGAACTCAATCATGCTTCCATCATTGATGGTTGCCGCCTCTCCCGCGCCCGTGTCGAAGTCGTTCGCCACGCCTCCGCGCAAGCCTTCGCCGACGCGCTGAAGGCCGCGCACGGCCGCCGCGTGCTGGTCGTCACCGATACGATCTTTTCGATGGATGGCGACCGCGCGCCGCTCAGCGATCTGGCCGCGCTCTGCGAACGTTACGGCGCGCTGCTCTTCATTGACGAGGCTCACGCCACCGGCGTGCTGGGTCCGCGCGGTGCCGGGCTCGCCGTCGAACTGGGCGTGGCTGCCGACGCGCGCATGGCCACGCTCTCCAAGGCGGCTGGCGTGGTCGGAGCTTATGTCGCTGCCGAGCGCGCCGTCTGCGATCTGCTGATCAATCGCGCGCGTCCGCTGGTCTTCAGTACCGCGCTGCCGCCGGCCATTGCTTGCGCCGCGCTGCGAGCAATTCAGTTGCTTTCGGGGCCCGAGGGGGACGCAAGGCGCGCGCGGCTGTGGAGTCATATCGCGCGCTTCGCGCAAGGCCTGCGTGCGTTGGGCTTCGAGGCGCACGAAAACTCGCCTATCTTCCCGGTCGTGCTGGGCGCGCCCGAGCGCGCTGTCGCAACCGCTTTGCGCATGCGCGAGCGCGGCGTGCTGGTCAAGGCCATCCGTCCGCCCACCGTTCCGCAAGGCACCAGCCGGCTGCGCTTCGCGCTCTCTGCGGCGCACAGCCCAGAGCAGATCGACGCCGCGCTGACCGCGCTCCGCGAGAGTCTTTAATGTAAGAGGTCCTTCCCATGAGTGACATCCCCGCCGTTCCAGAAGAGGCCGAGGCGCGGCACCAGCGGCTCGCCGCGCTCGACCGCGCGCATGTCTGGCACCCGTTCACGCAGATGCAGACCTGGCTTGAGCCGCTGCCCGGCGACGAGCCGTTGATCATCGCTCACGCCCGCGGCTCATGGTTGTTTGATACCCGCGGCCGCAAGTATCTCGACGCGATCTCCAGCCTCTGGGTCAACGTCCATGGCCACCGCAAGAGCGAGATCGACAGCGCCATCAAGCTGCAGTTGTCCTCTGTGGCGCATTCGACGCTGCTCGGCCTTGGCTCGCCGCCTTCCATTGAGCTGGCCGCCCAGCTCATTCAACGTGCGCCCAAAGCCGAAGGCGTGCCGCCGCTGAACAAGGTCTTCTATTCCGACAGCGGGTCCACCAGCGTGGAGGTGGCGCTGAAGATGGCCTTCCAGCACTGGCAGCTGCGCGGCAAGCCTAAAAAGACGCGGTTCGTCGCGCTCGCCGAGGGCTACCACGGCGATACCCTGGGCGCGGTGAGCGTCGGCGGAATGGACCTGTTCCACCAGCTCTTCCAGCCGCTGCTCTTTGATTGCCTGCGGATACCGACTCCTTATGTGTATCGCTGGCCGACAGGACCGAAGCACTGCCTGGAATCGGCGGCGCTCGCGGCCGAGGCCATCATCGCGGGCCGCCGGGATGAAATTGCGGCTGTCGTGCTGGAGCCGGTGGTGCAAGGCGCGGCGGGAATGATCATTCATCCGCCGGGATATCTGAAGCGCATCGCCAGGGCCTGCAAGGAGAATGGCGTGCTGTTGATTTGCGACGAGGTGGCAACCGGCTTCGGCCGCACTGGCACCCTGTTCGCCTGCGAGCAGGAAGAGGTGGTGCCGGACTTTCTCTGTCTCGCGAAAGGCATCACCGGCGGCTATCTCCCCCTGGCCGCGACTCTGACTACGGACGCTGTCTTTGAAAGCTTCCTCGGTCCATTCGAAAGCAAGCGGACCTTCTTTCACGGTCATTCCTACACCGGCAATGCGCTGGCCTGCGCGGCGGCGCTCGCGTCCTTGCGCATCTTCGATGATGAAGGAACGCTCGGGCACGTCCGCCAGATGGCGGAGCGATTTGCCGAGGGGCTGCGGGGAATCGCGGAGCTCAAGCATGTTGGCGACGTTCGGCAGCGAGGATTGATGATTGGTATCGAGCTGGTGCGCGACCGGGCGACGCGCGAAGAATTTGATTACACCGCGCGCATCGGCCACAAGGTTTGCATCGCCGGACGCAAGCGCGAGGTGATGCTGCGCCCGCTCGGGAACGTGGTGGTGCTGATGCCGCCCTTGTCCATTGCTCCGAGCGAAGTTGATCTGCTCATTGATGCCGTGCGCGATTCCATCATCGAGGTGACCGAGCAATGAAAGGATACTTCGTCGCCGGCACCGATACAGGCGTAGGCAAGACGGAGATCGCGCGGGCGCTGTTGCTGCTCTTGTCGGAAGCGGGGCTGCGGCCGCTGGCCTTGAAGCCTGTCGAGACTGGCTGCGACCCCGCGGCGCCCGGAGACGCGCTCGCGCTGCGCAAGGCCGGCGGCAATCTGCAATCGCTCGATTCAATTTGTCCTTATCGCTTTCGCCTGCCCGCCGCCCCATTGATCGCCGCCGAGGCGGAAGGCCGGACCATCGATCTGGCGTTGATTGAAAAGCTTGTCGCCGGCGCCGCGCGGCCCATCATCGTCGAGGCGGCGGGCGGGCTGCTGGTGCCGCTCGCGCGCGAGATTTCGCGCGCGTCACCGGAGGCCGACGAGCCGGATCACGCGCCGGCGATGGTGCTCGTCACCAATCTCGATCTCGCGGAGCGCCTGGGCCTGCCGGTGGTGCTGGTGGCTCGCGCCGGTCTGGGGACGCTGAACCATTGCGCGCTCTCGGCACAAGCGCTCGCAGCGCGGGGCATCACGCTTGCGTCCATCATACTGAATCGCGTGTCGGGCGAAGACGACCCGACCGTGGCGAGCAACGCCGCGCTGGTGGCAGAACTCACCGGTGCCCGCGTGCTGGGCCCGACGCCTTTCGTCAGCTCGGCAGAGGAGAGGCCCCAGGCGCTGCTCGACGTGCTCGGGGTATTGAACGGCGCCGTCCGGAATCGCGTTGACGCCTCTGAACCGCGCCGCTAGAGTCCGCGACGCGCTGAATGAATGACCATTCAGTTTCCGACGGAGCGCGCATGGCTGACCAGACTCCCAAGTCCTACTTTGAAGAGAAGATCGCCAAGAAGCTGAAGGACAAGCCCGAGCTGTCGAAGGCGGTCAATTCAACCTACGAGTTCAACATCACCGGCGACAACGGCGGCGTCTGGACGGTGGACCTCATCAAGGAGCCCGGCGAGGTCAGCGTGGGCTCGCAGGGCGCGGCCAAGTGCGTCGTCACGTGCACCTCGGCGGACTTCATGAACATCGTCGGCGGGAAGATGAACGCGCAGATGGCGTTCATGAGCGGGAAGCTGAAGATCAAGGGCGATATGGGCCTCGCCATGAAGTTGCAGAAGATCATCGGATAGGGCGGGCCATCGGACCGCTGCAGGGTGCGCGCGTGCTCGATCTCACGCGCCTGATCCCGGGGCCGTATGCCACGCTCCTGCTCGCCGACCTGGGCGCGGACGTGGTCAAGATCGAAGACCCCGCGCTGGGCGATTACCTGCGCGACATCTCGCCGGGTATGTATGCCGCTTTGAATCGCGGCAAGCGCTCCTGCTGTATCGATCTGAAATCCGCCGAGGGCGTTGCAGCCCTGCGCCGCCTGTGCGCGTCGGCCGATGTGCTGGTGGAAGGCTTCCGCCCCGGCGTGCTCGCGCGCCTCGGCCTCGACTTCGCCGACTTCCCGCGGCTGGTGGTGTGCAGCATCTCCGGGTATGGGCAGACCGGTCCCTGGCGCGACCGCGCCGGCCACGACATTGGCTACATCGCCCTGTCGGGTGTGCTGTCCCGCTGCCGCACTTTGCCGGGGGTCCAGTTGGCGGACTTCTTCGGCGGCGGGCAACAAGCGGTCATTGCAATCCTGGCCGCGCTGCTCGAGCGCGCGCGCACGGGCCGCGGCCGCTATTGCGATGTCGCGCTGTCGGAAGGCTCGCTCGGCTTCGTGCTGCCTTATGTCTCGGGCGAGGCAGAGGTCTTGCTCGGCGAGCACCCGAGCTATCGGGTCTATCCCTGCCGCGGCGGCGGGCGGATGGCACTGGGCGCGCTCGAGCCCAAATTCTGGAGCCGCTTTTGCGCGGCGGTAGAGCAGCCTTCGTGGGTCGAGCGGCAATTCGAGCTCTCGCTGACCCCTTTCGTCGATGCGCTGTTTCTCGAGCGCACCCGCGATGAATGGGAAGCATTCTTGAGGCCATTCGACTGCTGCAGCGAGCCCGTACTCGAGGTTGCCGAGCTCGCCGCGCATCCATTGATGAAGGCCCGAGAGCTCATGATTGACGGCTACCTGCGCACGCTGCCCGCGCTGGTGCCCACCGCGTCGCTCCCGCGCGCGGCCGCACCTGCGCTGGGACAGCACACCGACGAGATCCTCAGCGCGGTATTTTCAGCTCGATAGGGATGCTTGTTGACATCCCCTTCGCGGAGACCTATACGACCCCCACTGACGCGGGGTGGAGCAGTCCGGTAGCTCGTCGGGCTCATAACCCGAAGGTCACAGGTTCAAATCCTGTCCCCGCAACCAGATTTTGAAAAGCCGTCGATATGCGATAAGCGTATCGGCGGTTTTTTCCATTGCACGCGCGTTTTTTACGCAGACGCGCCAGCGGCGATCAGTCGTCGGCCAGGCTGGCCC
>JANYKT010000156.1 GCA_025358085.1 Deltaproteobacteria bacterium | reverse complement strand
CCGCAGGCGCCGGTAAGCCCGCCAATGAGCGCAATCAGCGGCATCGGAGACTTTTTCATTCCGAGCACCTCGTCGATCCCGTGCAAGGGATAGGGCGAATAAGTGTCCAGGCCCTTGACGCCGCTCTGCTGGAGCTTGCCCGCCGCCTCGACGATGGCTTCCGGCCTGGCGAACTCTCCCAGGACGAAACGCTTCATGGCTTCGCCCCTTCCATCTCGCTCAGATCCATCACCGGCTGGTTCTCGTGGGCGTGCTCGGGATGCTCGCGCCTTGCGTGCTCCAGTTCGTGGCGCAGCTCTTTCACCTCGCTCAGTGCGACGGCCGGGACGAACTTGAGGAAGAGCAGGAAGAGCATTCCGAAAAATCCGAGGGTCCCGGTGAACAGCGACCAATCCACCCAGGTGGGGTGATAGTCGGCCCAGCTCGAGGGCAGGTAGTCCTGCTGCAATGAAGTCACGACGATGACGAATCGCTCGGTCCACATGCCAACATTGATCAGGACCGAGATGATCCACATCACATAGATGTTGGAGCGAAACCATCTGAACCAGAAGAGCTGCGGAATGATCACGTTGCAGGTCCACATCATGAAATAGACGTATTTGAACTGGCCGACCGCGCGATTCTTGAACACATGCGCTTCGTATTCATTGCCGGAATACCAGGCGAAGAAATGCTCCATCGCGTAGCCGTAGCCGACGATCATGGAAGTCACCAGGATGACCTTGCACATGGCCTCCAGGTGGCGGGCGGTGATGACGTTCTTGAGGCCCATGACCTTGCGGGCCGGCACCATCAGGGTGATCACCATGGCGAAACCGGAAAACACGGCGCCAGCCACGAAGTAAGGCGGGAAGATGGTGGTGTGCCAGCCCGGGAGGATGGCGACCGCGAAGTCCCAGGAGACGATGGTATGCACCGAGACCACCAGCGGAGTGCAGAGGCCGGCCAGCAGCAGGTACGCGATCTTGTAGTGATGCCAGTGCCGCGCCGACCCGCGCCAGCCCAGCGCGAAGACGCCGTAGACGCGCCGCTTGAGCCGCGTCGACGAACTGTCACGAAGCGAGGCCAGGTCGGGAATCAGGCCCAGATACCAGAAGAGAAACGAAGAGATGAAATAGGTGGAGACGGCAAACACGTCCCACATCAGCGGGCTCTTGAATTGCGGCCAGAGATGGTAAGTCGCCGGGTAGGGGAACAGCCAATAGGCATACCAGGGCCGGCCCAGGTGCAAAATGGGGAAGAGACCAGCCTGCATGACCGCGAAGAGCGTCATTGCTTCTGCAAAGCGATTGATTGAAGTGCGCCACTTCTGCTGGAAGAGCAGGAGAATTGCCGAGATCAGCGTGCCGGCGTGGCCGATTCCGATCCACCAGACGAAGTTGACGATGCCATAAGCCCATGCGACCGGGATGTTGTTGCCCCACATCCCGATGCCTTTGCCGATGGTCACCGAGATCGCCATGGTCAAGAGGCCGGTGCCGGCCATGCCGAGCAGGAAGAGCGCCCACCAGCCCTTGCTGGGTTTCGCCCAGACGAAATCAAGAATGCTTTTGTTGAGCGAGCCGTCGTCCTGCTCGCCGATCATGAGTGGACGCGGGTCAAGCTCGGCGCGGGCTTCCAGAGCGGTCTGGGCCATTACGCGAGCTCCGGATTTTCGTTGCGGATGCGGGCAAGGTAGGCGGTGCGTGGACGCGTGCCGAGTTCGTACAACAGGTCATAGCGGCGCTCGTCCCTGGACCACTCGCTGACCAGAGACGCGGGGTCGTTGAGGTCGCCGAAGACGATGGCCTGGGTCGGGCAGGCTTGCTGGCAGGCGGTGACCAATTCGCCTTTTCGCATCGGCCGCTCCTCGACGCTGGAGCGGATGCGCACGCGCTCGATGCGCTGCACGCAGTAGGTGCACTTCTCCATCACGCCGCGCGCGCGCACCGTGACGTTCGGATTGAACACCATCTTCTCGGTATCGGAATAGTCATTGTTATAGGCGAAGAAGTTGAACCGCCGGACCTTGTAAGGGCAGTTGTTCGAGCAATAGCGCGTGCCGACACAGCGATTGTAGACCATCTCATTCAGGCCTTCATCGCTGTGCACGGTGGCATTGACCGGGCAGACGTATTCGCAAGGCGCCATCTCGCAATGCACGCAGGCGACTGGTTGGGTGACGAAGCCCGGGTTTTCCAGGTCGTCGCCCGTAAAGTAGCGATCGATGCGCAGCCAATGCATCTCGCGGTTCTTGCGGACGTTGTCCTTGCCCACCACCGGGATGTTGTTCTCGGCCTGGCAGGCGATGGAGCAGGCGGTGCAGCCGGTGCAGCGGCTCAAATCAATCGCCATGCCCCACTTGTAGCCATGGCTGTAATCGTGGGGTTCGTGCGCGGTCGCGGGAATGCCGCGTTGCTTCTCGAGGAGCTGCGGTTCCTTCTTGAAAAGAGCGGCGGTGGTGAAGACGGCGAGCGCGCGCCCTTCCATGACGTGGTGCTGCTGGGTGAGCGCCAGCGGGTGCGTGCGGCCAACGGGCGTGAGGGTCGCGCCCGCGGCAAACCAGGGCGCGTCGCTGTGGCGCAGGGTGGCTGTATCAAACCCCACGTTTTCAGCCAGCTGCTCGCCTGACCCTTTTCGGCCCCAGCCCATGGCGACGCTGACCGCGCCGTCGGCGTGACCCGGCAGGATGAGCACCGGTGCGTGCGCGGGAGGACCGTGCAGCCCGATGTCGATGAGGTCTCCCTGCACCGCGCCCAGCTCGCGCGCGGTCGCGGGACTGAGCAGCGCCGCGTTCTCCCAGCTGAGCTTGGTGACCGGGCAGGGCAGTTCCAGCAGCCAGGCGTCGTTGGCGAAGCGGCCGTCCCATAGCTTGTAATCGGGGATGACGTTGAGTTCATAGCCCACGGATGCGACCGCGGCTGGCCTGGCTGCCAGGGCCGCGATTGCATCGAACCGGACCGCGACCTTCTCAGCCGGTGTCGCGCTGTCTTTGATAAAGCCGTCGGAGAGCCACTTTTCCCAGAGTTGGTCGTCGGCACGATCCTTATAGAGCTCGCGCAGCTGCGAATAGGCCGAGCGGTCTCCCTCGCCCAGGAACGCCGCAAGCGTTTCAATCTCGGTGATGCCATTGAAGAGCGGCGAAATCAGCGGCTGCTGGAAAGTGATTGTGCCGTCGTGCGCGCGCGCATCACCCCAGGTCTCGAGCGTATGAGTCGCGGGCAAAACCCAGCCCGCGCGCGCGGCCGTCTCGTCGTCAAACAAGGACCGATAGACGGAGGTCGGCACCGAGCTCAGCGCCGTGCCGAAGTTGAGGTCTTCAGGCGCGCCATAAGCAGGGTTCCAGGCGGTGATGACGAGTGTGTCGACCGCTCCCGCGCGTATCTCTTCCGTGAGCGTTCGCAGCGCGCGTGGGCCGGCATCGAGGTCGTGCAGCACCGGCTTCGCATAGCTGACTGCCGCGCTGCCGAGCGCCGCGTTGATGGCATGAACCAGGCCGTGCACGAGCGGCGGCTGCCGCGGTCCCACGAGGACGACCGATTGCGAGCCAGCACGCTTGAGATCGCGGGCGAGCGCATCGACGAACTTCGATTGATCGGCGCTGAGTTTCTGCGGCGCCAGGCTCGCGAACTGGGGGACCAGCCTCGCGGCCAGGGCCAGAGCGACGCTGACCACCTGCGAGGGACGCGCGCGCAGGCGGTGATCGGCGGTCATGCCGGTCACGCTGACGCTGGTCTCGACGCTGTAAAGCCGGTTCTGCGATTCTCCCGGTGCGCGCCGTTCGGCGAATGCGCGCATCCCCGGCAAAGTACCCGGCAGGCTGGAGAGGAAGTCATCGTCGATCGAGGCAATGACTTGCGCCTTCGAAAAATCGAGGCGGGTCTCGTAGGGTGCCCCCAGCGCCAGCTGCGCGCCGTCGTTGATCTGCTGCAGCGGTATCGCGCTCCAGGTGGAGAACTTTGCCAGCGGATAGAGATCGAGCAGGCGCTCGCGCAGCCGGGCAATCATCGGCGAGCTCGAGGGCTCCAGCAGGAAGCGCAGGCCCGCGCCGCGTTTTTCGCGAAGCTCGCGCGCCTTCTCCAGCATGCTACCGAGGTAGTCGTGCCACGAGCGCGCCGTCCGCCGATTCATGACGAAGCCCAGCCGATGCGGGTCGTAGAGCTGCAGCAGCATTCCCTGCTCGAGCACGCCGGACGCGCCCATCGATGAGGGGTGCTCCGGGTTGCCCTCGACCTTGGTGGGACGTCCTTCATGGGCCGTGACCAGCAGGCCAGTCGCATAGCCGCCCAGAACCGACGCGCTGGCGTAGTGGAGCGGGTTGCCCGGCATTACCTCTTCAGGCTGGCGCGTATAAGGCAGGACTTTGTCGTCGGGCGGCTTGAAGCAGCCGGCGCTGGCCGCCAGGGCACTCGCCGCCCCGAGCAGTTGCACGAAGCTGCGACGGTCCATGGTGACCGGCTGGACGGGGGCCGCAAACTCAGGCGATGGCCCGGTGGGATCCAGTCCTGCAGAGCCGGCATGCTCTTCGACAGAGCGCCAGAGGGGAAGTTTTAGCGATGGCATGTCGTGCAGTTCACTCGCGAAACGACGTGGTACTTTGCCTTCAAAGCGAGACCGACCTCGAGTTGCGTGTGCCCTTCGGGAACCTCGTAAGTCATGTTGGTCACCTCTTCCCTGGGGCGGAGGAACCGCTCCGGCGCGCGGTGGCACTCGAGGCACCAGGCCATGCTGAGTGGCTGTGCCTTGTGAACCGCGGGCATCAAGTCGATGCGGCCGTGGCAGGTCACGCAGCCGACCCCCTTGGCGACGTGGATCGAGTGATTGAAGTAGACGAAGTGAGGCAGCTTGTTGACCTTGTTCCAGATGATGGGTCTGTCGGCGAAGAAGGCCTCGCGGATGGGCGCGAGCTTGGGGCTCTTGTTCCAGATCTGCGAGTGGCAGTTGAGGCAGAGCGAGATCTGCGGTACCCCCGCCTGCGACGACTTCTCAACCGACCAGTGGCAGTAACGGCAATCGATGCCTTCGTCGCCCACGTGGTGTCGGTGATCGAATTGCACGGGCTGGTCGATGGGGTCGCCGATCTGCGTGTAAAACGGCGAGCGTACGTAAATCATGGGCCCCGCGATCCCTCCGCCAACGGCAAGAAAGCCGAACGCAAAGAGGGTCACGCGGAACGCGGTGTTCGACCCCGGTTTGAAGAGTGCGGGCATTGCCTTTCCGTCCTTGAGTCACGTCAGCCAGAGGGCTGATCTTTCGCGGCGGTGAAATAAGCGATGACGCCCTGCGGGAGTACGTCGCCTTTTGTCGCAGCGACGGAAGGTCGCGTGAATCGACTCGCTGTCAAAGCGCAAGGCACATGCGTTAAGTGGACCCGGAGCGGGCCGTTGACAAGCCCGACTGGCCGCTCTGTCGACAATCGGGCGGAATTCATTTAAGCGTGCATCCATGGCTACCGTCGAAGGCACTGCGCGCTTCCGTTCTTCGTCTGCGGCAGCGGCCGGACACTTCCGCGATCTCCACGGACTCTCGCTCTCGTCCATCGGCCTCGGGACCTATCTGGGCAGCGACGACGACGCGACCGACGCGCTCTATTGCTCAGCCATCGGGCGCGCGTTCGAACTCGGAATCAATGTTTTCGATACTGCAATCAACTACCGCAACCAGCGCAGCGAGCGGGCCCTCGGGCGGGCACTTGCGCGAGTGCCGCGGGAGCAGGTGTTCCTCTGTACCAAGGGGGGCTTCCTTCCCTTCGACGGCGCGCGGCCGCCCGACATCCGCGCGTATCTCGACGAGACGTACGTGCGCCCGGGCCTCCTCCGCTGGGACGAAATCGTCGCTGGCTGTCACGCGCTCTCGCCGCGCTTCCTGCTCGACCAGGTTAATCGCAGCCTGGCGAACTTCGGCGTAGATTTCATCGATCTCTATTATGTGCACAATCCGGAAACGCAGCTGGGGGAGGTTCCGCGCCCGGAGTTCCTGCGCAGGCTGCGCGCGGCCTTCGAGGCGCTCGAGCGCGCCTGTGCCCAGGGCAAGATAGGCGCCTATGGCACCGCCACCTGGAGTGGATATCGGGTTCTTGAGTCCGAGGATGAGTATCTGTCGCTCGCCGAGGTGGTCGCTGCGGCGCGCGATGTCGGCGGCCAGGGCCACCACTTCCGCGCGGTGCAACTTCCCTTCAATGCCGACATGACCGAGGCTGCGGGAGTGCGAAACCAGGCCGGGGGGCGTACGCTTTTGGAGTCGGCTGCCGACGCGGGCGTGGCCGTTTTTGCCTCGGCGAGCCTCCTGCAAGGCCGGCTCGCAGCTGCCCAATCGCTGCAACACGTTCGCGGTACGCCCGGTATCCTCTGCGCGCTCGCGGGAATGAAGACCCGCGCGCACGTAGAAGAGAACGCGGCGCTCGCGCAGATCGAGGTCACTCCATCATGATGGGCAACCGGACTTCCAAAGAGTGGATTGCGCAATATGCGACCAGCCATACACACCCGGTGAATCGCGCCTGCCATACCGTGGGCATTCCAATGATTGCGCTATCGGCGCCGTTGTTTCTGCTCGCCGCGTTCGTGCGCGGGCTCTGGCCGCTGCCGACCGCGCTGTTCGTGGCCGGCTGGATCTTCCAGTTCATCGGGCATTGGTATGAGAAGAAGCCTCCCGAGTTCCTCAGCGACCCGCGGTTCCTTCTGGTCGGCCTGCGCTGGTGGTTCGCGAAGTTGCGCGGGCGCGCGTAGCCCGAAGGATTGAGGGTCGAGAGGCTCGTCCCTCACTGCGCCCGAAATAACCCAGCGTCGGTGCCGTATTGATTCCGTGTGCTCGCGGCGGCGTCCCTTCTGCGTCGCCATCGGAACCGGGCATTCAGTGCAATCGGACCCACTTGTTCGCCGCAGGAGCAACCAGCATGGACATCGCTGTTTTGGGTGATCGGTCAAGACTGGCTTCGGTTGCGCACACCGCCCTGAAGACGGCAGCCGCGTTCTGGCTCGCGGTGGCCATGGTCGGCCAATTGATCTTCGTCGTGTACATCGCATCGTTTTACGGCGGCTCAGCGGTGCGAGGGCAATTGCTGTCATGGAACAGGGTTCTTCCTCATGGATATGTCGTCGGCAACACCATCGGAAACAGTGTCCTCGCCGGACATCTTTTGTTCGCAGCCGTCATCACCTTCAGCGGAGTTTTTCAGCTTATTCCGCAAATCCGGGCACGTTATCCCGTCTTCCATCGCTGGAATGGAAGGCTCTACGTGCCGATCGCTTTCACGATGGGTAGTACGGGCCTCTACCTGCTGATGTCCGGGAGAACGGTGGTGGGCGACGCTCCCCAAAGCGTCGCTCTTGAGATCAATGCCATACTAATCATGGTGTGCGCCGTGCAGGCTTGGCGCTTTGCGGTCGCTCGCGATTTCCACACCCATCGCCAGTGGGCCCTTCGCCTTTTTCTTGTGGTCAGTGGCGTCTGGTTCTTCCGGGTCGGCTTGATGTTTTGGCTGCTCCTCAATCAAGCCCCGGTAGGTTTCGACCCTCACACTTTCAAAGGCCCGTTTCTCACCTGCCTGTCTTTCGGGCAATACCTGTTGCCTCTTGCCGTGCTCGAGACTTACCTGCGCGCAAAAGAGCGCGGCGGCGCGACGGGAAAACTCGCGGCTGCGGGCGGCCTGTTGGTAATGACTCTTGCGATGGGAGCGGGAATCTTTGCAGCCACCATGGGCATGTGGCTGCCCCAGGCTCGCCCCAGATAACATTCGGCGCCTGCAGACTGTAGGAGGCGGCTTCGCTTTCGTGGGCGGCTCGCGCATCACGGTCCGGCCGCGCCGGCCTCGGGCTCTATATCTCGCGCTGCATCCTGCAGAGCCACGGCGGCCTGAGCCAGGCCGAATGCGCGGCGTCCAGCGGCAAGGAGATTGAGGACATCAAGCCGCGGCTGCTCGGCCACCAAGGGGTCTGTGCAATTCCATCAGTGGCCAAAGAGCCGTTGAAAGAATCCCACCAGTCCGCCGCGGTGCAGCGGGCACTCTTCAGTCGGCGCGGTACCGGGCAGGAACCATTCTTCTACTACCTGACCGGAGGGACAGGGCCCGTTTGCGAGCTTGCCACTTTGCGTATCGATCGAATGCTGCTCCACGCCCACTGGCGCTACCCATGGTGAAGGCAGCGGTTGCCCCTGCACGGCGCTACGCAGGATGCGCGCCCAGACTGGCGCGGCGAGGCGCCCCCCGGTCGCTATGGGCAGTACGCGCCGCGGCTGATCGAAGCCCAGCCAGACTCCCGCGACCAGCTCGGGCGTGCCGCCGATGAACCATAAATCCTGCGCGTCGTTGGTCGTGCCGGTCTTCCCTGCCGCCGGCAGACCTGGCGGGAGCAGCGCCCGCGCAGGCGCGCCGGTTCCGCGATCGAGGACCTCGCTCAATAGACTCGACATCACGAAGGCTCCACCGGGCGAGAGCGCGCGCTCGTGTGTGGGCTCGATTCTCGAAATGAGATTCCCGCTCGAGTCGCGGACTTCATCAATATAGCGCGGTTCAATCCGATACCCGCCATTCAAGAAGGCAGCATAGGCCGCGGTCAACTCCAGCGGCACCACCTCGGCGACCCCCAGCGGCGTCGACGGCCAGTCGGGCACGGGCGTCGAGAGACCGAGACGCTGCGCCATCTGCTGCATGCGCGCGATGCCCACGCGGGCGCCGAGGTCGACCGCAGCGCGGTTCGACGAGACCCGCAGCGCCTCGCGCAGCGTGAGCGGCCGAGCGGTCTCGTCCGGTTGCGCGTCGAGGTGGTCGGCGGGTTGCCAGCCAAAGGGAATCGCGGAGGCGTTGAGCACGGTGCTCGCCGGAATCCCCGCCTCCAGCGCAGCCGCCCAGACGATGGGCTTGAAGGCCGACCCCGGCTGCCGCCGCGCCTGGCTGGTGCGGTCGAACTGCGAGAGTTGATAGTCGCGCCCGCCGACCAACGCGCGCACCGCGCCGTCCTGCGCGTCGAGCACGATGGCGAGACCTTGCAGGCAAAGCGAAGCGTTCGCGTCGTGGTCGCCGGCACAACGCGGTCCATTGAAACGCCCCATTTTGCCAGCCTCGATGGTCTCAATCTGGCGGTTGACCTCGCGCGCGGCCGAACGTTGTACGGCCGCGCTCAGCGTGGTCCGGACGCGATAGCCGCGTGTCGCGACGTCCGCGCCAAAGCGCTGCACCAGCTCTTTACGGGCGGCAGCGACGAACCACGGCGCGTCCCCTTCTTCCTCGAGCGGGGCGAGTCGCAATCGCTCTTTGCTCGCGGCCTCGGCCTGCTTGGCCGTGATGAAGCCCGCGCCGGCCATGTTGCGCAGCACCAGATTGCGCCGCGCGATTGCCGCTTCCGGCGCCCGCCGCGGATTGAGCTGCGAAGGTCCTTTGGGCAATCCAGCCAGCAGCGCCGTCTGCGCCAGGCTCAACTTCGCGGCCGGCTTGCCGAAGTAGCCGCGCGCCGCCGCCTCGACTCCATAGAGGCCGTCGCCGAGATAGATCTGATTCAAATACAATTCGAGGATCTGCTCTTTGGTCAGCCGCTCCTCAAATTGCCGCGCCAGTACGACTTCCCACAGCTTGCGCCGCAGGGTTCGCGCGCGCGTGAGCCGTTCCGGGAAGACGTTGCGAGCGAGTTGCATGGTGATGGTGCTGGAGCCCTCGCGCACCCGCCACGAGCGCAGGTCGTGCAGAAAAGCGCCGGCGACGCGGCGCCAGTCGACCCCGTGATGCTCAAAGAACCGGCGGTCCTCGATGGCGATGAAAGCCTTCCACAGCTGCGGTGGCAGGCCCGAGAGCAACACCACGATTCGCTGCTCGGGCGCGAGCCGCGCCAGCAGCCGGCCGTCCTTGTCGAGCAAAACGGTCGCCTGCGGCGGCGAGTACGCCTGCAGCACTTCGACCGACGGACACTCGGTTCCTTCGCAGCGCGGCCAGAGCCAGGCCAGCGCGACGCACGCGATTGCCGCCAGCGCCAGAGCCGCGAGCCCGAGGGCGCGCGCCACCCGGTAGCGGCGCTTGGGGCGGACCTCCGCGGGCTTCGCTTCTTCCATTGCTCTCCATAGAACAGCCGGCCTGCCCGCGATCCTTCCCACGATGCCAGCCAATCTTCTCTCGACTGAAACGGGAGTTCACCTTACCGCGGGAAAAAGGTTGGCACGGGTGCTGCTACGCAGCGGTTGGTGCGCGAACAGGATGCCGCGGCGCAAGCGGCCTATTGGAATCGGATCGACGTCTGGCCGGACCCCGTGGGCGAGCGGTGGGACCCGCCGCGTGATTGGCACTCTCGCGAGCCGGACGCGCTCAATCCCGCGCATTGGAACGATGACAATGTCACCGGCATTGCAGTGCTGAAGAACGGCGACGCCTTGGTCTCGTCGCATACCAACGGGTTGCGGCGCCTGAACCATGACGGCAAGTTCATCGGCGACGCGGCGGCGTGGCTGCCCGGGCGGAGCATCGGCGCCATTGCAACGGACCCGCTCGACGACAGCGTCTGGATCGGCTTCCGCGAGCGGGTTTTTGCCTCTTTCGGCTGCGCACCGAAGGGACGCTGCTCCAGTATGGCGCGGCGGCGATCGGCGACGGCAACGTCAACCGCGCAGTCTGGGATATCCAGATGGCGCCCGGCCCCGGACGCCGGGTGGTGGTCGCCTTCCGGCGCGGCGTGGTGGGAATTTATCAAGGGAATTGATCGCTCGGCTCTGGCAGGATGCAGGCCGTGACCCTCCGGGCGGACGCTGAACGGCACCTGCGCGCGCTCGCCGGCGACGCTGCCGTTCTGCGCGAGGATCAATGGGCCGCAATCGATGCCCTGGTGACCGGGCGGCGGCGCGCCCTGGTCGTGCAGCGAACCGGCTGGGGCAAGTCGGCGGTCTACTTCGTCGCCACCTTGCTGCGGCGGGCCGCGGGCGCCGGCCCCACCGCGATCGTGAGTCCGTTGCTCGCGCTGATGCGGAATCAGGTCGCTGCCGCCCAGCGCGCCGGGATCCGTGCGGCGACCGTCAACAGCACGAATGTCGCCGAATGGTCGGAGCTCTATGCGAGCGTCCAGCGCGGCGAGGTCGACGTTTTGTTACTCAGCCCCGAGCGTTTGAATAACCCGGGCTTCCGCGACGAAGTCCTGCCGCGCCTGGCCCAGACCGCGGGACTCGTCGTGGTCGACGAGGCGCATTGCATCAGCGATTGGGGCCATGACTTCCGTCCCGACTACCGCCGCATCCGCACTCTGCTGGACGGGCTGCCTGCCGGCACTCCCGTGCTCGCGACCACTGCCACCGCCAATGCGCGAGTCGTTCTGGATATCTCCGATCAATTAGGCACTGGCACGCTGGTCTTGCGCGGCTCGCTCGATCGCACTTCATTGCACCTGGCCGCGCTCGAGTTGCCGTCCGCGGCGCACCGTCTCGGCTGGCTCGCCGACCAGCTGCCTTTGATTCCGGGCAGCGGTATCGTTTATACGCTGACCGTTGCTGCCACTGCCGAGGTCGCGAGCTTCCTTCGCAGCCGCGGCATCACCGCCGCCGCCTATTCCGGGCAGACCGAGGATGCCGAGCGGCGGGCGGCCGAGGACGACCTGCTCGCCAATCGCATCAAGGTGCTGGTCGCCACCAGCGCGCTCGGCATGGGCTTCGACAAGCCGGACCTCGGGTTCGTCGTGCACCTGGGCGCGCCGTCTTCACCCATCGCCTATTACCAGCAGGTGGGGCGCGCCGGGCGCGGTGTCGAGCGCGCGCAGGTGGTCCTGCTCCCGGGCCCCGAGGACGAGGCAATCTGGCGCTACTTCGCCTCGCTCGGCTTTCCTTCGGAAGAGCAGGTGCGGCGCACGCTTTCGGCGCTCGCTGGATCGCGTGGGGCGTTATCAACCGCGGTGCTCGAGACTCGAGTGGATCTGCGCCGCACTCGACTCGAGAGCATGCTCAAAGTCCTCGATGTCGATGGCGCCGTAAAGCGCGTGTCCGGAGGCTGGACCGCCACCGGACAAGCCTGGAACTATGACGCTGACCGGTATGCGCGCGTGGCCGCCGCGCGCGACCGCGAGCAGCAGGCGATGCGCGACTATGTCGCTACCAAAACCTGCCGGATGGAATTCCTCCGCCGGCAGCTGGACGATCCCGAGGCCGCGCCATGCGGCCGCTGCGACGTCTGCACCGGGCAGTTCTTGAATCGAGACGTAAGCGGCGACTCTTTGGCAGCGGCGCAGGCGCGCCTCGACAAGCCAGGCGTCGAATTAGCGCCGAAGAAGCTGTGGCCCGCCGGGATGGCCGCGCTCGGCGTCCCGCTCACGGGCAAGGTGCGTGAGCCGCAGGCGCCGGGCCGCGCCGTGGCGCGCCTCTCCGACGTCGGCTGGGGCAGCCGCCTGCGCCCGCTCTTCGCCGGGCCTGACGCGCCCGTCCCCGAGGACGTGGTGCGCGCGGTCGTCGATGTGCTCGCGGCCTGGGACTGGGAGGAGCGCCCCGCGAGCGTGGTCGCGGTGCCCAGCCGCAGCCGGCCCCAACTCGTCGAGAGCCTCGCCGCGCGCATCGCCGCCATTGGACATCTGCGGCTGGTGGGCCCTTTGCAGCGCCTGCGGAACGAGCCGTCGAGCAGCGGGCGCAGCAACAGCGCGCAGCGGCTGCGCAGCGTCTACGGCGCTTTCTCCGCCGCGGGGCTCGTGCTTGATCGAAAGCCAATCCTGCTGGTGGACGACCGGACCGACAGCGGCTGGACTCTCGCCGAGGCAACGCGGGTGCTGCGCGAGGCCGGCAGCGGCGCAGTCCTTCCGCTGGTGCTCGCCATCGATGGCTGACTCGGGCTCTCAATTGGCGCGGACGCCGATCAGCTGCGAACGCTACGCACGATGTACCAGGCCGGAAACTATCGGAAGCTCAGCCCGGGTGTGCTCCCGGTCGACGAGGCAGGCCAAGTCTACCTGGTCTTCATCCGGACGCGCTGCCGTTCGAAGATGCCGCCGGCCTGGTGCGGCCTCCTGAATGAAGAGCATAGATGGGATGAAGCGGCTGGCCATCGGCGGCTGACTCGGCAATCGCTGGGTTGGCACGAGTTGCGTAAGGTGTCCCCACTCATCGCCATCAACCGCCGGCGATGGCTCCGATGATCAGGAGCGGCTCCTTGCCCGTTGCGATTGCATCGGGGAGCCGGGCCTCTGCCGGCTCGTGCGAGAGATCCCGCCCGCAGGCGAAGAAGCGCAGGAATGCGCGGCGCTCGAGCGTGCCGTGGTGGCGAATGGTGCCGCGCAATACCGGATAGCGGGTTTCAAGCGCATCGAGAATCGAGCGCATTGTTGCTGGACTCGCGACCTCGAGCTCCACTTCGCGATCGAGATTTGCAAGCGTCCTGAGATGCGCCGGCAATTCAACACGAATCATATCAGGGCAGCGTCTGGACTTCGATGGACAGCACGGCGGGGAGGTCGCGGACGATGGGCGCCCAGGTGTCTCCGGCGTCCGCGGAGGCGTAGACCTGCCCGCCGGTGGTACCGAAATACACGCCGCATGAGTCGAGCGAATCGACTGCCATCGCGTCGCGCAGCACGTTCACGTAACAATCGCTTTGCGGCAACCCTTTGGTCAGAGGCTCCCATTCATTGCCGCCGGTGCGGCTGCGGTAGACGCGCAGCTTGCCATCGGGCGGATAGTGTTCTGAGTCACTCTTGATCGGTACGACATAGATGGTATCCGGCTCGTGCGCGTGGACCTGGATCGGGAACCCGAAATCGCTCGGCAAGTTGCCGCTGATCTCGCGCCAGGAGTCGCCAGCATCATCGCTGCGCATCACGTCCCAATGCTTTTGCATGAACAGCACATCGGGACGCGACGGGTGCATGGCGATGCGGTGGACGCAGTGGCCTGTTTCCGCAGCCGGATCGGGAATGTACTTTGAATGCAGACCGCGATTGATGGGTTTCCAGCTCTTCCCGGCATCATCGCTGCGGAAGGCCCCCGCAGCCGAGATGGCGACGAAGATCCGTTCGGGATCGACCCGATGAAGCAGGATCGTATGCAGACACAATCCCCCTGCGCCCGGCTGCCAGGCGGGGCCCGAGCCGTGGAGACGTAGCCCGGATAGTTCATTCCAATTGCGACCGCCATCGGTGCTGCGGAATAGAGCGGCGTCCTCCACCCCGGCATAGACGATATCCGGATCAGTCAATGACGGTTCGAGATGCCAGACTCGCTTGAATTCCCAAGGGCGCTGCGTACCGTCGTACCACTGGTGGGTCCCGGGAACTCCGTCGTAGGTGAACTTGTTGCCGACCACTTCCCACGTCTTGCCGCCATCACTGGAGCGCTGGATGACCTGTCCAGACCAGCCGCTGCACTGCGATGCATAAAGACGGTTCGGGTCCGCGGGCGAACCTTTGAGGTGATAAAGTTCCCAGCCTCCGAAGTGAGGGCCAGCCACCTCCCAACGTTCACGCTTTGCGTCCGAAGTCAGGATGAACGCGCCTTTCCTCGTCCCCACGAGAACTCGTACACTACTCATTGATTGTCCTTTCGCGTCTTCGCGTCCCGTGTCCTGATATATCGCGAATGCCGCTATGGGCAAGCGCGCTGGGCGCGGGCGGCGTGCGGTCCGGTATGGCGGTCTCTGCTCACGAGCGCAGCGCCCGCGGCTCCTTGAGTCATCGCCGTCATGCAAGGCCGGGTCGCCGCGGCGAAGCCAGCGAAGTCAGTGAGGGTCATGCCCACGAGCGCGATCCAGGCCGCCGCGAGCACTACGGGAAAGAAGAGCTTCATGGGTCGCCTCCTGTACGCTACGGGAGGTAGTACGGACCTCGGTGGCGAGCATTTCAGCCGCTGTTCATATGCGCCGTCCGTAGGCGCGGGTTCTTCCCGCGAAGGGCAGGGGCACACCCGTTTTCAGGAAGCGACAGGTTCCCGCCGCTCCGGCATGCGCGGCGTGTCTTCGCTCTCGCGCAAGACGTTCTCGACGGTGGGCCACATCAACTCGGCCCACGCTTCATAACCTTCCGCGCTGGGGTGATAGCCATCGGTGGAAAAAAGCTCCGGACGCCCGGCGAAGGCGTGTCGCGACTGCTTCCACAAATCAATCAGCGCCAGGTGATGGCGCGCGACGGTCGACTCGACATGTTCATTGAAGATCTGCAGTCTGCGCTCAAAAAGCGCCTGCGGAACCAGCCTGGCGACCGCGGGCGAAAGCGAGAGGTCGGGCAGATTCGCGATCACGATCGGAGCGCCCAGCCTGCAGAGCGGAATGACGATCTCCTCCAGGTTGATGGCGAAAGCTTCGTCGGGCTGCTGCATACCAACATCATTGATGCCGATTCCAATGGTGATGAGTCGCGGGCGCGTCTGCAGCGCACGCGGCAGTTGGTCCCGCAGCAAGTGAGAGCTGGTAGCGCCGCTCTCGCAGAGGTTGAGTAGCCGCAGCCCCGGGTGGAGGGCGGACAGGCGACGCAGCAGGCGGTCCGGGTAGCCACCCCCGCTGCGCGCGCCGACACCAACTCCGGTGGAATCGCCCAGCGCCAGATAGATCGATTGAGTGCTCACGTGCTCAGCTTAATGCCTCAGCGCGCGGAGCGCCGCAGGGGCATGCCCTGCCGGCTACCGGCCCGGGGTGCCCGGGGGCCCGTGCCCCTTGAGCGCGGCCGAGACGTAGAGGTAGCTCGGGTCTTCGCCCCGGTGAAGACTGTCACGAAAATTCGCTTGTCCAAGCTTCCGCAGCGTCTCATCCGCCAACGCCTTGAACCCCGCCTGCGCCTGCGCCTTCGCCAACTCCAGGCGGCACTGGAAGAGCGTGTCCGGGCATTTGGACAGGCTCTCAATTGCCTGCTCGGGCTGTCCCTGCGCCATTGCCACCAGTCCCTCGCTGAAGCGCACCAGGCCCCGTAAATCCGTGTTCGACGGCGCTGCCGCAAGCTCACCCTGCAGCTGGGCTAAAGCCTTTTCCGCCATTCCCGCCGTTCCAGCGCGCGCCTGAACCACCAGGGCCGACCGACGAAGGCGATTTCTCTCCTCGCCCGAGACTTTGCTGCTCGCGCCCCGCGTGGCCGCCAGCGCGAGCTGCCGGTTCGCGTCGTCAAAGCGATGCATTTCGACCAGCATCTCGGCACGCTCGAGGGCCGTCCACGCAGATGCAAAGTCGTTCTTGCGCGCCAGCGCCTCCTTCTCGATGGCATCCAGCCCGCGCAGTGCCTCGTCTCCCTTTCCCTGCGCGAGGAAGCTCCACGCCAGCACCAGGCCGACGGCGAGCTTGTCCGGCGCTCGCGTGATGTACTTCTCCGCGTCCGTGCACGCCGCTCGGCCTCCGCTCCAGTCACCCCGGAAAAAGCGCGAATAGGCCACTCCCATCCACGACATCCAGTCTTCGGGCGAAAGCGTTGATGCTTTGCTGAACGCGTTCTCGGCTTCATCGAGTTTGCCTGCCGCGAGCAGCACCTCGCCCAGCGAGTCCCAGGAATTGGACTCTTGCGGCTTGAGCTCGACAAACTTCTTCACCTTGGCAATGCCTTCCTCGATCTGACCCTGCTGGACCAGCACGTAGCCCAGGTAGTTGTAGGCCTCGGCCGCCTTGGGATTCAGCTTGAGCGCCTTGCTCAAATAAAGAATGGCCGCCTGCGATTTGTGGTCGTACACGGACTGAACCCCGAGCTGGAATTGCGCCAGCCAGTCCTCGGGCGCACGGTCGGCGAGCTCACGCCGCAGCTTGCGCACTTTCTCGTCCTCGCCTTTGTGCTCGGCCAGCAGCACGTCCACGGTCATCTTCTCCAGATCGGTGAAGTCCTGCTGCCTGGCCACACTGGCAGCGCGCTCGACCATGGCCACGCCTTCCGGGCCCTGCAAAAGCTTGCCCATCCAGGCAAGGGCGAGCGGAAAATCGGGATCGAGTGCGAGAGACTTGCGGAACAACACAGTTGCTTCGCTCGTGTCGAAGTTGAGCGCCTTCTCCCGGCCTTGCAGGAACAGCCGCCGTGCTTCAGGCGAACGGGAGGTGACCGGAATCTCCCCGGCAATCATCGGCAGGGCAAGGAGCAGAGGTATCCACATGACGGCAGCTTAGCGCGTCGCAGACCAGCGTTCTTGCAGACAAGGAGGCGACCCACGCTAGCGAAGTGTTAAGTTGCTCCGGAATGCTCGCCGGCAAAGAGTTACTGACCCAGTTCAAGGCTGCTGCCTGGAAGAGCCCCGAGGAACTAGAGGCTTTTCTTGGTGCGGCGAATGCAGCGCCACCTGCGGACCTGGTCAAGCTGCTCGAGGTGGTAGCGGGCAAGGCGCCGGACGCCGCCACAGCGCAAAAGCGGCTCACGGTCTTCGCGAAGCTCGTCGAGAAGGCCCCCGACAAGTCGCTCTTCATTCCACTCGTGAAGGCGCTCAAGCTCCCCGATCCAGGGCTGCGCGCGACGCTCACGGCGCTCATCCCCAAAGTCAACAGCCCCACCGAACACGCCGCGCTGGTCGAGCACTTGCGGTCGCCAGAGCCGCACCTGCGCAAGCTCGCGGCGTCGGCGCTGCTGCAGATCGGCGGCGGCAAGACCATCTTCGAGCTCCTGACGCGCGCCGCGGGCGACCGCGACTTTGCCGGCCGCACCGAAGCGCTCGAGGTGCTGGTCGGATTCGCGCGCCATCTGGCGGTGCCCGCGCTGCAGGCGGCGCTGGTGGCCGGCACCCAGCCCGAAAAGATCCAGGCGCTGCGTTATCTGGGCGATGCAAAAATCATGGCCAAGGACCCGGCTTCCGCGCTCAAGGCAATCATGCCCCTCCTCGACGGGCAGCCCGAGCCGGTGGTGGCGCAAGCGGTGGCATCGTTCTCTTCGCTCTGCACCGAGGACGACTGGTTCGAATACCTCGGCCACTTCCTCGACGTAGACGCCGTGCCTCTCGTCAAGGCGGCGGTCGATACGCTGCGCCGCTTCTCCTCGATGCGCGTGATCGGCGCGCTGGAGCGCAAGCTGCGTGCGGGTCCGCGCGTGATCCGGCTGGTCGTCTTGTCGTGCCTCGAGACCATCGCCACCGACGACGTCCTGCCGCCGCTGGTGACCGCGCTTTCGCACTCGCAGATCCAGGTGCGCTCGCGCGCGGCCGAAGTGTTGCAGCAGCTCTCGATCGAGGGAAAGCTCGACATCTCGCGCACGGTCATCTGGCTGTTGCGCAGCCGCGACGTGAACGTGCGGCGCATGGCCACCGAGATCATCAAGAGCGTGAAAGACCCGGAGCAGACGCTCTGGCCGCGGCTGATGGCGTTCCTGCGCGACGAGGACTGGTGGGTCCGCGAGCGCGTGATGGACGCGCTGATTGAGCTGGGCTCTGTCTCGCTCACCGCGCACATGGTCAGGTTGCTCGCGGACAAGTCGGACATCGTCCGTCGCTTCGCGGTCAATGTCCTGGCTCGTCTAAAGGATATCAAAGCGCTGCGCTCGCTGGTGCAGATCGCCACCAGCGACCCGGACTGGTGGGTAAAGGAGACCGCGATTGAAGCGGTCGCGGCCATCAATGATCCACGCGCCGTGCCGTATCTTGTGCATATCCTCGGCGCCGACCCGGAGATGCAGCCCGCCTGCCTGCAGGCGCTCACCGATATGGGCGCCCGTACCGCGGCCGCGCACGTCGCGGCAATGCTTCACAATGACAATCCGGACGTGCGGCTGCTCGCGGTCCGCTTTCTCGACAAGTTCGAGGCGGCCGAGCACGCGCCGCTGGTGGCGAAACTGCACGACGATCCGTCGCCGAAAGTCAGGGCGGCCGCGCGCAATGTATTGTCCCGCTGGCGCATCACCGCGGTGGGCGGCGTGGTGGCGGTGCCTATGCTGGACCGGTTGCTGATCCAGCTGGCGAAAGATGAGGGCGACGATTTAATCATCGCCTCCGGCCGCCCGGTCTTCATGAAGAAGCTGGGCCGGGTCATCGCCATCACGGACACCGCGCTCACCGAGGATCAGGTGAAGTCGCTCTTGCAACCGCACCTCAGCACGGAGCAGGTCATGGCGCTCCAGGCGCTGCAGGACGTGGACTATTCGCATGAGGTGAAGAGCGAGAGTCTGCGTTTTCGCGCCAATGTCTTCCTGCAGCTGGGCGGGCTCTCCGGCATTTTCCGCCGCATCCGCGGATCGCTGCCCGAGATCGAAAAGCTGGGCCTGCCCGCGGTGGTGCAGACCTTCGGCTCCATCAAGCACGGGCTCGTGCTGGTGGGCGGGCCGACCGGCTCGGGCAAGTCCACAACCCTCGCCGCGCTGATTGATTACATCAATCGTACTTCGTCGCAGCACATCATCTCGCTCGAGGACCCCATCGAGGTGGTGCACAAGCGCAAGAGCAGCCTGGTGAACCAGCGGGAGATTGGCACTCACACTCGCTCGTTCGCGGCGGCACTCCGCTCCACGCTGCGCGAGGATCCGAATGTCATCCTGGTCGGCGAAATGCGCGACCTGACGACCATTGAATTCACCGTGATTGCCGCCGAGACGGGCCACCTGGTCTTTGGCACCGTGCACACCGTCTCGGCCGCGACCAGCATTGACCGCTTGATCAGCGCTTTCCCGCCCGGACAACAGGAGCAGGTCCGCTCCACGCTCGCGGACAGCCTGCGCGCGGTCGTGTGCCAATACCTATTGAAGGAGAAGAGCGGCAATGGCCGCGTGCTGGCGGTGGAATTGATGATCAACAACGAGGCGGTGGCGAACCTGATCCGCAAGGGCAAGGCCTTCCAGCTGCCGTCGGTGATTGCGACTTCGCGCGATCAGGGCATGCAGCTGATGGACGCCGACCTGCTGCGGCTGCTCAAGGAGGGCCGCATCAGCGCCGAGGATGCTTATGTGAGGGCGGTCAGCAAAAAGGATTTCGAGCCGTTCATGGACGCGAGCGAAGCCGCCGAGCCTCGGCCGCTTCCAGGCCGGAAGGAAAGCTGAAAATGGCGCGCATTGATTCCTTCCTGCGCCTGGTGGCCAATCAACGCGTGAGTGATTTGCACTTCCACGCTGGCAACGTGCCCATCATCCGCTACGAGGGCGAGCTTCTGCCGCTGCCGTTCCGGGTGCTGACCGAGCTCGAGGCCGAGCGATTCCTGCTCGAGATGATGACGCCCGCGCAGCGCGAAGAGTTCGAGCGCAACCTGGAGGTCGATTTCGTCTACGAGCTGGCCGGCGTGGGCCGCTTCCGCGCCAACGTCTTCCTGCAATCGCAGGGGCCGGGCGGCGTCTTCCGCGTCATCCGCAATACGATACCTACGCTGAAGGAACTGCTGCTGCCGCCCGCGGTGCGCACGCTCACCCAGCTCAACAACGGTCTGGTGCTGGTCACCGGGCCGACCGGCTCGGGCAAGTCCACCACGCTCGCGGCGATGGTCGATGAGATCAACAAGACCTCTGCCCGGCATGTCATTAGCATCGAAGATCCAATTGAGTATCTGCACTACCCCGTGATGGGCGCGATCACCCAGCGGCAGGTGGGCAAGCACGCCGAATCCTTCGCGGCCGCGCTGCGGTCGTCGCTGCGCGAATCCCCCGACGTGCTGGTGGTCGGCGAAATGCGCGACCTCGAGACCATCGCGCTCGCCATCGCGGCGGCCGAGACCGGCGTGCTGGTGATTGGCACGCTCCACTCGAACTCTGCCGCCAAGGCCATCGACCGCATCATCGATGTGCTGCCGGAGGAGAGCCGCGACCAGATCCGCTCGACGCTGAGCGTGCTGTTGCGCGGCGTGCTCGCACAGCACCTGGTCAAGCACGCTTCGGGCGAGGGTCGCGTCGCGGTGCTGGAGATCCTGCTGCAAAGCCATGCCGTCGCGCACCTCATCCGGGAGAACAAGATCTTCCAGATCGAGGGCTACCTCGACAGCGCCTCGAACGACGGCTCGGGCATGCAGAGCCTGGACGCCGCGCTCTTCCGCTACCTGCGCAGCGGGCTGATTACGCTCGAGGACGCGCTCAAGTTCGCGAATTACCCGGAAGCGATCAAGCGCCTCGCCACCGAGCTGCCGGAAGAGTAATGAATGCGGGTGGACGCCAGGGAGCGCGCGCGGTTGCTGGAGAAGACGGGCAAGTCGGACGCCGCGGTGCAGGCGTACCGCGAGCTCGGGCTCATCGACGACGCCGCGCGGGTGCTGGGCTCGCTGCGACGGCAGAAGGAAGCCGCGGAGCTGCTGGTGGGGAGCCTGAACGTCGACGCGGCGCAGGTCGGCCAGCTCGACCCCGCGGGAAAGAAGCGTGCGCTGATGGCAGCCATCTTCTTCAGCAAGGCGGGCGAGAACGTGCGAGCGGTGCAGCTCTTCATGGCGCTGGGCGAGCAGGCGCGAGCGGTGGAAGTCCTGCAACGCGCGGGCGATGGGGTGGGCGCGGCGCGGCTCCAGGCGCTCAAGCCCGGCCAATTCGAGACAGCTTCGCTGGTGCCGTCAACGCGCCCGCGCGCGACTGCCGTGGGCGGGCACGCCGTCTCCTTGCCGGGCGCGCAGAAGCTGGAGGCGGCAGGCAAGCTCGATCTCGCACTCGAGTCGTATGTGCAGCTCAAGCGATTTGCCGAGGCCGCTGCCTGCGCTTTCAAGCTGGGCCGCTTCGACGACGCCGCGCAGCTGCACGCCGACGCCGGGCAGCCTTTCGAGGCGGCCGAGTGCTACGCGAAGGCGGGCGATACCGGTAAAGAGCTCGAGAATCTGGTGCGTGTTCAACGCACGGACCCGCGCTATCAGGCCGCGGCAGCCCGCGCCATCCGGCTTTCGCTGGAATTGAAAGCGGGCGTGAGTTTCCAGCTCGAACACTTTCTCGGCACCTTCGCGGCAGGGCTGCCACAAACCGCCGAGGAGCACGACACGTTCTATCTGCTGGGTTGCCTTTACCAGCAGCATGACTTTGCCGAGAGCGCGCGCGAGGCGTTCGAGAAAGTCCGCGGCCACAAAGACGCCGCCGCGCGCCTGGCCGAGCTGACGCGCGGACCTTCCGACTCAATCGCGCGCAAGGTTCTCGAGAGCGCTGACCTGCACCTCCGCGGCCGCGGCACGCTGCCGAGCCTGGACGCCCTCCCTGGCCTCGACCTTAATATGGGGACACCATACTCATTTCCCCCCCAGGCCGAGAATATGGGGACACCATATGGATTTTCCCCCCAGGGCGAGGCCAGTGAAAATGGGTATGGTGTCCCCACATTGTTGCCGCCCCAGGGCGAGGCCAGTGAAAATGAGTATGGTGTCCCCACATTAGTTCCGCTGCCTGAGGAGGATCCGTTTGCGGACGGGGTGACGATTGCCGGCCGGTATCTCATTGAAGAGAAAATCGGGCAGGGCGGAATGGCCTCCGTCTATCGCGCGCATGATCTCGAGCTGGACGAGCGCGTCGGACTCAAGGTCTTCGGCCTGGAGAACAAAAGCGAGATGCTGGTCGCGCGCTTCAAGCAGGAGCTCAAGCTCTCGCGCCAGCTGCAGCACCCGAACATCATCCGCCTCTATGACATCGGGCTCTACGAAGGCCACCGCTACATCTCAATGGAGCTGCTGAGTGGCAAGTCACTGAAGGAACGGATGACGCAGCCCATCGCCTTTGTCGACGCGCTCGGCCTGCTGGTGCAAGCGTGCTCCGGGCTGCAGGCGGCGCACGACGCGGGGGTCATTCACCGCGACATCAAGCCGGACAACCTCTTTGTCACCGACGCGGGCCTCCTGAAGGTAATGGACTTTGGTATCGCCAAGCAGTTCGCCGTCTCTGGCGTGACCGTGGCGGGCGCCATCGCCGGGACACCCCTTTATATGTCGCCCGAGCAAATCGGCAGCTTCAGCACCGTCACCCACGCGACCGATCTGTATGCGCTCGGCGTCTGCGCCTACGAGATGTTCACTGGCGCCGTCCCCTTTGCGCACCCCGAGTTGGTGCCATTGCTGATGATGCACGTCAATGAGCGACCCGCCGCGCTGCGTTCGAAGAATCCTTCGATTCCGCCGGACCTGGAGGCCGTCGTCCTGCGGCTGTTGGAGAAGGACCCGTTGCAGCGCTTCGCGAGCGCGCGCGAGTGCGGCGTGGCACTCGAGGCCATCCGCAGCCGCTACAGGTGAAGGAGCCTTGCCAATGAAAACCGTTGTCGTCGCGCTGCTCGTTGCAATGCCAGTCCAGGCGAAGTCCTGGGCCGACCCTGGGCCCGGCGACAACGTTGGTATCAATTTGCCATTGGAGATCGCCCTGACCAGCGCCGGACTCGCCGCCTTTGTGGTGCCCGAACTCTTCAAGGAATCGCTCGCGCCCGCCAGCTGCATTGTTTGCAACAGGGACTTGAATGGCGTCGATGCAACCTTCCACGACGCGCTCACCGGCTGGGTGCTGCCGCGCAAGACCGCCGATACCGCGAGCAACGTCTGGGCCTTCGCGCTGTTGCCGCTCGCGTCGGTGGGAGGCGCGCTGGTCGCCACTGGTCCAAACGCAAGCAACGGCGCCGGCCTGCGCGCGGCAGTCATCGTGCTGGAGTCCTCCGTCCTGTCGGCGGCGGCCGTCCAGAGCTTCAAATTCTTCGTCGCGCGGGAGCGGCCCTTCGCCCACTACGGCCACGGTGATTCCAGTACCACTTATAGCCTGACCGACCACGACAGCCATTTGAGCTTTCCCTCCGGTCATACCGCGCTCGCCACTTCGCTTGGGGTCTCGCTGGCGATGACGGCGTCGCTCGAGGACTCGCGCGCCGCCCCGTGGCTCTGGGGCGCGGCCGCGGCCGTGTCTGTCAGCACCGGCGCTCTGCGAATGATTGCCGAGAAGCATTACTTCAGCGATGTGGCGGCGGGCGCGGTCCTCGGCGCGGCCTCCGGCGTGATTGTGCCGCTCCTGCACCGGCGCGGCAGCACTGCGCTCGCCGGCCAACTGAGCGTCACGCCGAGCGTGGTCTCCTTCACGATTGCAATGTAAGAAGCCAAGCATGGCCCATCCCCAGGCAGGAAAGCCCGCTCCGCGCGAACAGCTAATCGATGTCGCGCAGCTTCGCGCACTGTATTTGTCGGGGAAGCCCGACCCGGCGGTGCCAGAGCAGCGGGTCGCGTTCGGGACGAGCGGCCACCGCGGTTCGGCTCTGCGGATCGCATTCAATGAAGCGCATATTCTCGCGGTCACGCAGGCGATCTGCGAATACCGCAAGGCGCAGGGCACCACCGGGCCGCTGTTCCTGGGGGCCGATACGCACGCGCTTTCGGCACCCGCGCAGGAGACCGCGCTCGACGTTCTTTGCCGCAATGGTGTCCAGGTCCGCTGGTCTTCCCGCCCCACGCCCACTCCGGTCATCTCGCATGCCATCCTGGGCTGGAATCGGGCCCATCCGGACGCATTGTCCGACGGAATCGTAATCACGCCGTCGCACAATCCACCTGAGGACGGAGGCATCAAATACAACCCAACCAATGGCGGCCCCGCCGATACCGGGATCACCGGGTGGATTGAGAAGCGCGCCAATGAGCTGTTGAGTTCTGCCGTCCCGCGCACGTCCAGCCGCGACGGCGCCGTATCCCATGATTTCATTGGCCCCTATGTCCGCGACCTGCGCAATGTCGTCGATATGGACGCCGTGCGCGCGGCTGGCAAGCGGCTGGGCGCGGACCCGCTGGGCGGCGCAAATCTCGATTACTGGGACCCCATTGCCAGCGAATACGGCTTGAACCTTACAGTGGTCAATCGTGTGATCGATCCCACTTTCGCATTCATGCCTTGCGACCACGATGGCAAGATCAGGATGGACTGCTCGTCACCCTATGCGATGGCGAATCTGGTCCGCCTGAAAGAGTCCTTCGACCTCGCATTCGGCAATGATACCGACTCCGACCGGCACGGCATCGTCGCGCCCTCGGGGTTGATGAATCCCAATCATTACCTAGCGGTTGCGATTGACTACCTCTTCGGCGGCGCGCGGCCGGGCTGGTCTCCCCGAGCCGCCATCGGCAAGACGCTGGTCTCCAGCGCGCTGATCGACCGGGTGGCCGCAAAGCTTGGCCGCACGCTCCGCGAGGTCCCGGTGGGCTTCAAATGGTTTGTCGACGGCTTGCTCGACGGCTCGCTCGGCTTTGGGGGCGAGGAGAGCGCAGGCGCTTCCTTCCTGCGCCGCGACGGGACGGTCTGGTCCACCGACAAGGACGGCATCATCATGGACCTGCTCGCTGCGGAGATCCTGGCTCGCACGGGGGACGACCCGGCCATTCGATATCGGGAATTATCGGCCGAGCTCGGTAGTCCGCTTTATACCCGCATCGACGCGCCGGCCACGCCGCAGCAGAAAGCGGTGCTCAAGAAACTGAACCCGGATTCAGTGAAAGCAACGACCCTGGCCGGCGAGCCGATTCTGGGGAAACTGACCCGCGCGCCGGGTAACAATGCCGAGATTGGCGGCCTGAAAGTGACCACGCGCGACGGCTGGTTCGCGGCTCGGCCGTCGGGTACCGAGGACGTCTACAAAATCTACGCAGAGAGCTTCCGCAATCAGGCGCACCTGGATTCGATTGTCGCCGAGGCAAGGGAAATCGTCTCGTCGGCGCTGGCATGAAGCCTGGCACTACAGAACCAATATGCGACCGAAGACAAGAAAGTCACGGGAAACGGCGCTCCCAGCGACGCCTTGTGGCATCGAAGGCGCTTTCAGGAGATCGAACGCATGGCAGAACAGCAGGCCGATTCTCACGGACAGCGGCACCTCACCTCGCCGCAAGGTAACGGCAAGTCCGCGGACGGCGCAGTCCCGCTGCTCGGATGGGACGGTGGCGCGAACGATGCTCCTGCGAACAAGAAAGAAGACTCGCAGAGCACGGCCGCCAGGGAGCAGCCCGGCGCTGCGAAGAAGAGCCGAAAGCGCGTCTTCATCTTCGCTGGCCTCGCGCTGGCGCTGATCGCCGCGCTGGCCTGGTTTCTTCACTCCCGCCACTTTGAGGAGACCGACGACGCGCAGATCGACGGCAACCTCAGCGCGGTGAGCTCGCGCGTGGTCGGCACGGTCACCGCTGTCCATGTTGAGGACAATCAGACCGTCAAGGCGGGCGACCTGCTCGTGGAACTGGACAAGAGTGACCTGGACGTCGCGCTTGCGCAGGCGGTCGCGCAGGTCGCGCTGGCCGAAGCGCAGTTGCAGGCCGAGAGCCCCAATGTGTCGATGACGCAGACCTCCAATCGGGCCTCCGTTGCCAGCGCGGATGACGACATCGCCAATGCGCGGGCCGAGTTGGAAGCGGCCCAGCGCGAACTTGACTCGGCAGAAGCGAGCAATCGCTTCGCGCAGCAGCAGCGCGCGCGTTCCGCAACGTTGATCGCCTCGCACACCATTGCGCAGGCCGAGTTCGACCGCAGCAGCAGCTCAGCCGACGCGGCGGCGGCAGCAGTCGCCGCGGCGAAAAAGCGTATCGATCAGCGGCGGGCACGCCTCTCTTCGACTGAAACGCGTGCCGGGGAGACGCGCGCGAACGGCCCGCGCCAGCTGGTCGCTCGCGAGGCAGGCATCAAAGTCCGTCAGGCCAACCTGGACCTCGCTCGCGCGCAGCTCAAGCAAGCCGAA
The DNA here is from genome assembly GCA_025358085.1 of Deltaproteobacteria bacterium. GTDB lineage: Bacteria > Myxococcota > Myxococcia > Myxococcales > 40CM-4-68-19 > JANYKT01. Next base: position 32,238 of record JANYKT010000156.1, on the reverse strand, counting down.
TTGAATCTGGGATATGCGCGGGTCACCGCGCCGGTCGCGGGTGTTGCGGGCAAGCGCACGGTCAACGTGGGAGACCGCGTCTCGCCCGGGCAGCAGCTATTGACCATTACGCAGACCGGCCAACTCTGGGTCACCGCCAACTTTCGCGAGACGCAAATCGAATCGATGCAGCCGGGCCAGAAGGCCGAGGTGCATGTCGACGCTATCTCGCTTGACTACCAGGGCACCGTGGAGAGCTTCGCCGGCGCCACCGGCTCACGCTACAGCCTGCTGCCGCCAGAAAATGCCTCGGGCAATTACGTCAAGGTCGTGCAGCGCCTCCCGGTGCGCATCCGGCTCGAGCCCGGCCAGCCTGGCCTTGAACGACTGCGCCCCGGTTTGTCAGCCGAGCCGCAGGTTCGCGTCCGATGACCGCTGAGGAATCCCTCAAAATCACTACCGAGAAGGGCTGGACCGGCGGCCACAACGTCTGGGTCATCGCGCTGGTCTCCACCATCGCCACCTTCATGGAGGTGCTGGACACCAGCATCGCCAACGTGTCGCTGCCGCATATCGCAGGGTCATTGAGCGTCTCGACGGACGAGAGCACGTGGGTATTGACCAGCTATCTCGTCTCCAATGCCATTGTATTGCCCATCAGCGGGTGGCTATCCACAAAGTTCGGCCGCAAGCGCTTCTATATGACTTGTGTCGGCCTCTTTACCATCAGCTCCTTTCTCTGCGGTATGGCGCCCAATCTTGGAATGCTGGTCTTCTTTCGCATCCTGCAGGGAATCGGCGGCGGCGGCCTCGCGCCCACCGAGCAATCCATCCTCGCCGATACCTTCACGCCGGCGCGCCGCGGAATGGCCTTCGCGGTCTACGGGATGGCGGTCGTTCTTGCGCCCGCCATCGGCCCCACGCTGGGCGGTTTCATCACCGACCATTACTCGTGGCGCTGGGTCTTCTTCATCAACGTGCCAGTGGGCCTGATCAGCATGCTGCTCGCCTATCGGGTCCTCACCGATCCGCCGCACATCACCGAAGCTGGAAAGAAGATCGGCGGGATCGATACCATCGGACTCGGCCTCATCGCCGTCGGCCTGGGCGCGCTCGAGTTGGTGCTGGACAAAGGGCAGGAAGACGACTGGTTCGCCTCGTCGACCATCACTGCTTTCGCGGTCATCGCCACGGTCGCGCTGGTATCCTTCGTGCTCTGGGAATTGCGCACCAAGCATCCAATCGTCGAAATCCGCCTGTTCAAGAATCCGAGCTTCGCCGCCTCCAATGTGATGATGCTGGTGCTCGGCATGATCCTCTTCGGCAGCACCGTTCTGTTGCCACAATTCACGCAGATCCTGATGGGCTATTCGGCCCAGGACGCGGGCCTCGCGCTCACGCCCGGCGGGATCACGGTCATGCTCTGCATGCCGCTGGTGGGCTTTCTCGTCTCGCGGGTGGACGCGCGCTATCTCATCGCCTTCGGATTCACCGTTACCTCGATCGCGCTCTATCATATGGCGCGGACCATGTACCCGGGAATGGATTTCTCTACCGCGGTCTGGCTGCGGATCTTCCAGGCGGGGGGCCTCGCGTTCCTCTTCGTGCCGATCAATTCAATCGTCTATAACGGCGTTCCTCCGGAAAAGAACAACGCGGTCTCCGGCATCGTGAACCTCTCGCGCAACATGGGCGGCGATATCGGCATCGCGCTCGTCACCACCATCATCGCGCGGCGGTCGCAGGTGCACCAGCTCACGCTGTCATCAGCCGTACAGACAGGCAGTCACGCGCAGGTAGCGCGGCTCGCTGGTATCGCGGCCCAATTGCAGCATTCAGGAATGTCCGCCGCCCAGGCAGCCAAGGCCGCCGTCGGTGTTCTCTACGGCCAGCTGCTCCTGCAAGCAGCCACCCTGGCTTACCTCGACGTCTTGATTGTCCTCGCCATCTTCGCCGGCCTGATGGTCCCCCTGGTCCTGATGACCAAAAAAGTCCAACCCGGCAAAGCGGCGATGGGGCATTGAGCGCGTTAAGCGCGATTGGACGGGCCCGCGAGGATTCAGCGCAGTCGATGGCGGCCCCTTTTTCCGAGGAATGGGACGATGCTGTTTGGGAGGGCTTGATGCGGTCCAGTTCCCCAGGCGCGGTCAGGTCTGCACCAGCCCCAACGGCGACCGCCTGGATGTCATGGAAGTCGCGAGCTCTTGATGCTGGATGCTTTCGCTGAGAGTACTCGGTCATCTGTTGACCGATGGCGCGCAACTTCCCGGTTGCAATCATCGACGGCGTGTTGACTCGGAATTTCGAGCCTTCTACCTCTGCACTCCTGGGACGTGGAGCAAACTCGAAATCGAAGACGAAGCCGCTATCGACCAAGCTGACGGATGTCCAACCGATGGGGCGATTCCCAAGAAGACTCTGAGCCTTGGCGAGAAGAGTTGAGATGAACTTCAGGGTCGCTGCCAGGTGAGCCACGCCGAGATGTTTCCAGCGCGCCTCCCTACTGCGCGCCCACGGGACCGCTGCACAGGAGCTTCAGCGCGCATGAGCCGGCGGGGAGCGTGGGGCTCGCCGACCGAGTTGCGGAGGCCCGCCCCAAAACGCCAACGAATCACCCACGCCCCCCGGGCCGAGCACCTGTCTGAGGGCGGCGACCCCCACGCTCCCACCGGCGCAAAGACAGCAGGCCACAGCCCCCAGGAAGCGCGATATAGAGGCGCGATGCCCTTCGACCCGAACGCCTCCTTCGGCAAGTCGCTCTTCTTCGGTGAGATCCTCGAAGACCAGATCTTCCCGTACCCCGACGTCTTCTCGACCGAGCAGTCCGAGACGGTCAAGACGCTGGTCGATGCAGTGGACAAGTACATGCAGACCATCGACTCGCGGAAGCTGGACCGCGAGGCTGAGCTGCCGCCGGCGCTGATCCAGTCGCTCCGGGACATGGGCATGTTTGGCCTGCTGGTCCCCGAGGAGCACGGCGGGCTCGGACTGTCCAACAGCGGCTATGCGCGCGTGATGCAGCAAATCGCCAGCTGGGACGGCTCCATCGCGGTCACCATGGGCGCGCATACCAGCATCGGCTTCAAAGGTCTGCTGCTCTTTGGCAATGACGCGCAGAAGGCGAAGTATCTGCCGAAGCTCGCCACCGGCGAGATGATTGCCGCTTTCTGCCTCACCGAGCCGGGCTCGGGCAGCGACGCCTTCTCCATCAAGACCAGCGCGCGCCGCGAAGGCGACCATTACGTATTGAACGGCGACAAGATCTGGATCACGAATGGTGGCATCGCCGACTTCTTCACTGTCTTCGCCAAGACCACGCCCGACAAGGACGGCAAGAAAGGCAGCATCACCGCCTTCGCCGTTACCCGCGACATGGGCGGCGTCACCAATGGCCCGCACGAGGACAAGATGGGCCTGCGCGCGTCGTCTACGACCTCGGTGTTTTTCGACAACGTCAAAGTGCCGGTCGAGAACGTGCTGGGCGAGGAGGGCAAAGGTTTCAAAGTAGCCATGTCCATCCTGAATCACGGGCGGACCGGCCTTGGCGCCGGTGCGGTAGGCGGCCAGAAGCGGCTGCTCCAGTTGGCCACCGCGCACGCCAATGAGCGGAAGCAGTTCGGCCGTACCATCGGGAGCTTCGGCAAGATCAAGGAGAAGCTCGCCCGTATGGCAGTCAATACCTATGTGAGCGAATCGCTCTGCTATCTGGTCTCGTCGACAATCGACCGCCATGGAGTCGATTACTCGCTCGAGGGCGCGGCCACCAAGGTCTTCAACAGCGAAGCGCTCTGGACGGCCGCCGACGAGGCGCTGCAGATCGCCGCCGGCATGGGCTATATGAAGGAGGCCCCTTATGAGCAGGTGGTGCGCGACGTGCGCATTAATCGCATCTTCGAGGGCACCAATGAGATCCTGCGGCTCTATGTCGGCCTGACTGGCATTCAAAAGCCCGGAGAATATCTGAAGGGCCTCGGCCGCGAGCTGTCGAGTTCATTGAACGACCCCATCAAGAGCTTTGGAATGCTGCGCGAGTATGCGGTGCGCAAGGTGAAGCAGACCGTGCCGTATGGCCGCACGCAGATCACCAAGGCGCACGAGTCCATGCGCGAGCAAATCGCTTATGTCGAGGACGCGGTGCAGGCGCTCGCGGCGCTCTGTGAAACGGTCCTTCGGCGGCACGGCCACGAGATTGTCGAGAAGCAATTCGCGGTCACCCGGATCGCGGATGTCGCCATCGACCTGCTCGCGCTCTGCGCCGCCATCGCACGCACGACCAGGCTCATCGAGCAGCGTGGCTTCGAGAAGTGCACCAATGAATTGAACATGACCTTCGCATTCTATTCAGACGCGCGCCGCCGCGTGCGCGCCAACCTGCGCGCGGGCGCGGGCCGCAACAACGACGAGGAGCTGAAGCTGGTAGCGGACGCCGCGCTCGCCTCGGGCAAGTATGACAACGACGTTCTGTAGGAGGTAGGAGCTCGCGGTTCAATGGCGCACGCTGCTCCATTTCTCCCCTGTGGTTTCTCTGGTTCTCTTGACAGAGATATCGGGCTCGCCCGATCTCCATCCCTGGATACCGTCAAACAAGCCAGCTGCTGAGTCCGTACTGCACGCTGCCGCGACCTGGTGCCTGGCACCTTCGCGAGCCCGCCTGAAGCGATTGCGACTCCCTGCGGCGGCGCTGAGAGCCGAAAAAGACAATGCCATGGATTGATACCTGATTGAAACGCCTGGCAATGACGAGCTTCTCGTGGCCATGACAGCGAGGCTCTTCCCCAAGCCACCAGTACCCGCGACGAGAGACCGGCCCCGCGGACAGGCTCTGTCGCTCCGCAAGTCGACGCCCATCGACCCACGCGGCACATTCCCGACCCTATCAAAGCGCGCCGTTTGCGAACGCGATGGTTGGCTCTGTATGGCGCGGAGCACATTCACGCAGCGAGCCCGGCCCTTGATACCAGTCAAAATGCCATTGAGCGGCACCGGTAACTCAACTTGTCCCGGGACAAGTCCTCACGAGTTGGCTCGGATACCCCTGCCGCCCCAGCCGGCCGGGCCCTCTGCTGGCGTGAGTTCGACCTCGGAACGAGGAGCGCAATAGCGCGACTCAGCGCTGAAGCTCCAATTGATCTGCGGTGGTGGGCACGGCTCGCAGCGCGGCTCCGGGTACGGAATCGAGGCACCGCATGCGATCGAGTTGGTGCCGCATTTTCAGCGCTCTACAAAAAGCCAGTCGCCAGCCCGCCCGACGGTTCGCCACTCCCCTCCAACTTCGGTGCCGCTGTGGACGAGTGCATATCGAGGCGCGCCACTCCCGGCCGGGAGCGATGACCGCGGGAACGGAAGGAGGTCGCGCTCGGCGGCCAGCTCTCCAATGGTCAACCAGTCCGTGGTCGGCGCCACTACGCAGATCTCCTCACCGCGCGCCACTCGATTGACGTGTTCCGCAAGCTCCCCATGCACCACACAGGGCGGCTGCAAGACGCGTTTTCCCAGCCCTGCGACCGATAATATCCAGGCGAGCGCAGCCAGAGCAGGTAGGAGAATGCGCGGCAACTTCTCGATCAACGAAGAGGCGCTCAGCCCGGCGAGAATTGCCAGGAGGGGAAACGAAACATAGCTGTGGTTCCCCCACTTCCGGTGCGGCAGGCAGAGCAGGACGGCCACCAGCAAGCAGGCGATCGCGAGCGGGCGGGCCCAGCGATTGGACCTGAACGCGCCCGCAAGCGTGAACGGAAGTCCCGGCCAGAAGCGCCCGGCGATCACGGCCAGTGGAAACCACCAGCGCGTGACACCGTCGGCGCGCTGCCCCGTCGCGCTCGCGAGCAGCTGGTCGCGGAGATAGCCGTTCCACCAGCTGCTGCCGTGGCGCCGGTCCCACTCGAGAAATGCCGCCAGCGGCACTACAGCCACCAGCGAGGCCAGCGCGCCGCGAAGAAAGTAGCGCGGGCCGAGGCCCATGACCACGCACGCCAGCGGCAAGAGGCCAAACGGACCTTTGACCAGGACGGCCAAGGCCGCCCAGAAGGACGCGAGCCGAAAGTCAGGGCGGTCGCGCAGCACGGCGTCTATCGAGAGCGTGGTCAGGAGGAACAGCGGCGGCTCCAGCAGGACCCGGCCCCCGTACTGCCAGATCGATTCGCAGGTCCCCAGCGCGATGGCGGTCGCGACGCCGGCCCAGGGGCCCGCGAGCCGGGTAGAGACGCGCGCGGCAACCGCGATGGAGAGCCACGTCATCAGGCCATACGCGGGAGCGACCGCCCATTCGCCGAAGATCCTGAAGGCCGCCGCGCCCGGCCAGAAGCCGAAGGGCAGGTGCTCGCGAAAGTGCGGCAGCAGCCCCGGGAGGTATTGGAGGTCGATCCAGTTGTGGGCTTGGCCGAGGTGGCGGACCAGCACCAGATAAAGTTGCGCGTCGACGTCGTCGATGTGCCCGCGCCAAGGTGCTGCGATCAGCGCCGCCGCGAGCAGTAACGCGCTCCAGAGCTGGGCCGACGCGCCGTCCTTCATTTGAGGTGGCCGAGACCGTTGCGGATGATGCGCGCCGAAAAGAAGAGGCCCAATGCGGCCACCGCGAGATTCGGGATGAATGCTGCCAGCCACGCGGGGTTGCCTTGCTCGGCCAACGCAATTCCCAGGCGCGACAGCGCGTAGTACCCAACGAACGCGCCCAGCGTGACGAGATAGGCCGAGCTCCGCGTGCCCCGGGCTCCCATCGCCAGCGGAACGCCCAGCAGCGCAAATGCCAGGCACGCGAGCGGCACCGACCAGCGGCGCAGCAGCTCCATGCGCATCCGCGCCGCGTCTTCCATCCAGCCATTTCTTTCCGCCTCGGCGATCTGCGCCTCCAGCGCGACGGCCGTCAGCTGGCCCTCGACGGCCGAGAAGCGGTTCTTGCGCGAGACCCGCTCCTGCACGCCCACCAGGAAGGCCGCGTCCTGAAAGCGCACCACGGTCTCGCCGTGCGGCTCGAAGCGGTGGAGCTCGCCGTGCTGGAGGCGCAGGGTGAGGGCCTCGCCGCCGCTCTCGGCGATGTGGCCCTCCTCTGCCAACGCCAACAGCGGCGCGCCGTCGCCAACGTCGTCCTCAATCAGCACACCGCGCCAGTTGCCCTGCCGCACGCCTCCGACGTAGATCATGAATCGCGGCAAGCCGTCGTTGAAGACGCCCGGCACCACGCCCTCCTTGAGGTTGCGCTTGATCACGTTGTTGAGGATCTGGTTGAGCTGGCGCATTCCCCAGGGCTCGGCCCAGCGGGTCAAGCCGGCCACGGCGAGGGCGAGAACACAGCCGATGGCGATGGGCACGCGGAAGAGCCGGGCCGGATGCACGCCGGCCGCCGAGAGCGCCACCAGCTCGCTGTCGCCGGCGAGGCGGCCGATCCCGAGCTGGATGCCGAGCATGTACGCCAGCGGCACCGTCACCACCAGGAAGTGCGGCGCCAGCGCGAGCGTCACGCGGCCCAGATCGCCGAGGGTCACGGCGCTACCGAACACCACGTCGTTGAGCTGCAGAAGCTGGATGATGACCAGCAGCTGCAAGATGGCGAGCAGCCCCACGCCGAGCGGCACCAGGATCTCGCGCAGGACCATCCGGTCGAGGAGTGACATTCGAGCTTTAGATACAATGGGGCAGGCTCGAAAGCGATTGCGACGACTGCGCGGTTGGGGAGTTGAAGCGCAGTGACAACGCTTCAACTCCCCGCTCAACTCAAATAGAGAGCACGCCGGTGCGGATCAGGTACGCCAGCTGTGTGCGCTGCTGCTGGTCGAGCAGCGCGTGCAGCCGGCCCAGCGCCTTGACCACTGCATTGCGCAGCTTCTCGGCCGAGAGCACCCGCAGCGCGCCGCCTTCATTCGCCTTGTCGGCATTGAATTGCTCAAGGCCGATGGCGTCGGCGAATGCGGCCGTGGTGCGCCGGTCGTCGACCGCCGACTGCGCGCGCTCGGTCTTCAGCTCATCGAGAATCTTTGCCAGCTCCCCGACCTGCTGCTCGCTGAGGTTGAGTTTGAAGGCCAAAAAGCGCAGCGGCCTGCGGACGCCGAAAGCGCCCCCGCCGAACTCGTCGCCGCCGTGTCCGTGGCCCCAGCCGCCGGCCTGCCAGCTTTCGGGATTTCCGCCGCTCTGCGAGCCGGCCCAACCGGGTCCACCGAAGCCGCGACCCGCGCGGGCGCCCTCACCGCAGTGACCGTGCCGGCGCATCCGCAACCAATGCATCATTCCTGGATACATGCTGCCTCCACTCGCCTGGGGCTGTGCGCTCCCGGCGGTGCTTTAAAGCGCGGGAACCAATCCTCGCGCTGGCCCTTGTGAGCCGATTATGAAGGTAACGGCCCGCGCGGCACTGTCAACGCGGGGAATTGTTTCAATGCGTTTCCATCTGCAGCCGGAAGGCCGCGCCCAGGCCGGCACCCAGCTCTTCCGGCGTGATGCGGCCATCAGCGTTCAAATCTAGAGCATCGAAGACCGCGTCGGTCCCGGCCCACTCCTCGCGGGTGATGAAGCCGTCGCCGTCGAGATCGAAGACGCGAAAGAGATCGCGCGTGGCATTGGATGAATCTGTCCTCAGCTTTTCCAGCAACAGCGCCTCGAGTGCCACCAGCGCCTTGGTGAAGCCGTCGATTCCTTCCGCCAGCTTTTCGTTGGACATGCGGTCGAAAGAGTGGGCCTCGCGGAAGGCCTTCTCGTCCATCGGGATCCGCGCCAGGTCGGCCGCGGGCGCCTTGGGGTCGAGTTTGCGCTCGAGGTCGCCGCCGAACGAAGCCAGCTCCGCCAGCAGCTTGGGTGCGATGGTCAAGAGGTCGCAGCCCGCGAGCTCCAGGATCTCGCCCACGTTGCGGAACGAGGCGCCCATCACCTCGGTCTTGTATCCAAACTTCTTGTAATACGCATAGATCGTGGTGACCGATTGAACGCCCGGATCCTCCTCTGGGGCATATTCCTTCTTGCCGGTATCCTTCAGATACCAATCAAGGATCCTGCCCACGAACGGCGAAATGAGCGTCACCCCGGCTTCGGCGCAGGCCACTGCCTGGTGGAGCCCGAAGAGCAGGGTGAGGTTGCAATGGATCCCTTCCTTCTCGAGGATCTCGGCGGCTTTGATGCCCTCCCAGGTCGAGGCCATCTTGATCAGCACCCGCGTGCGCTTCGCCCCCGCCTTCTCATAGAGTCCAATCAGGAAGCGCGCCTTCTCGATCGTCTTTTCAGTATCGAAGCTGAGCCGCGCATCCACCTCGGTCGAGACCCGGCCCGGCACGATCTCGAGGATCTTCAGGCCGAACTCGACGCTGAGCCGGTCGATGCCCAGCCGCACGATACGCTCGCGGTCGGCGCCCTGGCCACACTCCTTCCGCGCCCAGTCCAGCGCCGCGCGCACCAGCTCCTGGTACTCGGGCATCTGCGCCGCCGCGGTGATGAGCGACGGGTTGGTAGTGGCATCGCGCGGGGTGAACTTGCGGATGGAATTGATGTCCCCGGTGTCGGCAACGACCACGGTGACGGCCTTCAATTGCTCCAGGAGTGACGTCGGCATGGTGAGGTCTCCTTCAGACGCGTAGAGTACCTGCCGCCATGATGACCGTCCATGACCTCCTCGAGCGGGCCCGCGCGTCCGGGCAGCGCCTTCCCGCCCACGAGGCGGGTCTCCTCTTTTCCTCCGCGGTGCGGCTTGCCTCGGCGCAGGGGGCCACGTTGCGGTCCCGGCTGGTGCAGCTCGACGACCAGGGCGGCCTGCACCTGCTGCCTTTCGACGATCAGCAGCCCGAGCTGGAGATGGGCTACCTGGCGCCCGAGCTGCTGGCGGCCGATGCGCCGCGCAAGAGCGAACCGCGGGTGCAGGTCTATGCGGCCGGCGTCCTCGGCTATGAGATCTTGACCGGGAGCGACCCTCGCAATGGAGTCGGCGGTGACCCGCCCGCACCGCTCGGCGACATCGTGCGAATGGCGCTCTCCCCGGACCGCCGCGAGCGCTTTGGGGACCTCACACAGCTCAATGATGCGGTCGAGAGCGCGCAGCCGAGGTTACCTGCCGAGCAGGAGCGACAAGCGCTCGCGACGCTGCTGACGCGCTCCGGGCCGGGGGCGGCGATTGAGAAGGAGGCACTCGCAAAGCTCATCGCGCAATTTGGCGTGGTGCAGGGACAGCTGTCGAAGTTGACGGCAGCGCAGCGCGAAATGAACGAGCGGGTGGACCGCTTCGAGGACGGACAAAGGCTCTTGCCTGCGGCCAAGCGGCGGGCGCCGGTGCTGGTGCCGCTGCTTGCGGGTCTGCTGGGTGCGACGGCGGCGATTGGGGGGGCCTGGTTCCTCGGATTTGCGCCAGCGACTTTCCCGCACAGGGCGGAGAGTGTGGGCGAGCCGCCTGCGACCCCTTCAGCTGCCGAGGGAGCTGCGGCCGCGCCGGCTGCAGCAAACCCAGGAATGCGCGCGCCAGTGACGGGAACCGCCGCCGCTGCCGCCGCCCCCGCGAAACCTGACCCGGCGCCGACGACCGGTGCTGCTCCCATCCCGGGCGGATCCGCAGCAAGCCAAACCGCAGCCAGCGGAACCGCCGCGGTGGACGAGCTCGCACCGGGCGCCGCGCCGTCGACAAACGCAGGCCCGTCGCCAGACAATGCCGGCGGCGGGACCGCCTCTCGCGGCACCGCTGGCTCCGCCGTCCCCGCGCCCGCCGTCCCCGCGCCCGTCGTCCCCGCGCCTGCCGTGACCGATACCATCGCGTCCACGAAAGTCGCACCGGACAAAGACGGCCCCGGCCCCCCGCCCGCTGTGGACCAAGACGCTCCTGGTACCGATTCGGCCGGTGGTTCGGCCGCCGCTCGGCCCCAGCGCGCCCCCGTCGCCGCGCCCCGTCCGCGCCCAGCGCGAGCCAGCGAAGTTTCACCCGCGATGATCGCCCACGCCGTCGCGCAGTCGCAGGTCAAGCGTGGCGAGTCCGCGCTGGAGCAGAGTCGCATCGACGAGGCCATCGCCAGCTTTCACACCGCGCTCGAGAACGAGCCCGCCAATGCCGCAGCCCTGCGTGGCCTCGGCACCGCCTATTCAATGCAGAGCAATGAATCGATGGCCATCCAATCCTATGAGCAATACCTGCGGCTGGCACCGTCCGCGCGCGACGCCGGCGAAATCCGGCAGGTGATTGAAAGCCTCAAGGCGCGGGCAAAAATCGGCGGCGGAGAGGAAAAGTAAGTGGCGCGCTCGAGTCGCGGCTTGCCGCTGCGGCCGACGATGGTGACCGGTGTCATCGCCCTCATCCTGCTCGCCTCGGGCGCGGTCGGCGTCTCTGCTTATCTATCTTCCCGCAAGGTGGTCTCGAGTCTCTGGCACAACTTTGCCAATGAGATCGCGGCGTACACCACGCAGCGCACGCTGCGCTTCCTCGAGCCGGCCCGGCCCGCCATCGCGCTGGAGCAGCGGCTCGCCTTCGAACGCAAGCTTGACCCGGACAATCACCTGGCCGCGCTCGAGCACTTCACCGCCGAGCTCATTGCCAATCCCAGCTTCACCTGGGTCTCGCACGGCAGCGTCGATGGTACCTACCTCGCTGCCTATCGAAAGCCGGGCGGTGAAGTCGAGGCTACCATCCGGCAGCAGGATCCCAGCGGCCGCACCCGCTGGCGCGAGCTGACCCGCGAGGCCAATGGCCGCTGGAAGACCCTGCGTGACGATATGAAGACCCCCTACGATCCGCGGACGCGCCCCTGGTATGCGGCAGGCCAGGCCTCCGAGGGCGGTGTCTGGGTCGAGCCGTTTCTTTTCAGCAGCAATCAGCGGCCGGGCTTCACCTATGCCGCGCGCGACCGTACCCCCGACGGCAAGCTGCGCGGGGTCTGGGCGATTGAATTCGAAGTCTCTTATCTGAGCGAGTTCCTCGCCACGCTGCAACTCGGCGTGACGGGCCGTGTGTATGTCGTGACCCAGAGTGGCCGCGTGGTCGGCCACCCCACTGGCGCGGTCACCTCGATGGAGAACAACCAGAGCGTCGTCGCGCGCGCCGAAGACCACGCCGACCCGATGCTCGCGGGTGCCTGGCGCGAATTGCAAAAGCGTGGACCCGATACCAAAGGCTTTTCCTTCGGCCCCTATCTCGCCATGGTTGCGAGTTATCCGCCCGATTCAGGCATTGATTGGCGTGTCATTGGCGTGGTCCCGCGCGACGACTTCTTTGGCGAGGCGCGCCGGCAGGCCATCTACGCAGCCATCATCGGCATCGTCGCGGCTCTGGTGGCGGCGCTCATCGGCGCCCTGCTGACCAGTCGCGTCTCGCAGGCCATGGGCACCATCTCTGATGAGATGGACAAAGTGGGCCGCTTTGAGATCACCGACCGCAAGCTCTCCGACGAAGGCTCGATGGTCCTCGAGGTCAACAATATGTCGGCCGCCACCGACCGGATGAAATCGTCGCTGCGGAGCTTCGGCAAGTATGTTCCGCGCGAGCTGGTTCAGGATCTGCTGCTCTCGGGCCGCGACGCGGTGCTGGGCGGGGAGAAGCTGACCATCACTACGCTCTTCTCCGATATCGCTGGTTTCACCACGCTGTCGGAATCGCTCGAGCCGGACGCGCTGGTCATTGCGTTGGGCGAATACTTCGAGAAGATGAGCGAGGCCATCCGCGAGCACCAGGGCACCGTGGACAAGTATATCGGCGATGCCATCATGGCCTTCTGGGGCGCGCCGCGGCCGCTGGAGGATCACGCGCTCTTCGCCTGCCGTGCCGCGCTGGCCATGCGCGATCGATTGCATCTGATGCAGCTGGAATGGGCGAAGCAGGGCCGGCCGAACATCGCTGCACGCATCGGGGTGAATACCGGCCTTGCATTGGTGGGAAACATCGGCTCGCCGAATCGGATGAACTATACGGCGATGGGCGACGCGGTAAATCTGGCCAGCCGGCTCGAGGGATTGAACAAGGCTTACGGCACCGGCATCTGCATCGGCGAGAGCACCGCCCTGCTGGTGCGGGACAAGCTGGTCGTGCGGCCCATCGACTTCGTCGCGGTCAAGGGCAAGATGCACGCGGTGCTGGTCCACGAGCTGATCGGAGAGGTCGGGCAGGTCGAGCCTGCGTCATTGAAAGCGATTGAGTTGCATACCCAGGCGCTCGCCCTCTATCGCGAGCGAAGGTTCACGGAAGCCGGGGCGCGCTTCCTGGCGGTGAATGCCACCTTGAAAGACGGCGCCTCGCAGAAGCTGGCCGAGCGCTGCCGCGAGTTCGCCGCCCAGCCGCCGGCCCCCAGCTGGAACGGAAGCTACTCAATGGCGGACAAGTAGTTGTATCCCGAAGTTCCGACGAGAACCTTCAAGCCTGGACCAGCTTGCGATAGGTCCTCAAGTGCCGCAAAGCCAGCACTGCGTCTCCCTTTCGTTCATAAAGGATCGCCAGGTTGTAGTGCGCATCCGCGCAGGCGGGATCTGCCTGAAGCGACAGCCGATAAGCCAATATGGCTTCCTCAGGCAGTCGCAGGTCCTCGAGCGCGGCGCCCAGATTGAACGCGGCGATGGAGTGCCCTGGCTGCGCTTCAATCGCTGCCCGGTAATGCGTGACCGCGCCCGAAGAATCGCCGGCCTCATGCAGCAGCCGGCCTAGATTGACCTGCGCGTCGGCGTGGCCATGGTCGAGCTCGATGGCCTTGCCATAGGCCGCCTTCGCGTCTTCCGGCGCGGCCTCCTCGAGGTCGCAGCCGCGCTCATACCATTCAATCGCTCCGCCACTGAATGCCAGACGCCGGACGATGGGCGCGACTTTTCGGGCAACCTCGGCGGTATCGAAGTCGAAGAGCGCCTGGCCTGACTCGGCTTCGAACCTTTGCGCGCCGTCGCCGACCACGATGCGGTCGCCCTCCGCGCGAATGCGGACCCCGCGCAGCGGACGGCCCTCGGGGAGCTGTCCGCGCAACTTTTTCAGGGCGCTGCGGACGCGGCGCGGGGCGATGCGCGCGGAGACCAGCCCCTTGGCGGTCCGCAGCAGCACCAGGTCCTGGAAGGAAAAGAGCAACTTGCCGCGGGGTCCGCGCGACGGATCGAGGAACCCGGCGCGCACGTAGGAGCGCACCTGGCCGACCGAGAGGCCGATCATCTTCGCGACCTCGCGCGCGCCGTAGCCTGCCACCCGTGCCTCCGCCAAAAGTCTCGAGGCAAAGATCGCACGTGTGGCTACTTGCGGGAAGTCTTTCCCGGCGCTTTTCCCTCGGCGCGTGGCGCACGCTTGGGAGCCTTGCGCGCTTCGCCGGCCGGCTCGTCCCCGGTCCCGGACCCAGCGGGCCCTTCGGCCTCGGCCGGCTTCGCGGCGGCGGCCCGCGGCATCAGCCCCTTCGCCTCGAGCGAGGCTTTCAATGCTTCCATCAAATCGATGACCTGCGCGGGCTTTGCCTCCGGTTCGGTCAGGTCGATGGCCTGGCCTTCGGACTTGCGCTGGATCTGTTCCTGCACACGCTTCTTGACCTCATCCTCATACTTCTCGGGCCGGAACGCATCGACGCTGATCTGCGCAATGATCTGCTTGGCCAGCAGGAGTTCCTGCTCCTTGATTGGCGCTGTCTCCTGCACCGGCACCTCCGAAAACGAGCGAACCTCGTCGGCATACATCAGCTGTTGCATCACGAGGCCCCCTCCTTGCTCGGGCAAGAGCGGGCGCAATTGAACCAGATATTGCTTGCCGCGGGCGGCATACCGCGCCAGCGCGGTGCGGCCGGTCTGCCTCATTGCTTCTGCCAAAAGCTTGTACGCGCGGTCGGCGCCCTTTTCAGGCCCCAGATAGTAAGGCTTGTCGAAATAGACCGGATCGATCTTCTCGGTTGGCACGAACTCGGTGATCTCGATTTGCTGGCTGGCTTTCTCTTCGAGGGACTTCAGCTCTTCAGGCGTGAAGGTGACGTAGCGATCCTTGGCGATCTCATAGCCCTTGACCATGTGCTCGCGATCGACCACCTCATTGTCGTCCCGCGGGCAGATGTACTGCTGCTTGAGCCGGCCGCTGCACTTGTCGTGCAGCAAGTTGAACGAGATTGCCGACGTTGCTTGCGTCGCTGAGTAGAGCTTGACCGGAATTGACACCAGGCCGAACGAAATGGTTCCCGAAGCGATCGAGCGAGCAGCCACCGTGTACCTCCGCTGATTCTTTCTTTCAGGATGGTAACGTAAGCGCGGAAATGCCCAACTTTCTGGACCACTATCGCCGGAAGCGGTCGGCCGATCGGACGCCGGAGCCCATGCCCGAGCCAGGGCGCGGCCAATCGCGGCCGGGCATCTTTGTTGTTCAGGAGCACGCTGCGACGCGCCTGCACCATGACCTGAGGCTGGAGTGGGACGGCGTGCTCAAGTCATGGGCAGTGCCCAGGGGGCCCTCGCCCGACCCGGCGGACAAGCGCCTCGCCATGCAGACCGAGGACCATCCAGTCGAGTACGCCGATTTCGAGGGGATCATTCCCGCCGGCAACTACGGCGCGGGAAAGATGATCGTCTGGGACCGGGGTCGCTGCACCCATCTACTTGATCCGCGCCAGGGAATGATCGACGGCAAGCTCCTCTTCGAACTCTCCGGCTACAAGCTGCGCGGCCGCTGGACGCTGGTCCGCACCAAACGCAATCCGAAGGAGTGGCTGCTGATCAAAGAGACTGGCGACGAGCACGTGCGGCGCAAGGGAACGTTCAGCGAGAAATCAATCTTGAGCGGACTGGCCGTTGCCGAGGTGGGCGTGGACCGCGGCGCGACGATCATTCAAGAGCTGGAGCGAATCAAGGCACCGCGGCTTTGCCTCCACGCGGCCGAGGTGCAGGTCATGCTCGCCGAACCCCGGGCAGAAGCATTTGACGACCCTTTATGGATTTTTGAATTGAAGGTCGACGGCTTTCGGGCCGTAACGGCAAAAGAGGGCGCGCGAGCGGCCATTCACTATCGCCGGGGCGCCGATGCCACCGCGATTTTTCCCGACCTCGCCAACGCGCTGGTCTCACTTCCTTATAAACATGTCGTCTTCGATGGCGAGATCGCCGTGCTGGACGAGCAGGGACGGCCTGCTTTTCAGCGCCTGCAGCGGCGTGCGCTGCTCACACGTCCCCTGGACATTGCGCGCGCAGCAGCAGAGTTGCCCGCTTCGCTCTTTGTCTTCGACTTGCTCGGCTTCGACGGCTTCGACCTGCGGTCGCTGCCTTTGCTGCAACGCAAAGAGATCCTGCAGAAGCTGCTGCCGCCTCTGGGACCCTTGCGCTACCTCGATCATGTCGAGGGCCAGGGCCGCGCGCTCTTCGCCAGCATCCGTGAGTTGGGATTGGAAGGGATCGTCGCCAAGGAGAGGGATTCGAGTTACCGGGCTGGCCGCTTCCGCGATTGGATCAAGGTGCGCGTGGACAAGACAGCTGATTTCGTGGTGGTCGGCTTTACGCAAGGAGAGGGCTCGCGCAGCGGCTTTGGCGCGCTGCATGTCGCGCAGTACCAGCCTGAGGGGCTGGTCTATGCCGGCCGCGTCGGGGGTGGCTTCAGCGAGAAGGAGCTGACCCGGGTACAGGCGCTCTTGCAGGAGCTGACGATTCCCCGGCCACCCTGTACCGGAGCATTTCCAAAAGGCCGCGGGCATACCTGGTGCAAGCCGAGACTGGTGGTCGAGGTCAGATATAAAGAAATCACCGAAGACGGCCTCTTGCGGCAGCCGACTTTTCTTCGCTTGCGGGAAGACAAGCTGCCCGAAGAGTGCGTGTCTTCGGAAGCGACCGCCCCGCCCAGCCTGGGGACGCCGAGCGAGCCTCCGCGCCGGGCGGTGCTGAGCAACCTCGGCAAGCTCTTCTGGCCCGACCAAGGCTATACCAAGGGCGATTTGATTGATTACTACCGCGCCATCTCTCCCTGGCTATTGCCCTACCTGCGCGACCGGGCGGTTACGCTCACCCGTTATCCCGACGGCATCGCGGGAAAGAGCTTCTTCCAGAAGGATGCACCCGACCACGTGCCCGACTGGGTGCGCACGGCGCGCGTAGGCGACCTCGACTTCTTCGTGTGTGACGACCTGGAGATGCTGCTCTATGTCGTGAACCTCGGAACCATTCCGCTGCACCTGCCGGCGAACCAGATCGATGCCAATCCGGATTGGTGCGTCATCGATCTTGATCCCAAGGAGGCTTCATTTGCACGGGTAGTGACGCTGGCCAAAGCCGTTCACGCGTTGTGCGAGGAGCTGACGCTGCCGAGCTTCCCCAAGACGAGCGGCCAGAAGGGACTGCACGTGCTGATTCCCTTGGGCGCCCAGCTGAATCACCAGCAGGCCACCTCGCTCGGCGAGTTGATTGCGCGCGTGGTGGAAGCGCGGCACCCCGGGATTGGTACCACCGAGCGCAACATTGCCGCGCGCTTGGGCCGCGTCTACCTCGACTACCTGCAGAATGGTGACGGCAAGACCATCGCCGGACCCTTCAGTGCGCGACCGGTGCCGGGCGGCACCATCTCTGCGCCGCTGCGCTGGAGCGAAGTCAACACCAGGCTCGACCCGAAGAAATTCACGATCAAATCAATGCCCGGGCGGATGAAGCGTATGAAAGGAGATCCCTTGTTACCGGTGCTGACGCTCTCGCCCGACCTGCCGGCCGCGCTGGCGCGTCTCGGGGAACGTCTCAAGCGATAAGACTCAACCGACTTCTCCCAGGCGGAATGTCCTTGCCCAGCCTGCGCCGCCCCGCCTGAAGGCTGGACCCGCGCGCGTGTAAACCCGGACCCCTCGGAGCTTGCGCAAGCACCTCCAACGGTCGCGCGAGGTGCTTGCGCGCGACAAGCTCGTCACTTGCGCGTTCGATCCCCCGGTCTTCAGAATCGTTCAAGCACCCTGCGCACGACTTCAGACGATCACAACCGGCGCCGCCCGACGGCGATGAAAAGCCCGCCTTCGTGGCCGAGGGTGCGGGCCCACGACAGCTGCGCGAGCAGGTTCTCGAGCGGCCAATCGTCCTCGAGAGGTGCAAAGAGATTGTCCGGTGGTTCGTCCGCCAGCATGGGGCTGGGATAGGCGCGCAGGTATTTGACCTCATTCTCGCGAAACCAGCCTTGCACCTCGGCGAGCGTATGGCGGTGCTCTTCCGGGTGCTCGTATTGATCGCGGAGCCAGGCTTCGCGGCGCTCGGGCTCGGACTTTCGATCGCGCAGGACGGGGTCGAACGGAATGACGCCGGTCAGCTTGCGGAAGGCGCGCCGTAGCCTCAATGGAATGCGGGCGAAAGTATTGTAGAGGCCGAGCACGATGACGCCGCCCGGCTTCGCCAGCCGCGCCAGCGCCTTGAATGAGGCGCGCGGGTCCGGGGTGTGGTGCAACACTCCGCTGGATATGACCACGTCAAAACAGCCCGCCTGCAGGCCCGGCGCGCGCAGATCAGTCTCGACGAATCGGACCGCAGAGAGGCCGTAGCGGCGTGCGGCGTCCTGCGCAAGACTGAGCGAGGCGCGTGAGAGGTCCGCGCCGATGACGATTCGGTCGGCGGTTGCGAGATACAGGCTGAGCTGGCCGGTTCCACAGCCGACCTCGACGATGACCGCATCGCCTTCGATGGAACGGTCGAGCAGCTGCGCAAAGGCGCTGCGGCCAGCCCGGGCGCGCAGGCCCGAGAGGCTGTCGCGAACGGGATAGCCGGGAAACGGAGCGACTTTATAAAAGGCACGCACGCGCTCGGTGCGCAGGTCCTTGTCGAGGCGCAGATCGGGGATGCCCCCGGGCGCGTCGTATTGAATGGTGCAGCGAGCGCAGCTGAGCTCAATCAATCGCCCCTGGCAATGGGGACAGGCGAGCAGTGGGTCTGAATGCAGCTCGAAAGCCTTTTCAGAAGATTGCATAGATGAATGGCGCCAAGGCCTCGACGCTCGCAGCCACCACCAGCAAAAGGCCCGTGACGCAGAGGAAGACGAGCAGCGGCACCAGCCACTTGCGCCCGGCGTCGCTGCGCCACAGACCGCGCGCGCCGTCGACGATGGAGGGCCCCGCGCTACCCATCAAGATGAGCGTCCGGGCGATCTTGCCGCGTCGTTTGAGGGTCACGTCGCCTCCCGCGGAAGCATTGCATCGCTCGCGCCCTTGCGGCGCGTTGCGAGCGTAGTACCAGCGACCAGGACATCGATACCTGACCGACGGAAGGTTGAATACCCCTCCACCGCTTTATTGACGATAGGCTCTCCCGCCAGATTGAAGCTGGTATTGAGCAGGACCGGTATCCCTGTGCGCGCCCCATACGCTTCCAGCAGCGCATGAAAGAGCGGGGCGGTCGCACGGTCCACGGTCTGCACCCGCGCGGTGCCATCGACGTGCGTGACCGCGCCCAGCTTGTCGCGCCATTCGGGACGCACCTTGAAGACGCCCGACATGAAGCGGCCCAGGCGCTCGCCGCCCTCGGGGAGGTCGAAGAAGCGCCGGGCTTGCTCGACCGGCACGGCGGGAGCAAAAGGACGGAACTCTTCCCGATACTTGATTCCGCGATTGAGCTTGTCGCGCATGGCCGCATCATGGGGAGCAGCGAGGATGCTGCGATTGCCGAGCGCGCGCGGACCCAGCTCGGAAGCGCCTTGCATCCAGCCGACGATACGGCCCCGCGCGAGTTCGTCCGCGACGCGCGCCGGGACGTCTTGCAGGGTCTCGCATTCGAGTCCGTCCTCGGCGGCGATCCGCAAAAGGTCCTTGCCGTCAATCACAGGTCCCCAATAAGGATGGTCGGGAATGGGAACGTGTGGCCGCCTGAAATGGATGCGGTCCGCCCACAGCGCCGCGCCCAGTGCGCAGCCAGCGTCGCCGGGCGCGGAGGGCACGTAGATCTGCCCGAAGCCGCTCTCGCGCAGCAGCAGTGCATTGGCAACGCCATTGAGGGCGACGCCTCCGCCGAGACAGAGCGCCTTCAGCGCGGTCTCGCGCTGCAGCCGCTGGGCAAGCCCGAGCAGCAGCTCCTCCAGGACCAGCTGGACGCTGGCGGCAACATCCGCATAGCGCTTGCCTTCCGCAGTGCCGAGGTCGATGGGATCCCAAGGTTCGCGCGGGGCGCCGAAGAGCGCGGTGAACTTGTCTGAATAGCTGCGCTTCGCGCTGGCGTGAAAGTCGAAGTAGTCGAGATCGAGCCGGAAGGAGCCGTCAGCGGCCGGCAGCACCGTTCGCCGCACTTCGTCAGCCAGCGAGGGCTCACCATAAGAGGCGAGTCCCATCACCTTGTATTCACCTTCATTGACCGGAAAGCCGAGCCAGGCAGTGAAAGTCGAATAGAGCATTCCCAATGAATGGGGAAAGCGCAGCTCGCGCAGCATCTCGATGCCGCGCGCCTTGGAGCCGCGGCCCACCGAGAGCGTCGCCCACTCACCCACGCCATCGGCGGTGAGGATGGCCGCCTCATCGAACGGGCTCGGATAGAAGGCCGCGGCGGCGTGCGACTGGTGGTGCTCGGTAAAGAGAATCTTGCTTCCGGCGATACCCAGCTGCGAGGCAATGATTCCCTTGACCCAGAGCTTCTCGCCCAGCGAGTTTTTCATCGCCTGCGGAAAGCTGCGCCAGGAGCGCGGGAACGTACGCAGCGCCATATTGAGAATTCGATCGAACTTGAGCATCGGCTTCTCGTAGAAGACGACCGCGTCGAGCGCCTCGGGCTCGAGGCCCGCTTGCTCCAGGCACCATTCAATCGCCAGCAGCGGAAAGGCGGCGTCATTCTTGCGGCGCGAAAGCCGCTCTTCTTCGACCGAGCAGACCGGGACGCCGTCGATCAGGAGCCCCGCGGCCGAGTCATGATAGTGCGCCGAGATACCAAGAATGCGCATCAGTATTGACTCGTCAGATTAGATCCGCGGGCTTTGGCAAAGCCCGGTGCTTCTCGACGCTGGGCACGCCGCGCCAGCAGCGCAAAGATCGGCAGGATGAGGAAATACTGCGCGCGCAGGACCACCGTTCCCAGCACCGACGCCAGCGCCGTGGCGAGGCGCAGATACGTTTTCCAGAGGCGGCCTGCGCGCGCCTGCCAGAGGCGGAGGCCCTGCTTGCGGGGCGCGATGCGCGCCAGCTGGCTGCGGGTGTAGCTCATATGAAAGGCCTCATCTTCAAGGATCTCGCGAAAGACTTCGCGGGTGCCTTCGTCGGTTCCGAGCACCGATTGATAGAGCGTGAAGCGGCCGGCCGCGGCCTTCTCCGAGAGGTGCAGGAAGGCAAGCAAGGCGTCCTCGCCGGTGGCATCGACCCGGAGGTCATCGAGACCGCGCTCGCCCGGTGTCAACCAGTTGACTTCCAGTGTCGAGGCCTTGGCGTTTTCGAGGACCTGCCGCGCGCGGACGCGAAAAAGCTCGGCGTGACGCTGCTCGTCCTGTGAATGGCGCAGATAGAGGCGTCGCAGGAGCGGGTCTGCCGTCAGCTCGGCCGCTCGCGAGAGATCGCGGCCGCCGTCCGCCTCGGTCTCGGCGAAGCGCAGGAGCTTGCGGCCCCGGCGGTGCGGATCAAGCCAGACCCAGCGGTGCAGCGGCTTGAGCAGCCGATCGACAGTGGAGGGGATCACGCGCAAGCAAAGGACGCTACCATGTGCGCCATGCGCCGCACCGCCGAAGCCATCGTCGCACTGCCGGGCCTCGCGCTGGTCGCGTTCGCGTGGCGCGTGACGCCCGCCTGGTTCAACCGCCATATCGCGGTGCCCGAGTATTACTGGCCCATGCCCAAAGGCGCGCTGCCCTCGCTGCGGCTCGTGCTGGTCATCGCGGGGCTGCTCTTTCCGCTGGTGCTGGCGCCGCTCGTGGGCGGCTTGATTGCGCGGCGGGGGATGCGCGAGACCCTCGCCGCAACTGCACGTATTGCACTTGCGGTGCTGCTGTCACTGGCCGTCTGCGAGCTCATTCTCGAGAGGCTGGACAGGCCCGACCAGCCGGCAAAGAACCCGAAGCTCGAAACGCGGCTGGGGTTGCCTGATGCGCGGCTGGGCTGGACGTTCACACCGCGCAGGAGCCTCGATGTGAAGCTGAGCAACGAAACGCCGTCCGCGCACTACGAGATCGACCAATATGGCGACCGCGCGCGCAGCAAGGATTGGCAGGAGGATCCCGCGCGACCTACCATCATCCTCGCCGGCGAGTCCTGCATGTTCGGGCACGGACTCAATTGGAAGGACACCGTGGCGGCGCGGCTGGAGCAGCTCACCGGCCTGCAGGTCGTGGTGACCGCGGTCGGCGGGTATGGAAACGATCAGGCCTATCTGCGCGCACTCGACGCATTGTCTCGCTTGCAACATCCGGTGCTGGTCGTTTCGCTGGTACTGCCGGTGATGCTGACGCGCAACCTGCATGACTACCGGCCGCGCCTCGAGCTGGTCAATGGCGCGCTCTCGCTCGCTCCGCCCCGGCCCCAGCTGCGCTTGCGCAATCTATTGGCGAATGAGCTGCAATATACGCGGTCCTCGCGGCTCGAAACTGCGCTAGAGCTGGCGCACGCCATCTTCGCCCAGACCGTGCACGCGGCCTCCGCCCACGGCGCGCGCTCTCTCTTCCTTCAGCAATCCATCGATGGCCCGCCGCCCCTGCTGATGACGTCGCTGCTCGCCGATGTTCCGCACGTTGATGTCCAGCTGCAGTTCTCGCAACTGCTTCCCTGGGACGGCCACCCCAACGCCGAGGGCGCGATGCTGCTGGCGCGCGCCATTGCTCAGTATGTCAATTCGCCCTGAGCCCGCACGGCGGTCATGGCCGCGAGATTGACCACGTCCTGCACGCTCGCGCCTTGCTGCAGGATATTGACGGGCTTCGACATTCCCATCAGCACCGGTCCAATCACTTCGGCGCCGCCCAGCCGCCAGAGCAATTTGTAGCCGATGTTTCCTGAATTCAGATCCGGGAAGATCAGCACGTTCGCGTCGGCGGTGAGTCGCGCGAAGGGGAACTCGTGCTCGCGCACGCTCTGCACGACCGCGGCGTCGACTTGCATCTCGCCCTCGACCTCCAGATCGGGCCGCATCGCCCGCACCAGCGCGACCGCCTGGCGGACCTTGTTGGGAGAGCCCGAGCGATCGGTCCCGAAATTTGAATAAGAGAGCATGGCAATGCGAGGCTGCAGCTCGAAGGCGCGCGCCAGCTCGGCGGTGCTGATGGCGATATCGGCCAGCTCCTCCGCCGTCGGGTCGGCATTGACCGTGCAATCGGCCAGCAACTTCAATCCTTCCTTGAAGGCAACGATATAGGTCCCCGAAGCCCGGCGGCCATCCTGGGTGCGAATGACTTCCAGCGAAGGCCGGATCGCTTCCGGATAGGTGCGCGTCAGACCGGTCACCAGCCCGTCCACCACGCCTTCGCGCAGCATCATGGCAGCAAAGGTATTTCGCTGGCGCATGCGATAGAGCGCTTCTTGCGGCGAGACGCCCTGGCGCTGGCGCAGCTCGTAAAATTTCTGGGCGTAATCGCCGAATTCCGGGGCCGTCAATGGATTGACGATCTCCAGGTCTGCGATGGCGCCCAGGTTGGCGTCCCGCGCGCTCTCGAGGATTTCCTCCCGCCGGCCCAGCAGGACCGGCCGGCAGATGCGCTCGTCCACCAGCTGCTGGGCGGCGCGGAGGATGCGGGCGTGATTGCCCTCAGGAAAGGCGATGCGCGTGAGCACCTTGCGGGCCCGATTGACCACCACGCTCATGACTTCGTAAGTACGGCCCTGCCGCTTGCGCAGCGCCTCGACATAGGCGTCGGCGTCGAAGGCGACTCGCGCTACCCCGGAGGCAATGGCGGCCTTGGCCACCGCGGGCGCTACCCAGGTGAGCACGCGCGGATCAAACGGCTTGGGAATGATGTAATCGCGGCCAAAACGAAAGAGCTGCCCGCCATAAGCGGCGCTCACGCTTTCGGGGACGTCCTGGCGGGCCAGCGCGGCGAGTGCCTGGGAAGCGGCCAGCTTCATCTCTTCATTGATGCAACTGGCACGCACGTCGAGCGCGCCGCGGAAAATGCCGGGAAAGCCAAGAACGTTATTGACCTGGTTCGGGTAATCGCTGCGGCCGGTGGCCATGATGGCGTCGGCGCGGACCTCGAGCACTTCTTCCGGGGTGATCTCCGGCACCGGGTTGGCCAAGGCAAAAATGATTGGATTGGGAGCCAATGAGGCGACCATCTCCCGCGTAATCACGCCCGCGGCCGAGAGGCCCACGACCACGTCGGCGCCGCGCATCACCTCTGCAAGCGTGTGTGGCTGTTCGCCCTGGGCAAAGGCGCCCTTCCATTCGTCCATGCTCTTCACGCGGCCTTTGTAGACGAGCCCAGATGAGTCACACATCGAGATGTGCTCGCGGGGCACGCCCAGCCGGACATATTGCTCGGCGCACGCCACTGCGGCGGCGCCTGCTCCGACGAAGACCACCAGCACGCCCTCCGGCTTCTTTCCCACCAGCGAGAGCGCATTCACCAGCGCCGCCCCGGTGATGATGGCGGTGCCGTGCTGGTCGTCGTGAAAGACAGGAATGTTCATCTCGCTGCGCAGGCGCCTCTCGATGATGAAGCACTCGGGGCTCTTCACGTCCTCGAGATTGACGCCGCCGAAAGTGGGCTCGAGCGCCTTGACCACGCGGCAGAAGTTGTCCACGTCTTTCGCGTCCACCTCGAGATCGAAGACGTCGATATCGGCGAACTTCTTGAAGAGAACGCCTTTGCCTTCCATCACTGGCTTGGAGGCGGTGGCGCCGATGTCGCCCAGGCCCAGCACCGCGGTGCCGTTGGAGATGACGGCAATGAGGTTGCCGCGCGCGGTGTATTTATAAGAAAGCTCCGGGTCCTGCGCGATCGCGAGGCAAGGCTCGGCGACGCCCGGGCTGTACGCCAGTGAAAGATCGCGTGCGGTGGCCACCGGCTTGGTCGGCACCACCTCGATCTTTCCCTTGCGGCCCGACGAGTGATAGTCGAGCGCGTCTTCTTTCGAGATGCGGCGCTGATTGGCGTCGAACGTAGTGGCCATGGCGGCCACCTTTGATCAGGGCGCCCTGGCCCGCAATGCAATCAGGACGCTTTGTCCTGCAGCGCGACGCCCTTCCTCTCGAGCATCGAGCGAAGCTCAGCCTTGACGTTCGAGCGGCGCAGCGCCTCGCGAGGGTCGACCAGGCGCTTTTCCACCAGCTCCGCCAGCGCCTCGTTCAAAGGCAAGAAGCCGTGCGCGCGTCCCGCTTGCATCGCGGTGGGCAGCTGAAAGCCACCGCCCTCGCGGATGAGAGTTGTGGCTGACTCGGTGGGCAGCAGCACTTCGAATGCGGCGATGCGGCCTCCGGCTTGCCTGCGACAGAGAGTCTGCGAGAGGACGCAGCGCAGCGACTCGGCGAGCGCGGACCGCAGGGCCGGGGCCTGCTCAATCAATCGATCGAGCGCCGCCAGTACGCCGATGGTGTTGAGTTGCGCCAGCACCAGCCGGCCGCTGGCGGCGAGCTCGATGGCGAGCGCGGCGCTGGCGGCGTCGCGGAGATCGCCGACCACCACCACGTCCGGGTCTTCGCGCAGCGCCTGCCGCAGACCGATTTCGAACCCCGGCACCTGCGTGGGGACCTCGCGCTGGCGGATGAGACAGCGTTTGTTGACGTGCACCTGCTCAATGGGTTCTTCGAGGGTGAGTACGTGGTCGTCGCGGTTGCGATTGATGAAGTCCACCAGCGCCGCGAGCGTGCTGGTGCGGCCCGACCCGGCAGCGCCCGCGATCAGGATGAGTCCGCGGCTGGCGAAGCACTGGTCGAGGACCTGGCGCGGCAAGCCCAGCCGCTCGGCCTCGAGCGGCTCGGCCGGGATGGGCCGTATGGCCGCGGAGATACCGCGCGAATCGGGAAAGACGCTGGCGCGGAAGCGGAGCGCGCCACTCTGGATGGTGCAGGTGACGCCGCGGGCGCGCTCGTATTCGGCCCGCGCGGAGTCGGGCAGGGCGGCCCAGATCAGCTCTTCGAGCCGCGCTGCGGGCAGCGAGAGGTGGCCTTCCAGCGGCCGCAGCGAGCCTTCGATGCGCAGCAAGGGCGGGCAGCCGCTGGCGAGGTGGAGGTCGGACGCGCCACTTTCGACGGCGGCGGCAATCAGCACTTCCAGCCCGGCGGTGCGGCCGAGCGGCTGCACCAGCACGGGTGCGCCGCGCGGCGGAGTGTTGTAGGGCCGGTGCTCCTCCGGAGCGGCGAGGTTCTCCGATACCGTCCCAAAGAGGCCAGTGCCCAGCTCGTCCTCGACCGCTTCGTCTTGAACGATGTGCGCCTCGTCGAGCAGGGGCGTCACCGAAATGCGGTTGCCCGCGCTGCCTCTCTCGCAGCGGATGTGCACCAGTCCCGCCGGAGCAGAGTAGGAGAAGGAGATGCCGGACTCGGGCAGCAGGCCGCGTTGCGCCGCGGGCAGCACTTCGGCGAGCGCCGAGGCGACTTGCGCGGCGGTGAGGAGCTGCTTGACCAGCGGCCGCGCCGGGCTGCCCTGCTTGTGCAGCAGGACGCTCTTGCCCGTCTCGAGAATGAGCTCGTCGGCGGACTCGTAGAGCAGGAGCTGGATGAACGCGTCGAGCCTTGCCATTTCAGTGCGTTCGCTTTCGCTGGTGTGCGGGGCCAGGTTAACGAAATTACCAAAGCGCTGTAAATCGATAGTGATTGGTAAAGAAGAGCGCCGCGGAAGTGGCAGAGCCGCGCGACGCATGCTACGCGGGGGCCCATGCGGCTCACCTTGACGCGCCAGATCCTGCTCGGCCTTGCGCTGGGAATCGTGGTTGGCTGGCTGCTCAGCGTGACGCACCCTGCTTATGCCGAAGTGCTGCGCCCATTCAGCCTGATCTTCTTGCGGCTGATCAAGATGCTGATCGCGCCGCTGATCTTTTCCAGCCTGGTCGCTGGTATCGCCGGAGCCGGGCACCCGAAGGTCGTCGGGCGGATGGGTCTGCGGGCGATGATCTACTTCGAGGTGGTGACCACGCTCGCGCTTGCCATCGGACTCATCGTCGTCAATCTCACGCAGCCCGGCCGCGGAGTGAACCTGCCTTCGCCCGGGAGCGAGCCCAGGCTGGCCACGCCGCAGACGTGGAAGGACATGCTGCTGCACCTGGTGCCTGAGTCGGTCATCGACGCGATGGCCAAGGGCGATGTCCTGCAAATCGTCATCTTCAGCATCTTCTTCGCCATCGCGGTGGGGCTGATCGGCGAGCGGGGCAAGCCCATCATTGCGATGTGCGAGTCGGTCAGCGAAGCGATGTTCAAGCTGACCAACATCGTCATGCGCTATGCGCCCATCGGGGTCGGCTGCGCTATCGCCTATACCGTCGGGCACGGCGGACTGCATGTATTGTGGAACCTGGCGGCGCTGGTGGGTTCACTCTATCTGGCGGTCGCGGTCTTTATACTGACGGTGCTCTTGCCCATCGCGCTCTGGATGCGCATTCCGCTGCGCAAGTTCCTCCGCGTGGTGAAGGAGCCGGCGGTGATCGCATTCACCACCACGTCGAGCGAGGCGGCGCTGCCGCGCGCGATGGAGGCGCTGGAGCACTTCGGCGTGCCGCGCCGGATCGTCTCATTCATCGTGCCTCTCGGGTACAGCTTCAATCTCGATGGCTCGACACTCTACCTGTCGCTCGCCACGCTCTTCGTCGCGCAGGCAGCGGGCGTGCACCTTTCCCTGGTGCAGCAGCTGGGAATCATGCTCACGCTCATCTTGAGCAGCAAGGGAGTGGCAGCGGTGCCGCGGGCATCGCTCGTCATCCTCTCAGGAACGCTGGTATCCCACGGGTTGCCCGTTGAAGGGGTAGCGCTGATTCTCGGCGTCGATGAGCTGATGGATATGGCGCGGACCATGCTGAACGTGGTCGGCAACTGCCTCGCGTGCGTTGCCATTGCCAAGTGGGAAGGGCAATTCGTCGAGGCTTCTGACGAGGCTTTGGAAGCCGCCCTCATTGCCGGCGAACTCTAATGCTCCAAAGCTGCTATCGATACTTGAGGCCGGTACCGGTATTGAAAAGCACCACGCTGGCCCTGGGCGCGAGATCACCCGACGCGCGCAGCCGCTTGACTGCGGCCCAGGCGGCGCCGCCCTCGGGGCAGATATCGAGCCCGGTGCGGCGCGCGAGGTCTGCGGCCGCTGGGGCGATCTCGGCTTCGGGCACGGCGATGGCGGTTCCCCTGGTGTCACGCAGCGCGCGCAAACAGAGGAAGCCACCGATAGGCGACGGCACCCTCAGCCCATACGCTGTCGTGTGCGGCGAGGGCCAGGGGTCGGTCTTGTCCGCGCCGCTCAGGAAGGCTTTAACGACCGGCGCGCAGCCCTCGGCTTGCACCGAGATCAATCGTGGCCGCTCGTCGCCGATGAAGCCCATGACTTGCATCTCGTTGAATGCCTTCCACATACCGACGAGGCCGGTGCCGCCGCCAGTCGGGTAGACAATGGCGTCGGGGAGCGCGCCTGCGAGTTGCTCCCAGATCTCGTAAGCCATCGTCTTTTTGCCCTCGACGCGGTACGGCTCCTTCAACGTCGAGACGTCGAATGCCTCGCGCGGCCCATTGGTCTTCAGCCATTTGCCGGCGTCGGCGATGCTGCCCGGTACCAGATGAACCTCGGCACCGTAATGCCGGCACTCCTCGATGAACGCGCGCGGTGTATCGTCGGGCATCGCCACCACCACTGGCAAACCGGCGGCGGCTCCATAGGCCGCGAGCGCGCCTGCAGCGTTGCCGGCCGACGGGGCGGCGAGGGCTTTCGCACCGAGAGCGCGCGCCATTGAAACCGCGACCGCCATTCCTCGCGCCTTGAACGAGCCGGTGGGCTCGCGCGATTCGTCTTTGACCAGGAGCCCGTCGGCTGCGGGCAACAGCGGCGTGAAGCCTTCGCCGAGCGACACCGCGTCGCGCGCCGCGATGGGCAAGACCTCTTCATAGCGCCAGAGCGTGGGCGCGCGGCCCTCGGGGCTGAACGGCCGCAGATCGTAGTCGACCCGCAGCGGCATTCCGCATCGGGTGCAGACGGTCTGGAGCACGAGCGGATCATGCCGCGTATCGCAGGCGAAGCAGGAGAGACCTTTGAAACGCGGGTTCATTAGAAGGGTCCGATGCTGTTGAAGTTCAAGCCCAGAAGCGACCTCACTGACGCCGTCGGGTGTAGCCTCTTCCGATGCGTGACGGAGCGTTGATTACCTATCATCGATTTGCCGCTTCGCCGAACCGTCCCGGCCGCAGTGGCAATCTTTTTCCAGGCATGACGCGACCCAAGTGAGCTCGACCCCGTACCCGCCGGTGGAGCCGCCCCCCGCCCAGGTCATCTTCCCTGAGCCGCCGCCGGGGCAGGACGTGGTGGCGGTGAGCCGATCGATGTCTCCCGCGCTGGTGCTCGCGGCGTATCGCGAGGGTATTTTTCCCTGGCCGGTGCGGCAGGGCGTGGTGCCGTGGGCGTCACCGGACCCGCGCGCCATCTTCCCGCTGCAGCCGCAGCTGCCCTGGCCGCGCACGGTGCGCCGCTCAATCAAGGCGGGCTTCACCGTCACCTTCGACATAGCCTTTGATCGCGTGCTGCAGGAGTGCGGTGATCGCGGCACCGAAGGCACCTGGATCACGCCCGATGTCATCGACACCTACGGCGCGCTGCACCGGATGGGCTGGGCGCACAGCGTGGAGGTCTGGAGCGGCGAGGCTTTGGCGGGCGGGCTCTATGGCTTGTCGGTCGGCAAGCTCTTCGCCGGCGAATCGATGTTCCACCGCGAGACGGGCGCCTCGAAAGTCGCCTTCGCCGCAGTGGCAGA
Organism: Deltaproteobacteria bacterium; assembly: GCA_025358085.1. Lineage (GTDB taxonomy): Bacteria > Myxococcota > Myxococcia > Myxococcales > 40CM-4-68-19 > JANYKT01. The sequence continues at coordinate 2,590 of JANYKT010000156.1, read as the reverse complement.
CCGGCTGCGCGCGCGCGGATTCGAGCTCTTCGATGTGCAAGTGCTCACCTCGCACCTGGCCTCGCTGGGCTGTATCGAAATCCCCCGCGCGGATTACCGTGCACTGGCGCGCGCCGCCGTCCAGCGCGACGCGCGATTCGATTGAAGCTGGTTACTTGATTGAATAGATCGGTTCGATATCGACGGGGATTGACTTGAACCGGTCGAGGAAGTGCTGCACGGAGGGCCGGCTGTCGCCCGCAAGACTTGACTGCTCCGCGCTCAATTGACGACAAAAATGAGCGGGGTGCTCCACGGTCTGGTCCCCTGGGGCCTCACCACGTTGGCTGGCGCTTGACTCCTCACCAGCATCATCTCCACCGTGGTCAGCGAGGGGAAGACGGCAGTGCAGGCTGGGGCTGGCGCGTTGGGGAGCGCAGCGGGACAGGCCGGTGGTGCGGCTGACCTTGCTCAGTCGTTCGGCCTTGTTTTACAGATCAACAAGCATGCGCGGCGTGTTACGCGGCGCCGCGCATGCAGGCTGTTGGACGAGCCTCGAACTTCGGTTTGACAATCATCGGATACCAGCTGCGAAAGATTCGACTCAGACATGTTGACATTCTTGACCCGCCCTTGCGTGTCGAGCTGTATCGCGCCGAATGGAAGCAGGTCCAGGCCCCGATGCAATACGGGTTTCTACGGTCCTTCTCGTACTTACTTCTCGGTGCGGCGCTGACAACAGATCCGCCGCAGCCCCCGCATCGCTCCTTCGCCCAGGGTAATGAAATGCATTGACTGCACGACCGCCATGTTGCCAATACCCGTGCATGCTCGAGCACGACGCCACCAGCGACTTTGCCATCCTCGGACTGACGTTCCAGAACATCGAGTTCATGCAGGGGGCGGAGCTCGACAAGCTGCCCTTCGGCGCCATCCAGCTGGACAGCGAAGGGCGGGTCAAGAAGTTCAACCTCTACGAGTCGACGCTGGCGCGGATGCCGCAGAAGGACGTGCTGGGAAAGGACTTCTTCCGCGAGGTCGCGCCTTGCGCAGACGTCAAGGAGTTTGCCGGCCGGTTCCGGGAGGGCGTCCGGGAGAAGCACCTGCACGCGAAGTTCAACTACCACTTCGCCTTCAAGCAGGACCCGCGCGACGTGAGCATTACGCTCTTCTATAGCGACATCACCGACTCGGTCTGGGTGTTCGTGCAGCCCATCAACGAGGCTCCAATCGTCGCCGCCTGACTCTGGTTTCAACCCCTTCAGCGCTCTAGCACCACCGCCCATCTGCGCAGACGTTCCGCGGTCGGCCCGCTCAGCCGCGCTTCGCGTCCCAGAGCCCGTGGAGCAAGGTCACGGAAGCGGGCGCGTCGCTACGCCGAAGAGTACGAAGGGTTCCCCGCGCTCGAGGGGGCGTCGATCACGCCGCGGGGCGCAGAGGCGATACCGGCTTACGACAGCGACGTAATGCTGGTGAGTCGCGCGTTTTCGTTGTGAGGGCACGATCCGCTCGCCCTGGAACGCAAGCAAGACCGCGCCGCTGCTGTTACTCGGTGTCGTGATTGCGCCAGCTGGCCTCGCTGGGATGTATCGAATTCCCCGCGCGGATCACCGTACACTGGCGAGCGCCGCCGTCCAGGGCGACGCGCGCATAGATTGAAACTCGTTACTTGATTTGAATGGCTCTACGCGGAGCCGAGCGGGCGATTCCGGAGTCGCGTTGACGCCGGAGGTCAGTGCTGGGCGCGGGGCTGCGGGCGCGAGGCTGATTGGGAAGTGGTGTCAGGATTCGGAGCGCCGCAGTAGCGTGGCGGGGTGAAACGCCATTAAACGATTCGTTCCGCTCTTCTCTTTGCCCGGCTTCACAGCTGCGTCAAGGTCTTTTTTATCGAGACCCTGAATCGCAGACGCAGTCAGGCGAGCGCGACAATGCCGACACCCGGGTGCCATATTTCTACGAGAACACGGCGTCACTCTTCAACGGGAGCTGGAACGCTCGGTCATCTTGCGGGTCCTCTTTGAAGGAGCCTGCTCTGAGTCAGACTCAGAGGACTTGTCCCGGGACAAGTTGAATCAGCGGTGCCGGCCAATCGCGCTGCTACTGGTTTCGAAAGCCGCGCGCGCTGCATGAAGGTGCGTCCATACATTTGCTCCGCAGCATACTGGTTGTGTGGACGGCAGAGGAGACGAATTCGTTCAACCGTATGGACTTGCGTACGCGCGAAGCCGTCAAGGTGGTCGAACTCGAGCGTGCCAGTCTCGCTGCATCTGCGGCCTTCATCGTCAGCGAAGGTGCAGCGCCCGGCATCGCGTTCGTGAACGGCGCGCTTGATTGCGTCGGGAATGTGCCGCGTTGGTCGATGGACCTCAACATCCGGCGCGACAGGGCTTGTCTGCGGAGCTGTCCTCGTCTTCCGGCCCAAAGCGAATCTTTCCTTCTTCACTTTCTGAATCAGCAAATCGAGCGCGGCTTCGAGGATGGCTGCCAGATCCCCATCAGGTACACGGTGCCAAAGCAGCTCTTGTGTCTGCTTGAGCTTTTCTCGAAAGGCCCCGCTGGCGGTGAATTGAATCTTGTAAGCGTCTTCCGCGAGCGGCTGAATGGCTGGCCG
>JANYKT010000134.1 GCA_025358085.1 Deltaproteobacteria bacterium | reverse complement strand
AAGTGCCCGCTGGGGGAGAAGCAATGGACCAGTAAGGCCGGAAGCGAGACAACGCCGGAGAAGATGGCGTCCCCACAGAGATTCGAACTCTGGTTACCGCCGTGAAAGGGCGGTGTCCTGGGCCTCTAGACGATGGGGACGAATGGCGCGCGTAGGTACCATTTCTCGCGGCCGAGATCTACGACGAACCGAAGTCGCCTTCGCGGCTCGCGTCGGGCGGAGAAGTTGCCGGCAGAAAGTCGCTACTGGCCCGGGATAAGCGGGCCCAGCTGGACTACTTCGAAGGCGCTTGCGGGGAGGGCCTTGAGCTGCTCGAGGTCCTGCGTCGGCCAGCGCGGGTCTTGCGCGCCGTTAAGTGCTGGCGTCCGGAGTGCCCGCATCCGGCGCAGCTGAATCCAGAATGCTTGCGTCGGGCGTGGCTGCATCCGGGGAACCGCCACCTCCCGAGAGCGCACCGGTGCCTGCGCCACAGGCAGCAAGGAGCAGGCAGGCGAGGGCACAGCCGGTGGTGCGCATCTGAAGAAGATAAGACGTCCTGACGTTCTATGCCGTCAGGCGTGCCGGATCTTTCTTGCGGAAGATCCACGACCCGAGAACGCCGAGCTCGTAACAAAGCATCATCGGCACCGCCATCAGGGCAAGATTGAAGGGGTCGCCCGTCGGAGTAATGATAGCTGCGATAATGGTATTCAAGATGATTGCGTGACGACGATACTTGCCGAGGAACTTGTAATCGACGAGGCCAATCATCGCGAGAAACGTCAATATCAAAGGCAATTCGAAGATGAGGCCAAAGGCGATGATCAGCATCATCACCAGTGAGAGCTGGTCGTCCATCATCAGCATCGGCTTGATATCAGGGCCCGCGCTTCCGATCAGGAACTCGAAGGCCGGCGGGAGGATGACCAGGTAGCAAAACGCGCTCCCCGCGATGAAGAAAGCGGTGGCCGAGACGACGAAGGGAAGGATCTTCCGCTTCTCCTTGCGATACAGCCCCGGCGCGACGAAGGCCCAGAGCTGCCACAGGATGGCGGGACCGGCGATGAAGAGTCCGGCGTATAAAGCGACCTTCAAATAGATGAGGAACGGCTCGACGCTGGACGAGAAGTGCAGCGCCTTCTCTCCTTCGGGCAAGGCTTTGAGCACCGGCCGCATCAGGAAATGGAAGATCGGTTGCGACCAGTAATAGGAAGCGCAGAACCCGAGGCCGAGAAAGATCACCGCCCACTTCAGCCGTTTGCGCAGCTCGACCAGGTGGTCGCGCAGCGAGAGGTGGAGGTCGTCTTCGGGACCTTCGCCAGGCGCGGTCGGCTTCGGGATCAGAGGGCTCAAGCCTTCGGCTCTTCAGACTCAGGCAGGGCGACAGGAACCGACGGAGGCGCGACCGTCTCACCCGGCAAGAAGCTCCGCGGAACCGCGCCCGCGGGCGGTGCCATTCGCGTCGGCTTGGCCGCGTCCGTCGGCGAAAGCACACCCGTCGCGGCCATGCGCGCAGCAGCGCGTGCCGCACCCGGGTCGGCTGGCGCCGCCGCATTCCGCGCGGCTGCCCTCGCCGCAGCGGGGTCGCCGCCCAGCGGCGCGCTCTCATGACTGCCCAACGGGGCGCTCTCATGTAAGCCTAACGGGGCGCTCTCATGTAAGCCCAACGGGGCGCTCTCATGTAAGCCCAACGGCGCGCTCTCGTGTAACGCCAGGGGCCCCCCCGAATAGCTGTCCGCCGGCGCTCCGGGACTGTCCAGCACCGGCGGGATCATCCGCGGCGCCTTCGGTTCGTCGTCGAGCTTCACCATCTCCTGCTCGAAGGTGCTCTTCAAATCGTCGGTCGCCTTCCGGATCTCGCGCATGCCCTTGCCGAGCATCTTCGCGACCGACGGCAATTGGTCGGGCCCCAGCAGCAGCAGGGCAAGTGCAAGGATGATGACGAGCTCGGTTCCGGACATGCCCAGCATGGCGTGCCTAATAACAGAGAACGACCGCCGGGGCAGGCAACTAAAGACCGCCCTTGAGCATGGCGTCGGCCGCCTGCGAGGCGGTGGGCACCAGCTTGGGTCGCGGCGGCACGACGGCGCAGGGCGGGTTCTCGCACACAGCCGCGTCCGACGCGGGCTGCTGGCCGTTCTCATCGGGCGGCTCGTTGCCCTTCAGATAGGCCTCGAGGACCGGAGCGCGAGTGTCGGGGCCTGCCCGCCTGCCGGTCTCGCCGTCGATGTTCACCCACAAGATGTTTTCATTCGGCGCCTGGAATGGATTTTGCGGCACGCCCTTCAAGGCCTTCTGCATGTAATCGAGCCAGATGGGCAGCGCGGTGTGGCCGCCGGTCTCGAACTTGTCCATCGGCGTCTCGTAGGTGTCGTAGCCAACCCAGACGCCAGTGACCAGGTCAGGCGCATAGCCCATGAACCAGGCATCGAAGAGGTCATTGGTAGTCCCGGTCTTGCCGGCCACCGGCTTGCCCAACCGCTGCGCCTGCGCGCCAGTTCCGTATTTGCAGACTTCAGTCATCAACTGCTGCGTCAGGAATGCCGTCTCCGGCGCAATCACCTGCTCGGGGACTTGATAGAGCCGCGCATAACCTGCAGCGATCCGGTCGTCCAGGTCGGTCCACGGGTCATAGAAGGAGCTGTGATCCTCGAGGATGCGCCCGTCGCGATCGAGAACGCGGCGCAGGTAGATCATCTTCGGACGCTGGCCCATTCGATTGAACAGCGTATAGGCAGAGGTCAAATCACTCAGATAGACGCACGACGAGCCGAGCGCCATTGACAGGTCTTCATTGATCTTCGTGGTGATGCCCAGCTTGTGCGCCCAGGCGGCGGCCGACTTGACGCCCACCATCTGCAGCGTGCGGATGGCGGGAGTATTCATTGAATGAATCAGCGCCGTGCGAGCGGTGACTTCGCCCTTGAACTCTTCTTCATAGTCCTGCGGCTTCCATCGCTTTCCGGTCGATTCATCGTCGGTGACCATCGGCGCATCGAGCAGGATGGTGCTGGCGGTCAGGCCCCGCTGCTCGATGGCCGCGCTGTAGATGAGCGGCTTGAAAGCAGACCCGGGCTGCCGGCAGGCCTGGAATGCGCGATTGAACTCGCTCTTCTCGAAGTCGTAGCCGCCGATCATGGCGACGACATAACCGCTCGCCGGATCGACGCTGATCAGCGCGCCTTGCAGCTTGGGTTCCTGCTCGAGCTGGAAAACGCCCTCTTTGTCGGTAGGCCGGACCAGCACCAGGTCGCCGGGCGTGAGCACGCCGCGCAGCGAGGTAATGCGCGCATATTCGGCATTCAATTCCGGATTGGGCCTGCGCGCCCAGGACGCCAGCGAGATGGGCACGGTTCCTTTGGTCTCGCCCACGCTGACGTTCGCAGCCTTTCCGTCCTTGTCCACGCTCACGACGAGCGCGGCGATCACCTCGTCGCTCTTGCCTTCCCCGTGGAGAAACGCTTCTTCCTTGCGCATGAAGTCGGGCCACTCGCCCGGAGCCAGATGGGCCAACGCACCGCGGAAGCCCTGTCTCTTATCCACCTCAATGACGCCTTTGATGGTGGCGGCGATGGCGTCGCGCTCGCGCTCGAGATCGACGGTGGCATAGACTTTCAGCCCCTCATTCAATAGCCGGTCATTGCCATAGCGCGCGACCAGGTCGCGGCGCAGGTGCTCAGTGACATAAGGAGCAGTCTCGCGAAAGATATCCTTCACGGGATACGCGGTCACCGGCGCAGCGTC
>JANYKT010000117.1 GCA_025358085.1 Deltaproteobacteria bacterium | reverse complement strand
CGACCCCGCGCGCGTTCAGCGGCTTCTCGGAAGCGCAACGCAACCCGTGCAGCGGGCCCTCCTCCACCACGTCACCTCGCGGCAGGAATATTCGCAAAGCGAGATCGGATTCTTTCGCGTCAACGGGTATCCGCCGGAAAGCGCCGAGTACGAGAAGCTGGCGGGGAGCGGGTTCAGCGCCTGGCAATTGAACATCGGCGGGATCGTCAAGGCGCCGCTCACGCTGTCGCTTGCCGATCTGCGCGCGATGCCTGCGCAGACACAGGTCACCAAGCATCATTGCATTCAGGGATGGTCGGGCGTCGCCGCGTGGACCGGCGTGAGGCTCGCCGATCTGCTGGCGCGGTGCGGACCCTTGCCGGCGGCACGCTACGTCGTCTCCGAGGGGTTCGACGAGCACCTGCCAGGGCAGCCTTATTACGAGACCATCGACCTCGAGCTTGCGCTGCATGCGCAAACCATCCTCGCCTACGAGATGAACGGTGCGCCGCTCACGATTCCTCACGGGGCGCCATGCCGCCTGCGCGTCGAGACGCAGCTGGGGTTCAAGATGGTGAAGTTCATTCGCTCCATTCGGCTCATCGACGATTACAAGCGGTTGGGTCCAGGCGAGGGCGGGTTCCGGGAAGACACGCAATTCTACGGACCGGAGGCTGGGATATGACAGCCACCACGGAGCAGCTCCGCGCAATCGATGCATACTGGCGCGCCGCGAACTACCTGACCGTCGGCCAGATCTACCTTCAGGACAATGCGCTCCTGCGCGAGCCGCTGCGGCCGGAGCACATCAAGCCGCGGCTGCTCGGGCACTGGGGCACCAGCCCTGGCCTGAGCCTCATCTATGCGCACGTGAACCGCATCATCCGGGAACGCGATGCGAACGTCATCTATCTCACCGGCCCAGGACACGGCGGCCCGGCTATCGTCGCCAATGTGTATCTCGAAGGAAGCTACACGGAGATCTATCCGCAGATCTCGCAAGACTCAGACGGCATCCGCCGCCTCTTCCGGCAGTTCTCGACGCCGGGTGGAATCCCGAGCCACGTCAGCGTTCCGACTCCGGGGTCGATTCATGAAGGCGGCGAATTGGGATACGTCCTGGTTCACGCCTTTGGCGCCGTCTTCGACAATCCCGATCTGGTCGCCGTCGCCGTGGTCGGAGATGGCGAGGCGGAGACGGGTCCGCTCGAGGGTTCGTGGAAGAGCGTGAAGTTCCTCAACCCGGTCCGCGACGGTGCAGTCCTGCCGACCCTGCACCTCAATGGATACAAGATTTCGGGGCCGACGGTGCTCGGCCGCGACGATGACCGCGACGTTTCGAGCCTACTCGCGTCGCACGGGTACGAGGTCCACTTCGTCGAGGGGAATGATCCGATGGCCGTGCACGCGATCCTCGCCGCGACGCTGGATACCTGCTTCGCGCGCATCCGCTCCATTCAAAGCGACGCGCGCGCAAAGGGCTTCGTCAAGCGGCCGGCCTGGCCGGCGATCGTCCTGCGGACGCCGAAAGGGTGGACCGGACCCAAAATGGTGGACGGCCTGCCCATCGAGGGCACTTTCCGTGCGCACCAGGTGCCGCTCGGCAACGTCAAGGCGAATCACGAACATCTCATCATGCTCGAGCAGTGGATGCGCGGCTACCAGCCCGAGAAGCTCTTCGACCAGAGCGGCCGGCTGGTGCCGGAGCTTGCCGCCCTCGCGCCCAAGGGCGATCGGCGTATGGGCGCGAACCCGCACGCGAACGGTGGCAAGCTCATCGCCGCCCTCGAGCTGCCGGACTTCCGTGTCTATGCAGCAAGCGTCCCCGAGCCGGCCGCCGAGAAGCGCGAATCGACGCGGCAGCTCGGCCAGTTGATGCGCGACATCTTCAAAGCAGGGCAAAAGAACTTCCGCCTCTTCTGCCCCGACGAGACCAATTCCAACCGGCTCGGCGACGTCTTCTCCGTCGAGAACCGCTGTTCGGTCGGGCCCGTCATTCCCATCGACGACCACGTCGCCGCGGAGGGCCGCGTGATGGAGGTGCTCAGCGAGCACCTCTGCCAAGGATGGCTGGAAGGATACCTGCTCACCGGCCGCCACGGCCTCTTCGCCACCTACGAGGCGTTCGCGATGGTCACCGCTTCGATGACCATCCAGCACACCAAGTGGCTGGAGGCCGCCGCAAAGCTCGACTGGCGCAAGCCGATCGCATCGCTCAACATCCTCTTGACCTCCACCTGCTGGCGCAACGATCACAACGGCTTCAGCCACCAGGGCCCCGGGCTGATCGACACGGTTCTCGCCATGAAGGGCAGCGTCGCGCGCATCTACTTGCCCCCGGACGCGAACTGCCTGCTGTCGGTCGCGGACCACTGCCTGCGCAGCCGCAATTACGTGAACCTGATCGTCATCGACAAGCAGCCGCAGCTGCAATGGCTGGACATTGACGCAGCGGTCAAGCATTGCGCCGCGCGCGCGTCGCGCTGGGATTGGGCGAGCAACGTGCCCGAAGGTGAGGAGCCGGACGTGGTGCTCGCCGCGGCAGGGGATACGCCGACTCTGGAGATTGTCGCGGCAGCCTGGCTGCTTCACAAGCACGCTCCAACTCTGAAAGTACGGGTCGTCAATGTGGTGGACCTCATGTCGCTCTGCCCTCAGGTCCGCCACCCGCACGGGCTTCCGGAAGCCGAATTCATCGAGCTGTTCACGGCAGACAAGCCAGTCATCTTTGCTTTCCACGGCTATCAGCGCGCGGTACACGCCCTGGTTCACGGACGGACCCACGTCGAGCGCTTTCACGTGCGCGGCTTCATGGAAGAGGGGACGACGACGACGCCCTTCGACATGGTGGTCCTGAACCAGATGAGCCGCTTTCACCTATGCGTGGAGGCGCTGCGGAGATCCGGATACCCGCAGGCCGGGCCGCTGGTCGAGCGGTGCGAGGAGATGCTGGCGAAGCACCACCGCTATACGAGAGAGCACTTCGAGGACATGCCGGAGATTCGTGACTGGAAGTGGTCGGATCCCTGAGGGCAGGAGGACCCATGGAGCCTGTCATCCTGTCGCTGAACGTCGGCTCGTCGTCGCTGAAGTTCGCTCTCCACCGCTTCTCCGCCGAAGCAGCGGAGCGCATCACGGCGGGGGCGATTGAGGGCATCGGCGTTGAAGTCCGCCTTGCCAATCACGCCGCCGCGGTTGCCGCGGTATTTGCCACCCTCCGGCAGAACCGGTTGCCCGAGCCCGAAGCGGTGGGTCACCGGCTCGTCCACGGCGGTCCGCGACACGAGCAACCGGAGCGCGTCTCTCCAGTGCTGCTGAGGTCGTTGCGCGAGACTGTGCCGTTCGCGCCGCTGCACCTGCCCAACGAACTGGATGCGATCGAAGCTGTCGCGGCACGTTTTCCCCTCCTGCCGCAGGTGGTCTGCTTCGACACCGCATTTCATTCGCGGCTCCCCGAAGTCTCCCGCCGCTTTCCGCTCCCGCGCGCGCTGTACGACCAAGGAGTGCGTCGTTACGGCTTCCACGGTTTGTCCTACGAGTACTTGCTGACCAAGCTCGGCGCCGCCTCGATCGATGCTGCGCCCTGCGGGCTCCTCCCGTCGCCGGCAAAGCCGGCTCCTCCGATCGGCCGCGCCGTCCTCGCGCACCTCGGCAATGGCGCGAGCATGGCCGCCGTTCGAGGGGGCGAGCCCATCGACACCAGCATGGGGTTCACGCCGGCAGGCGGGTTCATGATGGGCACGCGGAGCGGAGATCTCGATCCCGGAATCCTGCTCTACCTTCTCAACGCGGGAGAAGACGCGCAGCGGATCGAGCGTACCGTCAACCACCAATCGGGCCTGCTCGGGGTTCCGGGAGCACCTCCGACATGAAGGCGCTGCTCGAGCAGCGCGCGACCAACCCGCGCGCCGCGATGGCCGTGGAGATGTTCACCTATCAAGTGCGAAAGAGCATCGGCGCCTTGGCTGCCGCGCTGGGAGGCATCGACACGCTCGTCTTCACCGGTGGCATCGGCGAGCACGCCGCGCCCGTGCGCGCAGAGTGCTGCGCCGGACTCGAGCACCTCGGCATCCGCGTCGACTCCGCCCGGAACGCAGCCTCGGCCGAGCGGATCTCCGCGGACGAGAGCGCGTGCGCAGTGCTGGTGGTGCCGACGGACGAGGAGCTGATGATCGCCCGCCACACGCGCCGGCTCGTCTTTCCGCCGGAGCCGATGAACTATTTTCTGTCGCCGGGTAGTCGGGAAGGCGGCGCGCTCTGCGTCGACGGGGTTCGAGGCGTCGGGGCCGCGGGCGAACTCGGTTGCTGCGCTGGTCTCCACGAACGGGCCGCCAGTCTCCTCGGGAACTTCCGCATTCAGGTTTTCTTGCGCCGGCTGCTGGCCGGACGTCGCGGCCTCGATGGACTCCTTGCCCAGCTCTTCCGCGAGATCATCGCCCGCGGCGCCCGGGATGAGCGTTTCAGCGTCCTCCCGCTCACGCGCCGGCGGATTGCCTTGACGGCGCAGCGCCAGCTTGTGTTTCACACGACGAGTCGGCATGCGCCTGGCTTGCGCAGGAAATTTACGCGCGCGGCCCTTGTTCGCCGGCATTTTCTTCTTCTTGCCGCCGGTCATGGCCTTTGGGACTGTGGCTTTCTGTCTCCGCTTCTGGGAACCGGGCCTACGCTTCTGGGGCACGAAAACCTCCCTGAGAGATCGGATCTATCCTAGTCATCGACCGGAGGCGATGATCGACCGGGAACTCCTCCATGTACTCGCGATCCTGGTGCCGGTCCTCCACGGGCTCGGCATCGTCACCGCCGTCCACGCGGTAATGAAGACGCGGACGAGCCAGGGCGCCATCGCCTGGGCGTTCGCGCTCATCACTCTGCCCTACCTGGCGCTGCCCCTCTACTTAGTCTTCGGCCGCGACCGGTTCATGGGCTACGTCAACGCCCGCCGCGAGGAAGGAGAGCGGATTGCCAATCTCCGCGCATCGCTCGCCCTGGCGTCGCTCGATGTCGCTTTGCTGCCCAAGGGCGACGCAGCCGTCTACGGCGTCTTCGACCGTCTCGCGCACATGCCGTTCGCGGCCGGCAACACGGCCAAGCTCCTCGTCGACGGGAAGGCCGTCTTCGACGCCATCTTCGCAGGCATCGACGGAGCGAGATTCTACGTGCTCGCCCAGTTCTTCATCGTTCATGACGATCAGATCGGAAGGGAGTTCCAGGCGAGGCTCATCGCCAAGGCGCGAAAGGGCGTGCGGGTGCGCTTTCTCTATGACGAGATCGGCTCTCACGCGCTGCCGAAGCGATACCTGCGCGAACTGCGGGATGCCGGCGTCGAGGCGCGCCCGTTCCTGACCAGCCGCGATCTTCGGAACCGCTTCCAGATCAACTTCCGCAACCACCGCAAGATCGTCGTCGTCGACGGGCGCGATGCCTACGTGGGAGGCTTGAACGTCGGCGACGAGTATCTCGGGCGCAGCGCGCGGTTTGGTGCCTGGCGCGACACGAACGTCGCCATCTCCGGGCCGGCGGTCAAGGCAGTCCAGCTCTCGTTCGTCGACGATTGGCATTGGTCCACCGGCGAGATGCCGCAACTTGATTGGTCCATCGACCCGGAAAAGCAGGGAGGCAAGGCAGTGCTGGTGATGCCCAGCGGTCCCGTGGACAGGCTCGACACCTGCACGCTCTTCTTCGTCCATGCGATCCAGTCGGCGAGGTGGCGCCTCTGGATCACGAGTCCCTACTTCGTTCCCGACCCGGCGATCATCTCAGCGCTGCAACTCGCCGTCCTGCGCGGCGTCGACGTGCGCATCATGCTGCCCTCCAGGCCGGACCACTGGCTGTCCTGGCTGGCCTCGTTCTCCTACCTCAAGGACACGCTTCCCTGGGGCGTGAAGATGTACCGCTACCAGGATGGATTCCTTCACCAGAAGATCTTGCTCATCGACGACGACCTCGCGTCGGTGGGCACCGCCAACCTCGACATGCGCTCGCTGCGATTGAACTTCGAGATCACGCTTCTCTTCGCCGACGAGGGGTTCGCGGCAGAGGTCGCGACGATGCTCGAGGCAGATTTTGCGCGATGCCACCCGCTGCTCATGGCGGAGATTGCGAATCGCTCGGCGCCCTTCAAGCTGGCGGTGCAGATCGCGCGGCTATTGGCCCCTGTCCTGTGATTGACAGGCAACCGGGCGGGGACGACCTCGGCTGCGGCTCCCGGGAGGTTCGTTGGAGTACAAAGTGCTTCGCGCTGCCCGAATCGCCGTCGCGGGATGTTAAGGTCCCGCCGTGCTTACGTTCTGGCGCTCCACCGTCGGCAAGAAGACTGTCATGGCCGTCACTGGAGTCGCGATGATCGCCTTCCTCATCGGCCACCTCGCGGGGAACCTTTTGGTTTTCCGCGGTGCCGGCCCGCTCGATGCGTACTCGGCCTTTCTCAAGCGCGAGGCGGCGGCGCTGTGGGCCGTCCGCGCGATCCTGCTCGCATCGGTGGTGCTGCACGTCGTGGCCGCGGCGCAGCTCACGATGCTGGACCGCGCGGCGAGGCGGCGGCGCTATGCGCGTCTCGAGCCGCAGGCCGCCACCCTTGCCTCGCGAACGATGCGCGCCGGGGGCGTGGTCATCGCCCTCTTCATCGTCTTCCACCTGCTGCACCTGACCGTCGGCGCCATCCGGCCCGCGTCCTTCGAGGAAGTGCGCGTCTACGACAACCTCGTGGGCGGCTTCCGCGTCTG
>JANYKT010000103.1 GCA_025358085.1 Deltaproteobacteria bacterium | reverse complement strand
TCGTACGAAACGAGCGATTTGAGCGCCGGTTTGTGCTGCCGGATACGCCCCATTCGTACGAACCGTACGGTCGTCCCGCGACAGGCCCTCCTCCCGGCGGCGCACCGCAGGCAACCGTTGCGGCGCACTCCTCTCCCGGTTCCAACGAGGCACGTATCGCGCGAAGGCTATTTGATCAGCGGCGCGAGTTCCTTGAATTCGGGAGTGCCGGCGACCCCGAGAAGGTCGAAGAGGACGGTCTCGGTGCTGCTCACGGTAGCGCCGCTGCGCTCGCACAGACGCAGGCCCAGCGCACGATTCGCCTCGGCGCGCGAGAGCACCGCGTCCTGGATGACGAAGGCCGCGAAATCGCCCCGGACCAGGTCGCGCACGGTCTGGAAGACGCAGACGTGCGCCTCCATCCCGGCGACGATGATCTGCGGCCGGCCGGCCTGCATGATGGCGCGGGCGAGCGCCTTGTTGGCGCCGCAGGAGAACTCCAGTTTTTCCAGCGGCGGCGCAGGCAGGAGCGCGCGCAGCGACTCGACGGTGGGCCCCAGCCCGCGCACGTACTGCTCGCTCGCGAGCACCGGCATCCCCAACCGCACCGCGGCCTTGATCAGCACGGCGATGTTCTTCTCCACTGCCGCGAGCGCGTCGGGCGGCATGGCCTTCGCCAGGCGCTCCTGGACATCGACCACCAGCAACATCGCGTCCCCGCGATCGAGCGCGAAGCGGCGCGCATCGAGCCGCCTGCGCCCCAAGTCGTCCGAGCTGGAAGAGTGCAGTTCTTCAAATGGCATAGCCTTGCGCGCCGCTCGCCGCGGGCGCCTCCGGATCGAGCATGACGTTCACGCACGCGACCGTCTTCGACGCGACCGCGCGCAGGAGCGCCGGCCGGATTTGCGCAGGATCGGTCACCAGTTCGCCGTAGCCGCCGAGCGCCTCCACCACCTTGTCGTAGCGAGTGGGGGCGAGCAACGTTCCGGGGCTCTTCTCCTCGCCGAACATCTGCACTTGCGGGAGGCGGATCTGGCCCCAGGCCGCGTCGTTGCCGACGACGCAGACCATCGGCAACTTGAAGCGCAGCGCGGTCTCGAAGTCGAAGCCATTCAATCCAAACGAACCGTCGCCCTGGATGACGAAGACCGGGCGGCCCGGGTGCAGGAGCTTCGCGGCGATGGCGAACGGCGCGCCCACGCCCAGACACCCGAGCGGGCCCGGGTCCAGCCAGCGTCCCGGCTTGTCGAGCTTGATGACCTTGGCGGCGATGGCCACCCAGTTGCCGCCGTCGGCGACGAACATGCTGTCGCCGACCTCGCGGGCCACCTGGTCAAGCTCGCGCGCGAGGCGGAAGTGGTGCACCGGCGTCTGCTCCGAGCGCTCGAAGATGGCCTGCTTTTCGGCCTTCCGCTGCTCGCGCGCACGCAGCCCCGCGAGCCAGGAGCCGGAATTGGAAATCGCGGCTGCCGCGCCACCAGCAAAGCCCCCCGCGCGTGCGGCAGGAAGCGCGGCCGCGAGTTGGGCGAGCACGCTGCGCGAATCGCCGATGATGCCGACCTCGACGGCGCGATTTCTCCCGATTTCAAGCGCGTCCGAGTCGATCTGGATTAGCGTCGCGCCCTCGCCAATGCCACTGCCATAGCCGAGCCGGAAGTCGAGCGGCGTGCCGGCGATGAGCACCACGTCTGCCTCGGCCAGCGCGTCCTTGCGCGTCTGCGTGAAGAAGTGCGGATGCGTGGACGGCATGCAGCCGCGGCCCGAGCCATTGAGATAGACGGGCGCGCCCAGCTTCTCCGCCAGCGCGGCGAGCTGCGCGGGCGCGTCGTCCCACCAGATGGAGCTGCCGGCGATGATGGCCGGCCGCACCGCGTCCGCCAGCAGCGCGGCTGCGCGCTCGATCTCAAGAGGATCTCCGGGCGTCCGCGCGCGCGTGCGGTAGTGCGTCGGCAGCTTGCACTCGTCGTCGTCGACACCGTTCGAGAGTACGTCCCAGGGACACTCGAGGAACACTGGCCCCGGCCGTCCGCCCAGCATGGTGCGGAAGGCTTTGGCGAGGAAGGTCGGCACCCGGTCCGGCGCGGGAATGCGGTCGCTCCACTTGGTGATGCGGGTGAAGAGATCGACCTGCTCCATCTCCTGCAGCGAGCCCTTGCCGGCGTTGAAGCTGGGCGCCGCACCGCCGAGCAGCAGCACCGGGCTCGAGGCGGCGAAGGCATTGGCGATGCCGGTGATGGCGTCGGTCACGCCTGGACCCGCGGTGACGCAGGCGACGCCGATTCCGCGGGTGAGTCGCGCGGTGGCGTCGGCCGCGTGCGCCGCCGCCTGCTCGTGGCGCGTGTCGATGACCTGGATGCCCTCCTCGACACACGCGGCGTAGATGGGCGCGACGTGCAGCCCCGAGAGCGTGAAGAGATGCCGAACTCCCTCGGCCTTGAGCATGCGGACCAGGAGCTGCGCGCCGGTGGAGGTTCCCATGGGAGGCCCTTTATTTAGGTGAGTGCGCGAGACTAAAGCTTACGAAGTCAGGCTTGCGGCCGCCGGAATCGGGAGAGGTGCGCGGGGAGCTCGGCCAGCGCCGGGAACGGCTTGTCGGGATGAAGCTTCTGCGCGCGCGCGAGCAGCTGCGACTCGGTCTCGGGGATGTTGGGGTCGGGAACGCAGCAGTCCACCGGGCAGACGGCGGCGCACGCTTCTTCGTCGTGGAAGCCGACGCACTCGGTGCACAGCGCCGGGTCGATCACGAAAATGTCCTCGCCCTGGCTGATGGCCTGGTTGGGACATTCGGGCTCGCAGGCCCCGCAGTTGATGCACTCCTCCGTGATCATCGTCGACATCGGGCGTCGCTTTCTCCGCTTGTGAGGGGTGTTGTTACTGCACCCGCAGCGTACCGATCGCAAGGCTTCCTTGCGGCACGCCCGCGGCTCGAATCACGAATGCCGGGGCCTGCGCGGGAGAGAACACGAGGCCCGTCCCGCCGCCTGGAATCAGATCGAGCTTGAACCGCGCCAGCACCGCGGTTGGCGCCAGCTGCTTCGGCGTCGTCTGGGCACCGTTGCCCGCGGGCTTCTGCGCGATCCCGAGCGTCAGCACGCGCGCGAGCGGCCCCGAGGTCGGCAGCGCGATGGCGGCGGCGCGAGGAGTCAAGCCGGGATCAAGAGCGTTGCCGTCCGGGTTCACCTGCCAATCGGGGACCCCCGAGATGAGGTGCAGGGATGCGCGTGAGGCGCCCGGAATGGGCAGGTCGATCGCCAGCGCGTCGGCGGCGATCGATTGCATCACAATCAATTCGAGCGTGAGCTGCGTGCACGGCTGCCCGCACGGATTGGCGGGATCGGTCACCAGCTGCACGACCTCATTTCCCGTCGGAGGATTGGTGTAGATGAAGCTCTGGCCGGGCGTCGCGCCCACGGTCAACGTCGCTTTCCGCGAGACATGGCCGGTGGGGCCGTCGGCGAAGAGAATGTAGGTCGTGGTCTTGTTGGGCTGAACGGTGAAGCTCGTCAGCGGTCCCAGGAATTGCGAGAGGCCGTCGTCGCTCTTGAGCGTAAAGCTCGTGACGTTGGTCGCGGTCCACGAGAGCGCTACATCCGAGCCTTGCTGGGCGGCCTGGGGGACGTTGAAGCTGGTAATCGCGGGCGGGGCCGTCACCCGCACCAGGGCGACGATCGGCGCTGGCAATTGCGCCGCGGTCAGTGAGTAGCGGGTGTTCTGCTGCAGGCCGCTCACGGTGACGGACCCGGTCGCTGCCAGGCTGCTTCCGGAAAAGCCGGTGATCTCCACCGAGCTCGCGTCCGCAATGCTCCAGCTCAGCGTCACCGGTTCGCCAGGCGCGATCTGGGCTGGTGTCGCCACGAAGGTCGCCGTGCCAGCCGGGGGCTTGACGGTGATGTTCACCTTTGCCTTCGACGTGCCCGAGCCGCCGGTGGCGGTCAGCGTATAAGCCGAAGTGGCGAAGGGGTGCGCTTGCACCGAGGTCTTCCCCGAGACGTCGCCAACGTCGGGGTCGATCGCAAGCTTGGTCGCGCCCGAGACCTTCCACGCGAAGCTCACTTCGTCGCCCGAATTGATCGAGTTCTTGTCCACCGTGAAGCTGTCGATGGTCGGCCCGCCGTGGCAGGCCGCGGTCAGCGCCAGCGAGAGGAGGGCTCGCTTCACGGTGCACCTCCAAAACGCAGGAGGAAGGCGGCCATGTCCTGGTCGTCGACGGCATTCACGGTGCCCACCAGGTCGGCCTCGGGGCGGTAGGAAGGACTCGAGTTGGTGGTCCCGAGCACGCCGGCCAAATCGATGAGATCGAACGCATCCAGGCGCTGGTCGAAGTTGAGATCGCCGCGGCCACGCGCGCCCGCCAGAGATCCGCTGGCCCCGGTGTCGAGCTGCCAGAAGCCGCGCCCGAAGGTGGCAATCTTCATATTGTGGCTGGCGGGCGAGACGCAGATGTCGTCCACCCGCACCAGCGGCAGGCCGGGAGCGCGCGTAAAGCTGCCGCCGCCGTCGCGCGTGATGTAGAGCCCGACGTCGGTCCCGACATAGACGGTCTGGCCGGTGGCGTCGCCCGGGTCGAACTTGACTGCGACCGCCGGCACGTTGGGGAGCGTGCCGCCGCCAGTGACGGGCTGCCAGTTCAGTCCACGGTCGTCGGTCTTGAAGAGGTGGCCGTAGACGTCCGGCACCGGCGTCGGGGGAACCGTCGGGTCGGTGGTGTCGAAGATGGTCGTCGCCTGGCTGCCGACCCACAGCTTCTTGCCGCTGCTGTCCGATGGATCGAACGAGAGCCCCGCCGTGCCCTTGATGCCAGAAGTCTGCGCGAGGTTGGTACCGAGGACGTTGCTCGCATACCAGTCAGCGCCCGCGTTCGGCGAGACGTAGACAATGCCGCCGATGCCGTCGACCGCGTAGACGCCCTCAGCCTTGGCGTGCGTGGCGAGGAAGTGGAAGTCCTGGCGCGCGGCCTGGGGGCCGAGGCCGGTGAAGAGAGAGGTCGCGCTGCCGTCCGGGTAATGGACGTTGCCGCTGATGTTGGTCCAGTCAGCACCGTTCTTCGAGCGGTACACGCTGGAGTCGCCACTCGGCGCCGCCTTGGTGAAGGTGAGAAAAGTCGCGCCGTCCGAGGTGGCCGTGTCGTCGCTGGCGAGGCGCACGTAGAACGGAAGCGTGCTGAGGCCGGTCTGGAATTCGCTCCAGCTGCCGATGCCGCCGCCGCCCAGCGAGCGCTCGATGTGCCCCGGCGTGGTGGTCAAGGCGATGCGCGGGCCCGCGGCGGTGGCGTCTCGGCTGACTGCCACTCCCACGCCGTCGCCTCCGAAGACCTGATCGAAGCTGCTGGGCACCGCCGCCGAAAGGTTCCGCATCCGCGTGCCGTTGTCCTGCATGCCGCCCAGCACGAAGCCTTGCAGGCTGGCGGGCCAGGATTCCGGGGCACAAGCGAGGTGATAGGCGAGGTGGCTGACGATGCCGACGTTGAGCGCGTCGGAAATGTGCGCCGCGGACGGACTGGCAGTGAGCGCGTCGGTCGACTGAAAGAGTCCGCCATCGGAGCCGGTGAAGAGCATCTTGCTGCCGGCCCGCGCGAACGCAATGGCGTGGTAGTCGGCGTGCGTGTACGGCAGCGGGATGTTCGTTGCGGCCGGGAGCCAGTCGGA
>JANYKT010000083.1 GCA_025358085.1 Deltaproteobacteria bacterium | reverse complement strand
GCGGCGACTGGAGCGGGTTCCAGAAGATGACCGGCGTCGTGCTGACGCCGGCGGCCTGCTACCCGGTCTATCCGCGCTGCGCAGGGACGCTGCCGCCGGGGGGGCGCCTCTTTGACGTTCAGTCGTATTGCTTCCGCAATGAGCCGTCGCTGGATCCGGCGCGCATGCAGATGTTCCGGCAGCGCGAGTATGTCTGCGTCGCCGAGCCCGCTCGCGTGGTGCGCTTCAAGGACACCTGGCTCGAGCGCGGCCGCCGGGTGCTCGCGTCCATCGGGCTCGGTGCGGCGGCCGAGCCGGCCAACGATCCTTTCTTCGGCCGTGGAGGCAAGATGCTGGCGCTCAACCAGCGCGAGCAGCGGCTCAAGTTCGAGCTGCTCTTCCCGATCACCTCCACCGAAAAGCCCACCGCGCTCGTCTCGGTCAACCACCACCTCGACCACTTCGGGAAGCTGTTCGGCATCCAGACCAGCGACGGCGAGGCCGCGCATACGTCCTGCATCGGCTTCGGGCTCGAGCGGATCACGCTGGCGCTCCTCAAGACCCACGGGCTCTCTCCCGGACGGTGGCCCGCCGAGGTCCGGGCAAAGCTCTGGCCATGACGCGGATCTGGGCGCTCGACGCGGCGTCGTACCTCCCGCACGCCCTGCACGGACAGGACCGCGCGTGGCGCGAGACCAACTGCTACGTCGACCTGTGGATCGAGCTGCTGCACGCACAGGGGCTCGACCCGGTCGCCGCCCTGCCCTTCACGCTCGCCTTGGATTTCGAGGGCGATCAGTGGACGTTCTTCAAGTACCCGCTCGACGATTTGCGCACGCTCTACGGGCTCGAGGTGCACGAGCTCAACCTGTGGCAACCCGACGGGCTCGTGGGCCACGTCGAGGAGCAGGTGGCACAGGGGCGCCCGGTCATTGTCGAGGTGGACTCTTTTTACCTGCCCGACACGCAGGGCGTGAGCTACCAGCGTGAGCACACCAAAACTTCGGTGGCCATCCAGGAGATCGATCCCGCCGGACGGCGGCTGGGCTACTTCCACGGGCCCGGCTACTTCCAGATCGAAGGCGCGGACTACGCCGGCGTGTTTCGGCTGGATCGCGCGGCTGACCCAACGTGGCTGCCCCCCTACGTAGAGATCGTGAAGCTGCACGCGCTGCAGCGGCCCAGCCCCGAAGACCTCAAGCGGCGCGCGATCGACCTCGTGCGGCTTCACCTGAAAAGGCGCCCGGCGACGAACCCCTTCGCGCGCTACCGGCAGCGATTCGAGCGCGACCTGGAGACGCTGCGGGCCAAGCCTATCGCGTACTTCCACATCTACGCCTTCGCGACGCTGCGGCAGCTGGGCGCGAACTTCGAGCTCGCGTCCACGTTCCTGCGCTGGCTCGAGGAGCGCGGCGAGGGCGGGCTCGCGCCGGCCGCGGCGCAGTTCGCGACCATCGCTGAGATCTCGAAGTCGCTGATGCTCAAGCTCGCGCGCGCAGTGATGCACAAGAAGCCCCTCGACTTCGCGTCCTTCTTCGCGCTGGAAGAGGCGTGGGACCGCGCCATGCAGGATCTGATGGCAAGGTACGGCGGCTGATGGCGCACGTGCGGTCGGGATCGAGCGAGACGCGATCGACGCTCCAGGGCTGGGAGATGGCCGAGGTCTCCGCGGGGGCTGCCGCCGGGCCCGCCGATCTCACGCGGTTGTCTCCCGCGTGGCAGCCCGCGCGGGTCCCCGGCACCGTCGCGTCGTCGCTGCGGGCGGCGGGCCGGTTCGTCGCGGCCACCGCCGATCGGCTCGACCATTCGGACTGGTGGTACCGCTGCCGGATCGCCTGGCCTGCTGTGCCCGGCGCCGTCCGGTCGCTGCGATTCCCGGGGCTCGCGTCGTTGGCGCGCGTCTTCCTCGACGGGCAGGAGCTGCTCGCGTCCGACAACATGTTCGTGGCGCACGAGGTCGAGCTTCCAGCGCGCGCGCCCGGCGAGAGCGATCTGCTCCTCTGCTTTTCCTCGGTCGCCGCCGCGCTCCGGGGCAAGCGACCGCGCCCGCGCTGGAAAGCCCGCATGTTCGAGAGCCAGAACCTGCGCTTCGTGCGGACCGCCTTGCTGGGCCGCATCGCGGCGTGGAGCGCATCGGCTCCCGCGATCGGACCGTGGCGCGGCGTGGAGCAGATCGAGCGGCGGGGCGCCTTCGTCGAGGAAGCCGACGTGCGCGCGACGGCGCTGGCCCGCGGCGGGCGGGTCGACGCGCAGGTGCTGCTGCGCGCGCGCGTTCCGGCGCAGGCGACGCTGCAAGTGGGTAAGTCGCGCGCTGTTCTCGCCATCAAGGCCGAAGCGGACGGTCGCGTGCGCCTCGCCGGGTCGGTCGAGCTCCCCGACGTCGAGCATTGGTGGCCCCACACCCACGGCGCCCAACCGCTCTATCCGGTCTCGCTGCAACTCGACGAGGAGACCTTGGAGCTGGGCCGGACCGGCTTCCGCCGCGTCGACGTTCAGCGCGAGGGCGGCCGGTTCGAGGTCAGCGTCAACGGCCGGCCGCTCTTCTGCCGCGGGGCGTGCTGGACCACGGCGGACCTGCTCACGCTCGAGGGCGATCCCGCGCCGCTCCTGCGCGACGCGGTCGCCGCGGGCATGAACATGATCCGGGTGATCGGGTTCGCCGCCTACGAGACCGATCGCTTTTACGATCTCTGCGACGAGCTGGGCCTGCTGGTGTGGCAGGACTTCATGTTCGGCAACCTCGACTATCCCGCGGCCGACGCGGCCTTCGCCGAGTCGGTCAGGACGGAGGCGGCGCAGCAGCTCTCCCGCCTCCAGCTCGCGCCTTGCCTCGCCGTCCTGTCGGGATCGAGCGAAGTGCGCCAGGCGGCGGCGATGAACGGGCTCGACCATGCGCAGGTTCCCAGCGGAATCTTCCAGGAGCTGCTGCCAGGCCTTTCGCGCAGGTGGCGTCCGGACGTGCCGTACGTCGAGGCCAGCACCTGCAGCTCCGTCATCGGCGTCCGGCTCGACCACGGACCCTCGCATTACTTCGGTGTCGGCGCCTACCTGCGCCCGCTGACGGACATCCGGCGCGTCGACCTGCGCTTCGCCAGCGAGTGCCTCGCGGTCACGCGCGTTCCCGACGATCGCACGATCGAAGCCTTCCTTCCGCCCGGGGCCGGACCCGTAGTCCACCCCGCCTGGAAGGCATCGTCCCCGCGGGACGCGGGCGCCGGATGGGACTTCGACGACGTGCGCGAGCACTACATGAAAGAGCTCTTCCAGATCGATCCGGTCGAGCTTCGCCATCACGATCCGGGGCGCTACCTCGCCGCCGCGCGGGTGGCGACGGGCGAGCTGGTGACGCAAGCGATCGCGGAGATGCGCGCCACTGGCTCCTCCTGCGCGGGTGCCCTGATCTGGACCCTGAACGATTTCGTTCCCGGCGCCGGCTGGGGCCTGATCGACGCCCTCGGACGTCGCAAGGCGGCCTGGTACTTCGTGCGCCGCGCTTTTCGCTCCTCTCTCCACCTGACCGACGAAGGGCTCAACGGCCTGCGCCTCCACGCGCTCAACGAGCGCGACCAGCCGCTCGAGGCGGTCGTCAAGCTGACTCTGCTGCTCGACGGGGACGCGGTCATCGCTGCGGGCGAACAGGCGCTCTCCATCGGCGCGGGCGGGTCGGCGCGGATCGATGCGGACCAGCTCCTGGGCGGATTTCTGGACAGCGCGCAAGCGTATCGATTCGGCCCCGCGGGGTATCACTCGGCGCACGCGGAGCTCGTCGATCGCGACACCGGCGCCGTGCTCGGTGACGTCGCGCATTTTCCGCGCGAGCTGCCGATCGGCACCAGCCCGGAAGTGTCGCTGAACGGCGAGCTGCACCTCGAAGAGCCGGGGCGCGCGCGGCTCACGCTACGCTCGGCGAAGCTGGCGACCTGGGTCGCCCTCGACGCGGGCGCCTGGATTCCCGAGGACAACTTCTTTCACGTGCGCCCTTCCTTGCCCACGACCGTGATCCTCGCGGGACCCGCCGGGGGCAAGGCGCCCGAAGTGGTGGCCACGCCGTTCAACGCGCGGACGCCCAAGCGCATCGCGGTCAAAGGCCGCTGATCAGCCTGCCTTCACCTGCTCCGCTGCTGCGCCAGCAAGCCCCGTGAGAAACGTGACCAGCCGGGCCGTCAACCACCGCTGGGCCCAGAGCTGGGAGAAGGTGTGGTCGGGGCCGCGCACGATCTCGAAGCGAAACCGCGGGAAGGAGCCCATGCTGCGGCAGCCTTGGCCCAGGTGCGATTCGAGGTAGTCGATCCCCTCGTCGGTCGAGGAGAAGAGCGCCAGCGTGTGGCCCTCACGCTCGGAAAAGAGGCGGAAGTCGCGCGCCACCTTCGTCTCGGCCTTCCGCCCGCGCAGGCCCTCCCCCAACGCCCCGACGCGTTCGCGCAGCCGCTTCAGCTGCCTCAGCGCGAGCGTGCCCGCGATGGTCCCGACCGAGATTTCGCCGCGCAGCAGCCGGGACCAGGTCGCGCGCTGAAACAACGCTTCGCGGTAGTAGCGCGTCGAGAGGATGCTGTTGACCTCGAGCGACTCGCCGCGCCGGTAATCGAACGTCCGCGGGTTGAGCAGCACCTGCGCAACGACGCGCGAATCGGACTTGGCGGCGTGATACGCGAGGTACGCGCCTGAGCACATGCCGACGGCGGCGAAGCGGCTGGCGCCGACGAGCCGGCAAAGCTCGTCGATCGCCGCCTGCACGTCCGCGACCTGCGTCGTCAGGTAGATGCCGTTCTCGAACGCTCCCGGGCCCGGCGGGCTGTCGCCGATTCCGCTGATGTCGAACCGCAACGCGCGGAGCCCAAGGCCGGCCAACGCACGCGCCCACTCCACGTAGAGGCGGTTGGGCCCGATCCGGTGGCTGAAGCCCACCGAGAGCAGGAGCGCAACGGGCGCTTCCTGGAGAGCGCCGGACAAAGGCTCGGTGAGGATCCCGAAGAGCCGCCCCTTGGGCCCGAATCGCAGGGCGCGCTCGCGGACGGGGGCCGCGCTTCGATGCGCGCGGAGTTCGGTCGCGACCTGGGGCGGCGTCGACGCAGCATTGACTGCGACTGCCGCCGTCGCATGGCCCGCGGAGAGCCAGCTCACCACCTTTTCCCAGCAGGCGTCGGGCACCTCCGACGTGAGTGGGTCCTGCAACAGCGCGGGCAGGCCGGGCACGCGCTCGACCGCGACTACGGCCCCCGCCGCGCGCAAGCCCAGCGGGAGGCTCTCCTTCATCGGCAGGTCTTCACGGGCAAGGAGCAGGATCTTGGCCGGCACGGGTGCGGCAAAGGTCTTGAGATCGAGCCGGACCGCGTCCTCGAGAGTCTGCTTCGAGATGAGGAAGCCGGCCGACTCCCCGTCGCCGGGAGCGTTTTCGCTGCCGGGCGGAGGCTCTCCCTCCGCGCTCGTCACATTCAGGGCCTGGTAGGCCCGCATCTCGCGCGCCCACGCCGATCCTGTCAAAGGTCCAATGAGCACCGCGCTCGCGACCCCGCCTCCCTCCGCCGCCGCGGCAAGCGCGATGGTGCCTCCCATGCGCAGGCCCGCGACGGCCAGCTGCGTGGCGCCCGAGAGCGCCTGCAGCCGGTCGAGCGCAGCGCGGATCCCGTCGATCCAGGCGCGCACGAGATCGGCGTCCTTGTCACCGAGCGCGGAATCGCCCTGCCCCGCGTGATCGTAGCGAAGCACCGGGAAGCCCGCGGCAGCCAGCCGTTCGGCGAGGTGGCGCATCGCGCGGTGCGTGACCGCGCCTTCCCAGCCGATCGCGCCGGCGAGGAGGACGGCGCACGCGCGACGAGGCCCAACGGGCGCGTGGTACCAGCCGAAAAGCGGCACCCCCGCGCCGTCGAACCAGAAAGGAGAAGGCAGTGGCGCCGTTGGCGTTTCTGCGTCAGCAGGCTGGAGTTCGATCTGGGCCATTCAGTCAGCGCCCGCATTCGCGGTGAGGGCAGTGGCCGGAAGCGCAGCCGATCATCCTCATTTGCTATCACGTCAGCGCAGGTTCCTGCAGGTTCGCGGGGCGTGCGCGGCTCCGAATCTGCTACCGTTCGGGACTTCCATGGGCCGCGACAAGAAATCGGCGCGATGATTGGGCGCCTGCTCTCGGTAGCGGCGCTCATCGCCGTCGCGGCAGCGGCCGCCTGGACCGTGCGGGCGGCGCGAACCGCGCAGCGGCTTCTGCGACCGGCGCGCGTGCGCGTGACGAGCAAGGACCGTCGGGAGGCGGCCGCGGCGTTGCCGGGTCTCGCCGATCTCGAACTCCAAACGAGCGACGGGCTGCGGCTCCAGGGCTGGTTTGCTCCCGGCCCTCGCGGCGATGCGGTCATCTTCGTGCACGGGCTCGGCGGCAACCGGACCCAGCTCCTCGCGGAGGCGGCCGTGCTCGCGCGGCACGGGCACGGCGTGCTCCTCTACGACTCGAGGGCGAGCGGCGAGAGCGACGGGGACCTCGCAACCTGGGGCGACCAGGAACGCCTCGACGTCGCCGCCGCGGTGTCTTGGCTGCAGCAGCGATTGGCCGCACCTGTCGGGGTGTTCGGCTTCTCCGTCGGCGCCAGCGCCGCGGTGCTGCGCGCGGCCGTGGATCCGGCGGTCGCCGCCGTCGCGCTGGGGCCGACCTGGACTTCCCTCGAGGACGAGCTGGCGGACAAATTTCCGCGGCGTCTTTCGCGCTGGATCACCCGCGCGGTGTTCGATCGCACGGGGGTCGATGTCAGCGCCGTGCGCCCGATCGACGCGGTGGGCTCGATCCCGCCGCGGCCTCTGCTGCTCGTGATCGGCGACAAGGATCCGGACACGCCCGTTCGCTCGATGGAGCGCCTGCGCGAGCGCGCCACGGGCGCCACGCTGTGGGTCGTCCCGGGGGCGGGTCATGGCGGCTTTGCCGTCGCGGCGCCCGGCGAGGTGGATGCGCGTCTGGGCGGATTTTTCGACGGCGCACTGTCCGCGGAGCCTCCTCGGCCTGCGAGTACCCGCTGAGCCGCGCCCCAGCGGACGACTCGGGTTTATAGTGTTCCCGCAGGACGGCGCGCGATGGATGCGCGCCAAGCTCTGGCTCTGGGGGACTCATGTCGAAGCCGCTGTCTTTTGGTTTGCTGCTCTTCTGGACTGCACTGTTGCCCTCCGCATGCTCATCCTCGAAGCAGGAAGGAGGCATACGGGTCAACCTGGATCCGGCCACAGCCATCGTGCAGACAGGCGGCGTGCTGACTTTTGTCGCAGTGGTCAGCGGTTCGACCGACCCGGCTATGCAATGGACCGTGCAGGAAGCCGCGGCCGGAGGCACGATCACCTCGGTTGGTGTCTACACCGCTCCCGCGCAGCCAGGAACGTTCCACGTCGTCGCGACTGCACACGTGGACGCGACGAAATTCGCCACTGCGGCCGTCACCGTGACGCAGGGGACGCCACCCTCGCTGGCGATCTCGCCGAGGAACTCCTCGATGGTGACCAACGCTACTCAACAATTCACGGCCCAATTCACGGGAACGGGCGGATCCTCCGTTACCTGGGCCGTCGTCGAGGGTGGCGCCGGGGGCCTGATGAGCGGTTCGGGGTTGTACACAGCACCCACCGTTGCCGGCTCGTATCACGTGACGGCGACGAGCCCGGACAACGCGAGCCTGCGGGACACCGCGGCGATCACCGTCAGCGGTCCTGCGAGCGGGTCACCCGGAGTCTGGCAGAATGTAACGCCTTCCCCTGTCAATCTCGACAAGGACTACGCCGGGGCTGCGCAAAATTACGGCGTGCAGGACATCTTGGTCGATCCGGCGCGCCCGAGCGACGTCTACGCCTTCATTTGTTACCAAGGCGTGTGGAAGAGCACCGACTACGGCGCCACGTTCCGCAAGGCCAGCACCGACGGAAACCTCGAGAAGGGCCGCCCATGGGGCGAGGCGATCGATCCCAACCCAAATCGCAATCCTGGTGTGGCCCCGGTGATGTACGCCGCCCAAGGCTACGGTCCAGACAACGGTATCTGGAAATCGGCCGATGGCGGCGTCTCCTGGACGCAGGTGTATATCGATCCCGGAAGCTATGGCCGAGATATCTACACTATCGATATTGATCCGCACGATGCGAGTCACCTGCTCGCGGCCTTTCACAACAGCAACAAGCTGGTCGAGTCACACGATGCCGGGCATAGCTGGCTGGGCCGCGGAGCCATGGGAAACGTAGGCGGGGGCGGAGTATCGATTTCTTTCCTCGACAGTACGACCTGGCTCGCAGTTTCCCAATGGAACAATAATACGAATGGCACTTGGCGGACGACCAACTCCGGTGGACAATGGACACAGGTCAATTCAAACGAGCATTTCCACGGAGCGAACCAGGTGCTGGTGCAGCCCGGCAACGTTCTCTACGAGCCAGGCTATCCGGACGGGGTGCTGCGCAGCAGCGATCTCGGTGCCAACTGGACCTCGGTCACCGATTCCGGCAGGTATGCCAACTCCATCGTCGCCACGGCCACCTACCTGTATGCAGCGGACAGCTTTGCCACAAATGGAACCTACGATCCCAAGCTGCAACGCCGGAGCGCAACCGCGGGCGCCGGCACAAACTTCTCGAGCTATCTTTCCGCCACCCCCATTGGCATGACGAATGGGCCCAAGCGCGTCGCCACCACCTTTGATGGATCGCGCTGGGTGATCATTTCTGGAAATTGGCTGGCGGGCATCTGGCGCTACGTCGAAAACTAGGGAAATTCCCCGAAGTATTGGGCGGACTCCAGTGCTACGAGAGCGTGTACCCCGGGTGCACGTCGAAGGCCGTCAACGATGCATCTTCGGCGCGCGCTCTCTCAGGCCGCGCCGAGCTGCGAGCCAAGCTGTGCCTTCCTCGCCAGTGAGCCGCTTCGACGCCGGGGCCGCGCCGTCCAGGCCCGTCGCCGGCCCACCCGTGGCTCTTGATCATCAGCGCGGCGATCCAGACTGACGGCGGCCAAGGACTTCGCCGTCCGCCGCTGGGGCACAGCGTCCACCCTTGTGTCATCCGAAGCCAACCGCTCCGTGCCTGCTATTTGACTGAACGGTTGAAGTCACCCGATTCTCCTTGTGTGAACTTCGAACTGCCAGCCCCGAAACGCCGTTCGTTTCTGTCAGTCTTTCAACGGGTGACGACAAGTGGTGGATTCATCCCGGAGATCGACGGGCTTCGCTTTGTCGCCATCTTCGCAGTCGTGCTCTTTCATCTCGCAGCGGGCCTTGCAGTCAAAGCGCCCTCCTCCTACGCACGCCCGGACGACGGGCTCGTAGCGACCGTTGCGTGGCACGGCTTCCATGGTGTCGAGTTGTTCTTCGTAATCAGCGGCTTCATACTCGCACTTCCCTTCGCAGCCCATTTCCTGAAGGGCCGGGATCGCGTCGAACTCGATCAATACTTCCTGCGGCGAGTGACCCGCCTCGAGCCTCCCTACCTCTTGGCGATGGTGCTCCTCTTCGTCCTTCACGTCACCGTGAAGGGCCGCAGCTTTCACGAACTCTTCCCGCACCTGTGCGCCAGCCTCTTCTATCTACATAACTTGATTTACGGGTCGGAGAGCACCGTCAACAACATTGCCTGGTCGCTCGAGGTGGAGATTCAATTCTACCTTCTCGTGCCCTTGCTGTCCCTGCTCTTTGCCATTCGCGGATGCGCTGCGCGACGAGCGATTATGACCGCGCTGATCAGCGCATCTTTGCTTCTCGGTTTCTTTTTCATCGAACCCGGCCAAAGGGCCTACTTGAGCATTCTCCGCTTCTTGCATTTTTTTCTGATTGGATTCCTTCTGGCCGACATTTATCTGGTCCATTGGAACGGCAAGCCGGGCAAGTCCTGGGCCTGGGATCTGGTTTCCTTGGCGGGCTGGCCGCTTCTCTTCCTGTTCTGGGGCGCGGGCGCAGGAGGAATGGACTCGGCATTGATAACCTTCGTTGCCCCCTGGGCCGTGCTCTTATTGTACTGCGCTGCCTTTCGCGGCCCCATCTCGAACGTCCTGGTCTCCGCTCCGCTGGTCACGGTGCTGGGAGGCATGTGCTACACCATCTACCTGTTGCACAACCCCGTCATGGCGATCCTCCTCGACCTCACGCGCTCGATAGCGCCGACCCCGTGGTACGGAATGAATCTGCTTTTGCAATTCGCGATCGTGGGACCGCTTCTTTTGGTGCCTTGTGGTGTGTACTTCCTTTTGATCGAAAAGCCCTGCATGCGCCGGGATTGGCCGCGCCGCCTCTTGCATCGCCTGATGCCTTGAACCAGGTCATCTACCTTGCACCGGGCCCGACGAGAGCCACCCGAAGACGCCGCATATGGCCCCGGCTTGCGTGCAATGACGTGAACGTAGACGTCCTCCCGGCTGAGTTCCTGCCCTGTCGGCTCGCCGCGGTGGCTCCCGAAGAGTTCGAGGCGCGGTGCGAACCCCGCGTCTGCGAGTTGATGACGGACCTCCGGCAGGGTGGTCGCGTAGCCGGGAATTCCGAAGTCATGCGCGCGGTGCAGCAGGATCCCGCGCATCGACGGTGTTCAACCGTACGCCGGGAAACTTGCGGCGGCAGGTGTCGATCATCGCCGCCTGATAGTCGATGCTGACGTAGTCCTTGGTGAGCCCGAGCAGAGGTTCGGAGGTTCTGCCTCCACCGATGCCGAGGTCGAGCACCGGCGCCCTGCGCGCGTCATTCTCGACGGCGGCGAACGCTGCGCGCTCGCGCTCAACGATCCGGGCTCGACCTGCGAACGTAGTTCGGGCGAGACGGTGCGTGTTCATCCGGTTCTCTCCTCTGGGGTTGACTGCAGCCATGGACAGCCGCAATCAGCCGCAGCGAGCGCCGGATGAACACTTCTCTTCAGCGAACAACGTCGTGAGACTTCACACCTGGATGCCCTCGGCGCCCGGCCCGGTCGAGACCACATGCTGGAAGCTGTCGCTCCTGCTGCGCCGCGGGCGCAAGCGGGACTGGGCGCGGACCGAGCGCGAGGACGTCGGCGGCGACCCGAGCGCGGTTCCCTGACCCCGCGCTCGTGGGGGCAACCGATGACTTCATCCGTCCCGGCGTGAGAGGATGCCCCTCATGAAAGAGGTTGGAGAGCGCCGCCACCTCCCCGCCCTCGACGGCGTGCGGGGCTTCGCGATCCTGAGCGTGCTCGTCTATCACTTCACCGTGGGCACCGACGGAGCCAGGCCCACGCTCCTCGTAGACAAGGTGGCGCTGGCGCTGGCCGCCGCCGGCTGGTCCGGCGTCGATCTCTTCTTCGTTCTCTCGGGCTTTCTCATCACCGGCATCCTGCTCGACACCCGCGGCCGGCCGGGCGCCTTGGCCTCCTTCTACCTGCGCCGCGTGTTGCGCATCTTTCCGCTTTATTACGTCGCGCTGGGCCTCATCTTCGCTGCGTCCGCGCTCCTCTCGCTGCCCATCTCCACCGCGAACCGGCTCTCGGCGCTCTGCTATCTCTCCAACGTGAGCCTGGGGCTGCAGGGGTTCGACGTCTTCCCGCGCCCGCTCGTGCACTTCTGGTCGCTCGCGGTCGAGGAGCAGTTCTACTTGGCTTGGCCGTTCGTCGTGTTCGCGGCGACGCCCGCGCGGCTCTGGCGCGTGCCTGGGATGCATCGCCGCCGGGCTCGCCATCGCAGCCGTGCTCGCGTACTGGCTGCGCTTGCCCGTGGCCGCGTACGCGTTCACGCCGGCGCGCATGGGCTCGCTCGCCGCCGGCGCGCTGCTCGCGCTGGCCGCGCGCGGCGACGGCGGCCTGGAGAGGTACCGCCGGCTCGCGTTCGCCTTATGCGGCGGCGCCATCCTGGGCCTCGCCGCCATCGGCCTGCACTCCCGCACGTTCTATCCGTCGAGCCCGTTCGTCGTCACCTTCTCGCCCACCTGCCTTGCGGTCGGCTTCGCCGCCGCGCTCCTGCTCACCGCGCCGCAAGGATCGCGGGCGGTTCGGCTCTTCTCCCGTGGTCCGCTGCCGTTCATGGGCCGCTACAGCTACGGCCTCTACGTGCTGCACTACCCGCTCTTCTATTGGCTGCGCGGGCTCGGCCTCTCACCGCGGCTCTTCCCCGCGCCCTTCGGCTCGGTGCTGCCCGGCATCGCCCTGGTGGGCCTCATCGCGGGGGCCGCGAGCCTCGCCTGCGCGCTGGTCTCCCGGCACGTGCTCGAGCGGCCGTTCCTGAAGCTGAAGGATCGCGTGGCGCGCAAGCCCCAGGCGGCGGGCGCGCTGTCCCGCTGAAGGCGGCGCGGCCGCACGGCAGTCGAGCCGTTCGTAGTGCCACCAGTTGCGCGCGTCGTGCAGTAGCGACAGCGGGGACGAAGACCGCGCGAACCGCGTTGAGTTGGCGCATGATTCGTTCGGCGCAGGATTCGTTCGGCGCATGCGCTCCTGCACGCGGCAGCCTCGATTACCGCAGTCGCAGCGAGACGCCGTAGTTGAAGGGCGAGAGCTTGCCGATGCGCAGCTCGGCGCCCACCGCGCAGACGAGCCGGTGGGCGATCATGCCTTCCCAGAACTGCACGCGGTCGCCGATGGAGACGGCGCCGTCCGCGACCACGTGGACACGGTTGAGCGCGTTCACCAGTTCGCCCAGCTCGCGGCGGCGGAAGAGAGGACGTAGAAAAAGCTGACGGCGGCGGGCCCCGCGGCGCCCACCGCGACGAGTACAGGAGAGACCTCCCGAAGGAAGCCGGCGCCGTAGTGATAGGCGACTACCCAGAAAGCAGCGACGAACCGGGCCCCAGTCAAGGCTCGGAGGGTCGTTCGAGCGCCAGGTTCGACGGTACCAAGGGGAATTCGAAAGTCTTTCAGCCCAGCCTTTTTAAGTGACCCTGTTGAATGCGCGCAAACTCCTCGTTGAGCGCGGCGATGACCACCCCCACCTGCGGCTCCAGCAAGAGGGTCGCATGGTTGCCTGCGACCCGGCGAACGTCGAGCGCCGAAATGAGGCGGTCCCACCCATACGTCGGGCCCGCGCCCGAGAACACCCACGCCACGTCCAGCGCGGAGAACAGAATTGCCCGCCCATCCCAAGGCCGCGGGTGATAGCCGGCCATCGCTGCCGCAAATGACCTCGTCAAATGCGTCTCGCGGATCTCGGGGGGCACCATTTCCGAGGTCGCGAGGACCCGCTCCAGCGCCTCTTCGTCCCGCCGGAACCGCCGGCCCTCGCGACGCCGGTGGTAGACGCCGCCCAGGTAACCCGCGAGGCCTTCCGCGCGCATCCGGTCGAGCGCCGCTCCCAGCGTCATCCGCCGGCGCTCCAGCAGCGGCGAGAACGTGTCGAACAGCACCAGCGCCCCCACGCGCTGCCCCGCGGCGGTCAGCTGCTGCGCCATCTCGTACGCGACCACGCCGCCCCCGGAATACCCGCCGAGCAGATAGGGGCCCTCGGGCTGGGTCTGCCGGATCTCGCCCAGGTACTCCGCCGCCATCGCGACCAGGTCCTCGTGGGGGCGCTCGGCGCCGTCCACGCCGCGCGCCTGCAGGCCATAGACCGGCTGCTTCGGCTGGAGCCCGCGCGCGACGTCGCGCAGGTTCATGACGTTGCCGCCCGCGCCGTGCACGCAAAAGAAGGGCGGGAGGCCCGGCTGTCCCGGCTTGATCAGGACCAGTCGCTTCGGGCGAGCGGCGGGCACCACCGGCACCACGTTCCCTGCCGCCGGCGTCCCGTCCGCCACCACCCCGCGCGCGCGGTCGAGCAGCGCCGCGCACTTCTCCAGCGTGGGCGTCTCGAACAGCGCGGCCAGCGGAAGCTCGACGCCGAACTGCCGCCGCAGCCGGACCGACATGCGGACGGCGATGAGCGACTCGCCGCCCAGGTCGAAGAAGTTGTCGCCCAGCCCCGGGTTCTCCACCCCGAGCAGCTCGCGCCAGAGCGCGGCGAGCGCTCGCTCCATCTCGGTTCGCGGACTTCCGGCGCCGCCCTGCTCCGCCGCGGCCACCGCGAGCGAGCCCGCGACGGGCGGTGCGGCCGCCTGATCCAGCCGCGCCTTCCACGCGAGCACGTCCACCGACGACGCCACGACGTGCGGCGCTCCCGGCGAGGCAAGGACACGGTCGAGCGCGTCCAGCCCCTCGTCGGGGAGGATCCCCTCGCGGGCCGCGGCGATGAGCGCCGCAGGCGCGTGGCGTCCTCCTCGCCGGCGCGCAAGCCCTCCCTCGCGGACGCGACGCAGGCGATATCCCTCGATGGCGACGAGCTCGCGGCCCACGTCGTCGAAGAGGTTGGCGTCGAAGACGATCTCGTCGGCCGAACCGTCGGGCTGGAGCCGCACGTGGCTGAAGAACCGCCGCGGCAGGGACCCGCGAACGAGGATGCGCGCATACGAGAACGGCACGAAAAAGTCGCGCCGCGGATCGACGCCGGGCTTCAGCGCCTGCGCGGTGCCGGTCGCGAGGTCGAGCAGGGCCGGGTGCAGGACATGCCCGGAGAGATCGCTGGCGAAGTGCTCGGCGAGTTCGACCTCCGCAAGCGCTTCGCCCGCTCCAAAAGCCAGGCGGCGCAGCGAGCCCCAGCGCGGCCCGAAGTCCATGAACGGCTGCTCGAGCCGGCCGTCGCGCAGCGGCACCAGAGCCGCGCAGCGCGTGCGAAGGGCAGCCAGGTCGTGCGAGGGAGCGTCGCCGGCGTCGCGAACGCCTCCGCGCGCGGTCGCGTTCGGCTCCTGCGCCGTCCCCGAGAACAGCGCCAGCTCGTCACCGCGGACGGAGATCTGCGCCCGGACTTCCCCCGCATCCGGAACCACGAAGGGCTGCAGGAAGACGACGTCGCGGAGCTCCACCGTCTTGCCCTCGGGCCGCCCCAGCGCCTGCGCAAAGAGCTCGAGGACAAAGGTGCCCGGCAGCACTGCGGCGCCGTCCTTGACGACGTGCTCTCCGACCACCCACGAGCTCGCGCGCGAGAGCGGCACCGAGAGCGCGGGGGCCGCGGCGGGCTGCCCACTCGAAGCGCCGTCCGCACGCAGCGCTTTGGCGACGAGGCCGACCTGCTGCCATGCGTTCCAGCCCACTGACACCACGCGCGTCCGCCCGCCGCTCCTCGCCTGCGCCAGCGCGTCGAGGTAAGCGTTCGCGGCGGTGTAGTCGGCTTGTCCGGGCAGCCCGAGGACCGCGCTGACCGAGGAGAACAGGACGAGGAGTCGCGGCGGGTCTGCCGCGAGCAGCCGGTCGAGCAGCAGGGCGCCCAGGGCTTTTCCCTCGATCACGGCGCGTCCCGGGTCGTCCCCGCGCGCCGCCATGGGCGAGTCGTGCAGCATGCCGGCGGCATGGATGACCGCGTCGATGCGCCCGAATCTTGTCCGGGCACGGCCGAGCGCCGCCCGCAGCGAGGGCTCGTCGCCCGTATCCGCGCGCACGAGCAGCACTTCCGCGCCCGCGTCCTCCAGCGCGCGCACGCGCTCCATCGCGGCCGCACTCGCCTCCGACCGACCCAGCAGCACGAGCCGCGCCTTGCGGTGGCGCGCGAGGTGGGCGGCCACGGCGAGGCCCAGGCCGCCGAGTCCGCCGGTGATCAGCACCGCTGCGCCCGGCTCGATCCACGAAGCCGGTTCCACCGGCTCGAGACGCAGCGGCGCCAGCGTCCGGACAAAGCGCGCGCCGCCGCGGGAGGCGACCACGTCGCCGGTGGACGACTCGCGCACGAGCCGTGCGGCCAGCTCCGCCATCGACGCGCGGTCACCGCCGGCGTCCACGTCGATCGCGCTCACCCGGACGTTGGGCAGCTCGCGGGGAAGCACGAGCGCGGGCCCGAGGAGGAGCGCGCGCTCGGGAGAACGGACCGCCTCGCCGCCCACCGCCACCGCACCGCAGGTAGCGATGACCAGCCCGACCGGCGTGGTTTGGCCCGCGAGCTGCTGCGCGAGAAAGACGAGGCCGGCGTAGAGATCGGTCGCCTCGGCGAATGCAGCGCGGTCGTCCCGCTTCGCTTTCCCCGCGGCGGCCAGGTGGAAGACGCGGCCCGGCTCGCAACCTCGGCTGCGCAGATCGCCGAACAGCTGCTCGAAGTCGCCCCGATGGCCGAGGCGGAGGCGATAGTCCGCCCCGCTCCGCTCGAAGCGGGCCCCGGAGAAGACCCGCACCACCGGTCCCTGGCCCAGCGCCGCGCACACGGCCCGGCCCAGCGCTCCGCCAGCGTCGAGCACCAGCGCGGGCGCAGCGCTCCCCACGGCGGCGCCCTTTGGCCATGCAGACGGGTGCCACGCCGGCGCGGCAAACCAGTCGCCCACGTCCTTTCGCTTTCCCTCCAGGGCCGTGGCCACCTTTGCCTCGGGCACCACCCAGTGGCGCTGCCGCTCGAACGGATAGGTCGGCAGCGGGATCCGGCGGCCCGGCGCGCCGCGGATCTTTTCCCAGTCGAGCGGCACCCCTCGCGCCCAGATCCTGCCGAGGGCAAAGAGCAGCGTCTCGACATCGTCGACGTTCTCCTTGGGATGGCGCAGCGTGCTCTCCGCCTCCGCGCCCTGCTGCCGCGCGAGGCTGGTGAGCGTGCGCCCCGGACCGACCTCGAGCAGGAGGCTCTTCTGCTCCCGCAGCGCGCGCAGCCCATCGGCAAAGCGGACCGGCTCGCGCAGGTGCCGCACCCAATAGGCGGGGCTGGTCACGTCGTCGGCGCGCGCCCAGGTCCCGGTGACGTTCGAGATGTACGGCAACTGCGGCGGCCGAAAGCGGATACCGCGGCACGCGGCGTCGAACTTCGGCAGGATGGGATCGACCATCGCCGAATGCGCCGCGACGTTGATGTGCACGCGCGTCGGCTCGATTTCGCGCGCGCGGAGCTGCTGCTCGAAGGCGGCGAGCGCGGGCACAGGCCCCGAGACCACGCAGAGCGACGGGCCATTGACGACGGAGATCGAGAGCCCCGCCGGCAGAAGGGCCGCGAGCTCCGCTTCGGGCAGCGGCACGCTCAGCATTCCCCCTTCGGGGAGCGTCTCGAAGAGCTCGCCGCGCAGCGCGACCAGCTTCATCGCGTCGGCGACGCTGAAGACGCCCGCGAGGCACGCCGCGGCGTACTCGCCCGCGCTGTGGCCGAGCACCGCAGAGGGCGAGATCCCGAGCGACCCGAGCAGCCGCGCCAGGGAAAGCTCCGTCGCGAAGAGCGCCGGGAGGCCGAGCGAGGGCGCTTCGAGCTGTCGCTCATCGTGCGCGGGGTCGCCGTCCGGTGGAAAGAGCGCGGCGCGAAGCCCGAGCGAGACGGGCGCCGCGGCGAGGCATTCGTCCATCGCAGCGCGGTAGGCAGGCTCGCGCAGGCACAGGCCGCGCGCCATGCCCGGATATTGGGCGCCGCCGCCGGAGAAGAGGAAGGCGACGGTGCGCGCTTCCGTCGCGTCGCCGTAAAAGCCGAGGGCCGGGTCTCTCAGCCGGGCCGCGGCCGTCGCTGCATCGCGCGCCACCACGCCGCGGCGGTGTGCGAAGGCCTTGCGGCCTTGCTGCAGCGTGAGGGCAACGTCCGCGAGTCGCACGCCGGGGTCAGCCTCGAGCCGGGCCGCGAGCTGCGCGCAGGCCTGGTCGACCGCGCTGCGGCTGCGCGCCGAGACGACGAGGAGCTGCTCGGGCCGCCCACCTGCGACCAGCGCTTCCGCGGGCGGGGCTTCCTCGATCACGACGTGTGCGTTGGTGCCGCCCGCGCCCAGCCCGGTGATCCCGGCGCGCCGTGGCTTGCCGTTCCCGGGCCAGGGCAACAGCTTGCCCGAGGCGTAGAAAGGACGGCCCTCCAGCGCCGCGCGCGGATTGGGCGACTCGAAGTGGACCGTGGGCGGGATCTCGCGGTGCTGCAGCGCGAGCACGGCCTTGATGAAGCCTGCCATGCTGGCGGCCTCGCCTGCATGTCCGATGTTGCTCTTGATCGATCCGATCACGCAGCTGTGGCCGCGCGAGCCCGCTTCGCCGAACACCTGCTGCAGCGCCGCGAGCTCGACCGGATCGCCGAGCAGCGTGCCGGTGCCGTGCCCTTCGATGAAGGAGATGTCATCGGGCGCGACGCCGGCGATCGAGAGCGCCTCCGCGACGACGCGCGCCTGGCCTTCGACGCTGGGCGCGAGAAAGCCGACCTTTTCGGCGCCGTCGTTGTTGATGGCGCTGCCGAGGATGAGCGCGCGGATCGTGTCCCCGTCGCGGACGGCGTCTTCGAGCCGCTTGAGGATCACCGCGCCCGTCGCGCTCGAGGCCACGGTGCCTTTCGCGCGGGCGTCGAAGGGCCGGCAGTGCCCGTCGGGCGCGTAGATCTCCCCCTCGCCGTAGAGGTAGCCCGCAGGCTGGCGCGGATTCACCGCCGAGCCGCCGGCCAGCGCCACATCGCACTCCCCCGACAGCAGGCTCTGGCAGGCCAGGTGGATCGCCACGAGCGACGACGAGCAGGCCGTCTGGACCGAAATGCTCGGGCCCTTCAGGTTCAGCTGGTACGAGACCCGCGTCGCGAGGAAGTTCGCGTCGTTGCCCGTGTGCCGCAAAAGCCACTCGCCGACGCTTGCGACCAGGTCCGGCTTCTTGAGCACGTTCTCGATGAAGTAGTCGTTGGCGCCCGCTGCGGCGAACACGCCCACGGCCCCGGGCACTGCGTCGGGGACGTAGCCGGCGTCCTCGAAAGCCTCCCAGGCTACCTCGAGCAGGAACCGGTGCTGGGGATCGAAGATCGCCGCGTCGCGCGGGCTCAGGCCGAAGAAGCCCGCGTCGAACAGGTCGATGTCCTCGAGGAAGCCCTGGACGCGGACGTAGTCCGGGTCGTCGAGGAGCCGGTCGGGAACGCCGGCCGCGCGGAGCTCTCCGTCGCCGAAGCGCCGCAGGCATTCCTCGCCCGCACGCAGCTTCCGCCAGAGCTCCTCCACCGACCGTGCTGCAGGGAACCGCCCTGCCATGCCGATGACGGCAATCGTCGTACTTTCGCCGCTCAAATGCTTCACCCCCGCTTCTTCGCGTTCTAGGCTAGGCGCCGCAGTGAGCTGTGCGCAACCGCGGAAGGCGGTCTCTTTGGGGGAAGCACAAATCGAGACTTCGTATCCGCTGTCCCCCATGCAGCAGGGAATGCTGATTCACCAGCTCGGCGGTGGATCTCCCGGTACGGATCTCGAGCAGGCGGTCGGCGAGCTGCGCGAGCGAATCGAAGAGGACGGTCTGGCGCGGGCGGTGCGGGAGCTGGGCCGCCGGCACTCTGCGCTGCGCACACGCTTCCGCTGGGCCGGGCTCGAGCAGCCGCTGCAGGAGGTCCTCGTCGAAGCCGCGCCCGAGCTTGCGACCCGCGACCTTTCCCCGGCGGCTGCGCGCGCGGACCTGGACGCCTTCCTCGCAGAAGATCGCCACCGCGGTTTCGACCTCGGCCAGGCGCCCCTGATCCGCTTCACCCTGCTGCGCGCAGGTCCGGCGCGTTCGTGGCTGGTGGTCTCCTACGCGCACGCGGTCCTCGACGGCGAATGCATCGTGCCGGTGCTGCAGGACCTCTTCGCGCTGTTGCGCGCCGCGCGGGAAGGAGGAGGGGCGGCGTTGCCGCAGCACGCTCCGTATGCGGGGTACATCGAGTGGCTCGGACGGCACCTGGAAGCGACGCGGCCCTCCTCGCGCGAGTTCTTCCGCGAGCTGCTCGGCGGCATCGAGGCGCCGACGCGACTGACCAGTCTGCAGCGCGCTCCCGGAGCGGTGCCGGCGCTCGCGGCGCTCGATCCGGGCAAGCGCAACAGCGAAAAGCATTTCCTCCTCTCAGACGAATGCAGCGCTGCGCTGCGCGCGTTCTGCGACGCGCGCGGCGTGCGGGTGTGGACGGCATTCGAGGCCGTGTTCGGATTCGTGCTGGGCTGCTTCACCGGAGACGGCGAGGTCCTGTTCGGTTCGACGCGCGGGTGCCGCCGCGGCGCCCCGGCCGATCTGCGGGACGCCGTGGGGCTCTGCATCAACACGCTGCCGGTGCGCCTGCGGCTCGACCCCGCGCAGTCGCTGACCGCCTGGCTGCAGGGTGCCCGCGCGCAGCAGGTCGCGCTGCGGGCGCACGAGCAATTCCCCCTGGTCGAGATCACGGGGTGCTCGGCCCTGCCCCCCGGCGCGCAGCTGTTCGAGAACATCGTCGTGTTTGTCGGCGAGCACAACAACGACCGGTTGCGCGCGGAGGGCGGCGACTGGCTCGAGCGGGACTTCGACTGGATCCACCAGACCAGCTTCCCGCTCAATTTGATGGGCTACGGCGGGCGGCAGATCCGGGGAAAGCTCTCGTACGACAAAGCGCTTTATGCGGAGGAGGCCGCCGATCGTCTGGTGGCGCATCTCGTCGCGACCTTCGAGGCCTTGGCCGCGGCTGGGCCCGAGGTGACCGTCGGCGATCTACCGCGCGTGCTTCCCGAAGAGCGCGCCCGTCTCATTGAATGGAACCGCACCGAGGCTCCGTTGCCCGAGGACCTCACCGTGCACGGGCCCATCGCTGCGCAGGCTGCGCGCACGCCGGACCGGACGGCGATCGTCTTCCGGGACCGGTCGATTTGTTACGCGGAGCTGGAGGCGCGCGCGGACGCGCTCGCCGCCGGGCTTCGTCAACGGGGGGTTGTGCCGGGCGACCGCGTGGGGATCTTCGCCGACCGGTCGATCGAGATGGTGGTGGGGCTGCTCGGCATCCTCAAGGCAGGCGCAGCGTACGTTCCGCTCGATCCGGCTTATCCGCGCGAGCGCATCGTCTGGATGCTCGAAGACTCCGCCGCGCGGGTGCTCCTGACCACCGAAGCGCTCCGGCCTCGACTGCCCGACACCGCCGCGCAGGTCGTCGCGATCGACGCGGCTCGCCCGGCCGCCGGGAAAGCAGCATCGACGGTGGGCGGCGAGGACATCGCCTACGTGCTGTTCACCTCGGGCTCCACCGGCAGGCCGAAAGGCGTGCAGGTGCGGCACCGCAACGTCGCCAACTTCTTCGCCGGAATGGACGCGCTCCTCGGCGACGGCCCGCCCGGCACCTGGCTCGCGGTCACCAGCATCTCCTTCGACATCTCCGTGCTTGAACTGTTCTGGACGCTGGCGCGTGGCTACACCGTGGTCGTACAGGAGGACGCGACGCGGTCGTTCGCCTCTGCGGGAAACGCCGGGCGAAGCCGCAAGCCGCTCGAGTTCAGCCTCTTCTATTTCGCGGCCGACGCTGGCGGACCTTCGAGCGACCGCTATCGGCTGCTGCTCGAGGGCGCCCGCTTCGCGGACACCCACGACTTCTCCGCGGTCTGGACTCCCGAGCGCCACTTCCACGCCTTCGGCGGTCTCTACCCGAATCCGTCGCTCACCAGCGCCGCGCTGGCGGTGATCACCCGCAACGTGCAGCTGCGCGCCGGCAGCGTGGTGGTGCCGCTGCACAACCCCATCCGTTGCGCGGAGGAGTGGTCCGTCGTCGACAACCTCTCCGGCGGGCGCGTGGGGCTCTCGTTCGCTTCCGGTTGGCACGCGGCCGACTTCGCGCTGGCGCCGGACAACTTCGCCGATCGCCGCCGGCTCATGGAGGAAGGCATCGAGACCATCCGGCGGCTGTGGCGTGGCGAAGAGATCCAGGCGCGCGGGGGAGACGGACGCGAAGTTCCGGTCCGCATCTTCCCGCCGCCGGTGCAGCGCGAGCCGCGGATCTGGCTGACCGCGGGCGGAAACCCGGAGACCTTCGCGCTCGCCGGCCGCCTGGGCGCGTCGATCCTCACCAACCTTTTGGTGATGAAACGCGACGAGCTCGTGCGCAACATCGCCGTCTATCGCAAGGCCCACCGCGAGGCGGGCCACACAGGCGACGGCCACGTCAGCCTGATGATCCACACCTTCATCGGCGACGACGAGGCCGACGTCCTGCGCACGGTGCGCAAGCCCTTTCTCGATTACCTCCGCACCTCGACCGACCTGATCGCAAAGACGCGCTGGGAGACGACCTCGTTCGCTCGCCCGGCGGGTGCGTCCGATGCCGCCGGCCCTGCAGGCCGCCTCGAGGACCTCGACGAGGCGGAGCTGGAGGCGCTGCTCGACCATGCGTTCTCGCGCTACGTCAACACGGCGGGTCTGTTCGGCACGCCCGAGAGCTGCCGCACGAAGGCGCTGGAGCTCCAGGACCTGGGCGTCGACGAAGTGGCCTGCCTGCTCGACTTCGGCGTCGAGACGGAACGGACGCTCGCGAGCCTCCCCGCGCTCGATCGACTGCGGCAGCTGTGCGCGGCGCAGGCCGATCGCGACGGCTTCGATGCAAGCCTCGCCGCCCAGCTGCAGCGTCACCGCGTCACGCACCTCCAATGCACGCCCTCGCTGGCCGCGATGATGCTGGCCGACCCGCGCACCCGCGCCGCGCTTGGCCCGGTGCACCGGCTCCTGCTCGGCGGGGAGGCGCTGCCGCCGCCGCTCGCCGAGGAGCTGGGCCAGGTGACCCAGGCGCAGATCCTCAACATGTACGGCCCGACCGAGACGACCGTCTGGTCGACCGCGGCGTGCGTACTGCCGGGCCTGCCGATCACGCTCGGCCGTCCGATCGCCAACACGGCTTTGCTGGTGGTCGATGCGCGGCTGCAGCCGTTGCCTCCGGGAGTCGAAGGCGAGCTGCTCATCGGCGGGGCAGGCGTCGCGGCAGGGTATCTCGGCCGTCCCGAGGTGACCGCGGCCCGCTTCGTCACGCCTCCGGGAGAGACCGGGATTTGGTACCGCACGGGAGACCTCGTGCGCTTCCGTGACGACGGCGACCTGCAATTCCTCGGGCGGGTCGACCACCAGGTCAAGATCGGCGGCCATCGAATCGAGCTCGGCGAGATCGAGGCGACGCTGGGAAAGCACCCCGACGTGTCGGAGGCCGTGGTCGTCGCGGATGGCCAGGGCACGGGCGATCAGCGTCTGGTCGCGTACGTCGCCGCGCGCGACCGCACGGGCGGCGACGGCGCGGCGGTCGAAGGATGGAGGGCGGTCTGGGAGGAGACCTATCGCGAGGAAGCTTCGCGCGGAGAGCTCGCCGGGTGGCGCAGCAGCTACACGGGCGCGGCGCTGCCGGAAGCGGAGATGCGCGAATGGCGCGAAGCGACGGTGAGCCGGATCCAGGAGCTCAGCCCGCGACGCGCCCTCGAGATCGGCTTCGGCACCGGAATGCTGCTCCTCGACCTGGCGCCCCAATGCGAGCGGTACGTCGGCGTCGACTTCTCGGCGGAGGCGGTGGCGCGGCTGCGGCAGGTCGCGAGCTTGCGCGGGCTCTCGCAGGTGCAGGTCGAGCAGCGCGCTGCCCACGATCTCGCGAACCTCGCCGAGGCGGGCTTCGACACGGTCGTGCTCAACTCTGTGGCCCAGTATTTTCCCGACGTCGACCATCTCGTCGCGGTCCTCGATGCGGCGTGGGCGAGGCTGCTGCCGGGCGGCGCCTTGTTCGCCGGCGACCTGCGCAGCCTCCCGCTCCTCGAAGCATTCTGGACCAGCGTGGAGCAGGCCCGGTCGCCCGGGACGCTGCCGCCGGAGCAGCTGCTCGCCAAGGTGCGGCAGGCCATGGCACGCGACCGGGAGCTGGTCGTCGATCCGGAGCTGTTCGAGGCGCTCGCGCACCAGTGGCCGGACCTCGCCGACGTCCGCGTGCGGCTCAAGTCCAGCGCGGCTGCGAACGAGATGAACCGCTTCCGCTACGACGTGGTCCTGCGCAAGGCGATGGCTGCCGAATCCCCTCTGGTCGCCATCGAGAGCAGGCCGGGCCGCGAAGGGCTTCCGGCGATCCGCGAGGCGCTCCGCGGGGCAGGCGACGTCCTGCGCGTGACCGACATTCCGAACGCGCGCGTGGTCGATGCCGTGCGGGCCGCTGCCGCGTTGCGCGGAGCTTCGGAGACCGCCGAGGCGGCGCCGGTGGATCCGGGCCAGGTCGCCGCGCTCGCGCCCGGCTACCGGGCGGAGGCGCAGGGGGCGCGCTCCGGAGACCCCGCGCGGTTCGACGCGCTGTTCGTGCGCGATGGAGTTTCGCGCCCTCGAGAGCTGCGCCGGCCGGCCGCGAGGCCCTGGGCCAGCTACGCCAACCAGCCCGCGCGGGGCACCGTGGCGCAGGATCTCCCGGGCGTCCTCAGCGCGCACCTCCGGGAGCGGCTGCCGGTCTTCATGCTTCCCGCGCGCATCGTCGTGATCGACAAGCTGCCCCGCACGCCCAACGGCAAGATCGATCGCGTGGCCCTTCCTCGCGTCGAGCCGGCTACGGCATCGCAAAAGCCCGGGCAGCGCCCGCTCAACGAGCTGGAGCAGCGCATCGCCAGCGTGTTCGAGGCCCTTCTCTCTGTCGGCAAAGTGTCGGCGGAGGCGAACTTCTTCGAGCTGGGCGCCAACTCGCTCTTGCTCGTACGGGCCAGCAGCAAGCTCGAAGAGAAACTGCAGCGGCCGGTCTCGCTGGTGGACTTCTTCCGCTTCCCCTCGATCCGCCAGCTCGCCGAACGGCTGGGGCGGAGCGCCGAGCCTGCACGCGCGGCCGGCGTGGAGTCCGGAGAAAGCCGTGCGCAGGCCCGGCGAGAGCTGCTGCAGCGGCGCGGAAACGCGCGGCCGAAGAAGTGAGCGGCGAGCAACCTGCTAGAGGCCGCCAGCGCTGCGCAGCGCAGCCTCCGCAAGCGGCGCCGCGCCCGCGATCCGCAACAGGTCGTCGAGTTGCCCGCGGGTGCGCACGCCCACCAGCGAGACGGAGACGCCCGGGAGCCGGCTCGCGAACTGCAGCGCCAGCTGCGCAACGGTCGTCCCTTGCTGCGCCGCGAGCTGCCGCGCCAGCTCCAGCTGCCGCGCGCGCCGTTGCTGCTCGGCTTCGGAGCTGCAGTAGCGGGCGAGATCCAGGCCGGCCGGGTCCTTGACGAGCAGCCCGTTCGCCAGGACTTCGCGCGCGATCAATGCGACGCCGCGCTCGGCAGCCGCTGGCAGCACGGCGTCAGCCACCGCGTGCTCGAGCATGCTCACCGGAATCTGCACGCAGGCGACCCCGGGGTGCTGGAGCGCCGCCCGCGCCGCGCGCGCGTCGTCGCACGAGACGCCATACCAACGGATCTTTCCTTCGGCGCGGAGTGTATCGAGGACCTCCACCCAGTCGCCCCGCTCGACGACTTCCGCGGGCGGGCTGTGCAGCTGGAACAGGTCGAGCCGGTCGGTCCGCAAGCGGGAGAGGCTGCCTTCGACGCAGCGGCGGAGGTAATCGGGGGAGAAGTCCTGGCTCAGCTCGCCGCGCACCGCCGCAGGCAGGTTTTCCCTCTTCAGGCCGAGCATCCGGATCAGCGGCCGCACCAGAGGTTTGATCCGGGCGATGGCGCGCCGCTGCGCGGGAAGCTTGAACCCGGCCTTGCTGGCGATGATCACCTCGGAGCGCCGGCGGCAGAACGCGCGCCCTAGCAAGGCCTCGCTCTCGCCCTGGCTGTACATGTCGGAGGTGTCGAAGAAGTTGATGCCGCCATCGAGCGCGGCGGCGAGCAGCTCGACGAAGCTCCCCGACTCCGGCTTGAAGATGCCGCCGAGGCGCGCGCAGCCGACGCCGATGGCCGATACGCGCAGGTCGGTCCGCCCGAAAGGTCTCAGCTTCATTTCGCTGCGTGATACCAAGTGTGCGCGTGGACGAACAGGGCTCCCGACCGCCGGTGCGAATCCTTTTCTTGAACTCGCCCGAGAGCTTTGGCGCCGACACCTGGATTCACGGACTGCTCCTGCGGCACCTCGATCGCGGGCGCTTCGAGCTGCACGCGGCCTGTCCGCCAGACACGAAGTCCTTTGCGGCGCTGAGCGCAATCGAGGGAGTCCGGGTCCGGCCCACGAGGTTCGGGCCCTCGCTGACCTCGGGCGCTGGGCGGCTCGAGAAGATCGCCGAAGCCGCGCGGCTCCTTCCGGCCATGGCCGGACTCGCCGCGTATATCCGGAAGCACGACATCCGCATCCTGCACGCAAGCGACCGTCCCCGCGACGCGGTCGCTTGCGCGGCGCTCGCGCGGATCACCGGCGCGAGCGCCCTCATTCACCTCCACGTGAAGTGCGACGACTGGATCGGCGGCGCGGTCCGCTGGGCCTTTCGCCGCGCGGATGCGCTCGTGGGAATTTCGGCGTTCGTGTCCCGCTCGCTGACCGACCGCGGATACCGCGCCGGCCGCGTGCACACGGTGCTCAACTCCATCGATCCGTCGCAGTGGGACCCCGACACCGATCCGGCACCGGTCCGGCGCGAGCTCGGCATCGCGCAAGACGCGCCGGTGATCTCCTGCATCTCGCGCCTCTTCCACTGGAAGGGCCACCGCGAGCTGCTGCGGGCGTTCGCAAAGGTCAGAGCTGCGCTCCCCGAGGCGCGGCTGCTGCTGGTCGGAGCGGAGGACGTGCTCGCGG
Organism: Deltaproteobacteria bacterium; assembly: GCA_025358085.1. Classification (GTDB taxonomy): domain Bacteria; phylum Myxococcota; class Myxococcia; order Myxococcales; family 40CM-4-68-19; genus JANYKT01. The sequence continues at coordinate 3,573 of JANYKT010000083.1, read as the reverse complement.
GAACACCGCACTACACCCGCGAGCTCGAGCAGCTCGCCGCGGAGCTGGGCCTTGGGCAGAGCGTGCGGTTCACGGGCCCCCGCGCCGACGTCGCGCGCATGTACGCCGCCGGCGACGTCTTCGCGCTTCCGTCGTTCGAGGAGCCCTTCGGGCTGGTGTTCGCCGAAGCGATGGCCATGCGCCGCCCGGTGGTGGCGCTCGACAACGGCGGAACGCCCGAGGTCGTGGAGCATGGCCGGACGGGCCTGCTCTCGCCGCCGGCAGACGTCGACGCACTCGCGGGAAATCTGCTCGCGCTCTTGCGCGATCCCGAGCGGCGCGCGCGCATGGGAGCGGCCGGGCGCGCTCGCGTCGAGGCGCTGTTTGCTCCGGCTCGCATGGCGGTGGACATGAGCGCCGTCTATGAGCGCGTGCTGCGGGGAGAGCCGGCGAAGCCCTCGCTCACTCGATAATCGCCGTCCCGACGAACCGCTCGCGCCCGATCTGGTCGAGGGCACGGCGAGCTTCCTCCATGTCCGTTACCCCCAGCTCCACGCAGAGGATCACCGCATCCGATGTCATGGCGATGGCGGTGCCAAAGGGGTTGGTCGAGATCGGCTCGAGCACCAGGATTCGTCCGCCCTCGTTGCGCTCGTGCGAGCTCATCGCGCCAAGCGTCAGGTCCGCGATCTCGTCCAGCCCCATTCCCGTCACATCGATCACGCGCAGCGGAGCGGCCCGGTGGAACTGGCCGACCGTCGCCAGCGCGCGCGCGAGCGGCAGGATGGACTTGCCCTCCTGCGCGGGCACCAGCGCAAGCGTCTGCCACTGGCGGCGCACCGAGGCGAACCAAAGCTCCTGGATACGGAGGGACGGCATGGGACCGAGCGCGCCCGGATCGCGCGGCTGCCGCATGAGCCCGGTTTCGCCCGCTCGGGGCCTCGTGTTGTCAGCGCTCAAAACCCGGCTCCCGCTCTCCAACTGCAAGTCGTGCGGCAGCGAGTCTCTACCGAAACCGCATCCGATGAAAGCGTTCAGGCATGCTCCATCGGAAACCCGGCCAAAAGCGCCGCGTCCACCAGCCGCTGGTACTCCAGGTCCGTAGCGCCGTCGCGTTGCCCGCCCCGCTGGCGCAGCGCTGCGATCGTCGCGCGGGCGCCCTCCTCGAGCCCGACCGTGGCCATAAACTCCGGCACGTGCGCCCGCGCCTTTGCCGAGGAATACGCGCCGTGGAACCGCGAGACGTCGCGCAGGAAGCCGAAGCGCGCGGGCTGCCGCTGCAGGAGCCAACCGGCCGGCGCAAAGACGAGGCGTGCGCGCGCACCCAGCGCCGCCGCCACCTCGCGGTGGTAGTCGCGCCAGGTCAGGACGCGCGGACCCGTCGCGTTGTACGCCTCGCCGTACGTGCGCGGGTTCAGCGCGGCCCATGCGAAGAGCTTGCCGCAATCGTCGCGGTGCAGGGCCTGCCAGAGGCCGAGGCCGTCTCCTGCGCAGAGGATCGGCAGCCCCCGAGCGACCCGATCCCACGCCACGCCGTCGATCTCGAGCTGGTCCAGCATCGGGCCGCCCGGCCCGTAGGTCTGGCTGGGCCGGACGATGGTGAGCGCGAACTTCCGCTGCGCCGCGGCCTGCGCGAGCACGCGCTCACACGCGACCTTGTCCCTGCCGTACCGAGTCTCGGGCTCCTGCGGCCACGCCTCGTCCACGAGCACTTGCGGCGGGACTTGGGTCGAATACGTGCAGACGGTCGAGCAGAGCTGCAGCTGCGCGCAGCGTCCGCCAAATGCGCGCGCGGTGCTCCCGGCGTCTTCGGGGGTGAAGCAGATCATGTCGATCACGACATCGTAGCGGGAGTGCTCGAAGACCCGCTCGAATGCAGCGCGGTCCGTGCGATCGCCCCGCAGCTGCCGGACCTGATCGGGGAGTCTGGCGGAGACCCGTCCCCGGTTGAAGATCGTGACGCTCGCCCCGCGCGCGAGCAGCTGGTGCACGATTCCAACGCTGATGACACCGGTGCCGCCGAGGATGAGCACATCCATCGCGCAGCGACTAGCACGCTTGAGCGGGCCGCTGGGGACCATGTAGACTATTGCTCCGCTGTCCGCTCGGCGGCAACGAGAGACCCATGGCCATCAGCGCTGCTGCCCCCCTTCCTGTCCCCGTGCCCGGACTCGCGCTCGAAGAGGCGGCGAAGCACAAACAGGACTTCGCCGAGCAGGGCTACTTCATCCATCGGGGCGCGGTCCCTCGGGAGAAGCTGGACGTGTTGCGCGCGCGCATCGCCGAGGAGTTCGACCGCGTCCGCTCGAACGGCCAGCTCTTCTCGGGCGGCGGCCTGCTGAGCGGGCACCTCAACTGCTTCCCGGGGGCCGAGTCCCGCTTCGTCCACGAACGGCTGCGCGAGATCGGGCTCATCGACCTCATCCGCGAGCTTCACCCGGCGTCTGTGCGCGCGCCCAACGTCGGACTCAACTTCAACCTGCCCGGGAGCGTGAAACAGCACTGCCACGCCGACCGTCCGTTCACGCAGGAGTTCATGATCGCGAACATCGCCGTGGTCGACACCGACCTGGTCAACGGCGCGATTGAGGTGTGCCCGGGGACGCACCGGAAGTTCTATCCGTTCTGGCGTTTCGCGCTCGAGAACCCCGGGTCCGTGCGGCTTCCCATGCAGCAGGGCGACGTGCTCGTGCGCAGCTCCAACCTCTGGCATCGCGGAATGCCGAATCTCTCCACCGTCGCGCGGCCAATGATGGCGCTCACTTGGGAGGACGGAGGCAGCTTGCAGGAGGACCCGTTCGCGGCCGACGGCGGTCGGATTACTTTTCGCCCGAATTGGTATCGGCCCAACCTGCTCGGCCGCCTGCGCGAGCGGATCTTCATCGCCGTGCCGATCAGCTATGCGGCCTATCGATTCACGCGGTCGCTGGTGGGGAACAAGGGATACGACCATTAGCACGCGGGTTACGCGAGCCGCAGTGGTCGCGGGTTGGACGCACTGTCGTACTTTCGAAGTGCAGAATCTATTGGAGAAGGCATCACGCCGGGGGCGGCGGCGGCGACGCGCTCCCTGGTTCAGGCTGGGACAGACGATTGCATCCGTCAGCCCGGAAGTGAGTAGCGCCTGGTCGCGGAGGAGTTGGCGACATAGATGAATCGGTCGCGATCGCAGCAGGCCGGACCGACCCTGAGGATCAAGATCCAGTTACCACCTGCCGGTGCTGATGGTTTTTCGGGGCTCCCGGGAACCGGCATAAGCGGCCTCGCCAGCGAGTTGGGGAAGGCAATGTGGCGGAGCCTCGCCGCCGGGCACTCGGTCGCCTGACGCATTATTGAGCGCTGACGATCGACACATTCGAAACAGCGTGCAGGTCGAACAGGCCGCCGGTGCCACCGGAGAAGCCGACCAGCACGTTGGGCGGCAACGTGACCGCCTGGGAAAGTACCTGCACACCGTCCACCGACACGGTCATGCTTCCGTTCGTCACCACCACCTGGATGTGGCGGGGCGCCGTCCGCAGCGGTGGCACGGTGCTGCTCGTCACCAGCCAGTTGGGTGCGCTTCCCGAGATCCCGCCATCCGAAATGCCCACG
>JANYKT010000047.1 GCA_025358085.1 Deltaproteobacteria bacterium | reverse complement strand
ATGCCGGGCTCGACGAAGAGGCGGGGGTTCGCGTCGCCATTCATTCCGACTCAGCTCAAGGTATCCAGCGATTGAATCAGGAAGCGGGCAAGGCGCTCTTTGCGGCGCGCGCATCCGGCGTGAAGATCGCGGACGATGCAGCGCTGCGCTGGATCACGCTCAACCCTGCGTGGATCATGGGCGTGGACGATCGCTCCGGCTCGCTCGAGGCCGGGAAGATGGCCGATGTCGTCCTTTGGGATCGCCAGCCATTCTCGGTCTATGCGCGGGCCCAGCGGGTCTGGGCCGACGGCGTGATTACTTATGACGCGCGCACGGGCCCCGCCGACGTGAGCGACTTTGAGCTGTCCGGCCCCGAGCGGGAGGCTGCCTCGCTGACGCCGCATCCCGCGACGCCTCCCCAGCTGCCGGTGGCCGCGCCCGCCCTGCTGCCGGTTGCCGCCGCGCCGTGTACCTCGATTGAAGGCGCCACCGGCGTGGACGGACGCCCGGTCGCCATCGTCCTGCGCGGCGGAAAGATCGCGACCGCGCCGGCAGCAGGCTGCAGGGTGATCGACGCACACGGAAAAGTGCTGGCGCCAGGCTTTATCGACGCCTGGTCGGAATTGGGCCTGGTCGAAATCACCGGCGAAGAAACCGCCAATGACTCGGGAGGGCGCAGCGGCGGCGGCGAAGGCGAAGTAACCCATCCGGGCTCGCCCATTCACGCTTCGCTGCGCGCGTTCGAGAGCGTCAATCCTGCGTCGCTGCTCTTTCCAGTGGCGCGCCTCGGCGGCATTACCTCGGCGGTCGCCGCGCCCGCGGGCGGACTCGTCTCGGGACAGGCCGCGCTGGTGGGCACTGACGGCCGCGTCATCCGGCCCTCGCTGGCCATGGTGGTGCGGCTCGGCCTCTCGGGCCGCTCGGCGCTGCAATCCACGCACGGCGTCTCCCTGGAAACCCTGCGCGAGCTCTTCGACGACGCGCGCGAATTTGCCAAGAGACGGCAGGACTTCGAACAGAATCGCTTTCGCAAAGTGAGCGCATCGCGATTGGATCTCGAAGCGCTGCAGCCAATGCTCGCCGGCAAGCTGCCGCTCTATGCCGCCGCCGATCGGCAGAGCGATATCCTTGCGGCCATTGCCCTGGCGCGCGAATACGGAATCAAGCTGGTGCTGGTCGGCGCCGCCGAAGGCTGGCTGGTAGCTAAAGAAATCGCGCAGGCCCGGGTGCCCGTCATTGTCGAGCCCACCCAGGACCTTCCCTCCAACTTCGATGCTCTCGCCTCGCGCATGGACAACACCGCGCTGCTCGCGGCCGCGGGCGTGAAAGTCCTGATCAGCGGCTTCGGCCGCTCCCACGAGATGCGCAATATCGTGCAGGAGGCCGGCAACGCCGTCGCCTGGGGGCTGCCCTGGGAGGAGGCTATCCGGGCAATGACCATGAATGTCGCCGACGCGCTGGAATTGACTGGAATGGGCCGCGTCGCCGAGGGCGCGCGAGCTGACGTCGTGCTCTGGAGTGGAGATCCCCTGGAACTCTCCTCGCGGCCCGTTGCTCTCTGGGTCGAAGGAGTGCAGCAGCCGCTGACCACGCGCCAGACGGCGCTCTTCGAGAAGTATCGGACGGTGCCTAAATGAGCATTCGAAAGATCCTGATCGCCAATCGCGGGGAAATCGCCGTGCGGGTGGCGCGGACCTGCCGCGAGATGGGTATCAAGACCGTCGCTGTCTATTCCGACGCGGACCGCGCCGCCGTGCATGTGCGCGCTTGCGATGAGGCGGTGCGCATCGGGCCTTCGGCATCACGGGAGAGCTATCTCGTGATTGAAAATGTGATTGCCGCCGCACGGAAGACCGGGGCCGACGCCATCCACCCCGGTTATGGCTTTCTTTCGGAGAATGCGCGCTTCGCGCAAGCCTGCACGGACGCGGGAATCAACTTCATCGGGCCCCTGCCGGAGGCGATGGTGGAGATGGGCGAGAAGACGCGCGCGCGCCGCAAGGCAATCGAGGCGGGCGTTCCGGTCGTGCCGGGAATGAAGGAGCCAATCAAGGAGGGAGGCGAGGCGGAAGCAAAGAAGTTCGCGCTCGGGATCGGCTATCCAATCATGCTCAAAGCCGCGGCCGGCGGCGGCGGCAAGGGGATGCGGCTGGTCATCGATCCGAAAGACTTCGACGCCTCGCTCGCCACCGCCCAGCGCGAGGCGGTCGGGGCTTTCAATGATGCACGCGTCTATATCGAGAAAGCGATTACCCGGCCGCGACACATCGAGATCCAGATCTTCGCCGACAAGCACGGCAACTGCATCTGGTTGGGCGAGCGCGAGTGCAGCGTGCAGCGCCGGCACCAGAAAGTGATTGAAGAGACGCCCAGCGCCATCATTACGCCGGAGCTGCGCGCGCAAATGGGCGAGGTCGCGGTGAAGGCGGCGCTGGCGGTCGACTACGTCGGCGCCGGCACCTGCGAGTTTCTGGTCGATGGAAATACCAAGAGCTTCTATTTCCTCGAGATGAATACGCGGCTGCAGGTCGAGCATCCGGTCACCGAACTCTGCACCGGCGCGGATCTGGTGCGCTGGCAGATCGACATCGCCGACGGCGCGAGGTTGCCGTGGACGCAGGCGGACGTGTTGCGCAACCTGCGCGGCCACGCGATCGAGGCGCGTATCTATGCTGAAGATCCGGCGAAAAATTTCCTCCCCTCGCCCGGCGTGATCTCGGAGCTGCGCCTCGCCGACGGTCCGGGCGTCCGCAACGACTGCGGTGTCGAGAGCGGTTCCGAGGTGCCCCGCTACTATGATCCAATGATCGGCAAGCTTGCCTGCTGGGCGGACACCCGCGAGCATGCGATCGCAAGGCTGCGGCGAGCGCTCGGCGAAACCGTGGTCAAGGGCATCACCACCAATACGGAGTACCTGAAGCGCGTGCTCGAACTCGAGGAGTTCGCGCGCGGGGATTACGACACCAGCCTGCTCGCGCGCGGGCAGGAGCGGCTATTGGCCGAGGATACCAAAGACCTGGATATCGCGATTGCCGCCGCTGCCATCTGGCAGCTGGAGCAGGACCAGCGCGCCGCGCCGAAATTGCAGGACGCGGACGATTCCGCCTGGGCCAAAGCCGGACGGCTCGCGCAGATGCGGAAAGGATTCTCGCGATGAGGTACCACGCCATCGTCGGCGGCGAAGAGCAGCTGGTGGAAGTCACCCCGCTCGGAACCACCTATCGGGTTGTGATTCACGCGGGCCCCAAAGAGGGTCCGAACCCGCGCGTGCTCGAGGTGGACGCGGTCCACCTGGCCGGCGCTGCGCTCTCGCTGGTTGTGAATGGCCGCAGTGCGCGCTGCGACATCGATCGCGGCAAGGACGGCGCGCTCTCGGTGCTCGTCAATGCCCGCGTGCAGAAGCTGGAGCTGCTCGACGAGCGCAAGCTGCGGCTCCGGCAGGCCACGGGGAAGTTCTCGCTGGAAGGCCCGCAGCGCATCGACGCGCCGATGCCGGGCAAGGTCGTGCGCGTGCTGGTCAAGGCCGGCGACGAGGTGACCGAGGGCCAGGCTTTGGTGGTGGTCGAAGCAATGAAGATGGAAAACGAACTCAAAAGCCCCAAGGCCGGCAAGGTTTTGGAACTTCTCGCCGTCGAAGGCGCCGCCGTCGAGGCCGGAGCCAAGCTGGTCGTAATCGGCTGAAGACTTAATTGGGGGACACCATACTGATTCCCCATGCACCAGCGCGCTTTTAAATCAGTATGGTGTCCCCAGTTTTCCAGTTTAGTGCACCTCGACTGGGTGGCCGCTCTGGCGCTCGATCATTCGCATCAGCGATATAAAGAAGGAGACGATCAGCGGTCCGAGGATGACGCCGAGCAGGCCGAAGGCTTCGAGTCCACCGAGCAGGGCCAGAAACATCAGGCCCGTGTGCATCTCGCCGCCGCTGGTGAGTTTGAGGAGGATCGGCTTACCGATGTGCTCGACACCGACCACTCCGATGGCGCACCACGCGGTCAGGCCGATAGCGCTGCCCGTGTGGCCTGTCAGTGCGAGCAACGCCACCGCGGGTATCCAGACGATAGCGGTGCCGATCACTGGGATGAATGAAGCGAGCGCGGTGAGCAGCCCGAAAAAGAACGCGTGCGGAACGCCGAAGATGGCGAAACCGATGCCGGCGAGGACCCCCTGGATGACGGCCGAGGCGACGGTGCCAATGATTGAACCGGAGGCGACGGCGTGGAACTCGCGCAAAAGCTCTTCGGTGTTTTCGGCTTGCAGCGGCGAGACATTCCAGAGCCAGCGAATGACGCGGCGGCCGTCCACCAGCAGGAAATAGAAGGCGAGCAGCATCAGGACGGTATGGAAAGCCAGCCTCCCCGAGCTCGCGAGCACCTCGGGCGCCAGCACCTGGACCTGCTCAGCGACCTTTCCCGCCCCATCTTGTACTTGAGCCCGCGTTATATGCAGGAGCGCGAGCGTGCGATCGACTGCTGCCTGCGCTGCCGGGGGCAACTGCGCCGTCTTGAGTTCCTGGACCGAAGTCACTCCCAGCGTATCGCGCACGTATTGAAAGCCGGTGACCGCCTGGTGGGCGGCAAACCCGGCGACGCTGGCGAGCGGCAGCACGATGACCAGCAGGACCCCCGCGGTGACCAGGGCCGCGGCGGTACGGCGGCGACCGCGCAGCCAGGCGACGGCAATCTCCAGCGGCGGTTGAAGCACCGCCGCGAGCACCGCCGCCAGGAAGATGGGCGCGCGAAAGGGCCAGACGACAACCAGGAAAAGGACGGTCGCGAAGACGCTCAGGATACCGAACCACAGCTTCTGCGCGAATGGCGCGGGAACGCGGCGCGGTGCATTATTTTCAGACATGACCGGCTCTAACATGGACCAGAATTAGCCATCGGACGGCCCGCTTGCACCCACGCCCCTGACGCGTGATTGCAAATGCAAGCAGGCGAGTGGCGCCTTTTGAGCCCGCGACCCGCAGCAACCTCTTTTGCGCTAGAAGCGGGAAGCCATGGACTCGACCTACCTGCACGGAACCGCGCCCGTCGAGCAGGACCGGCTCTCGCAGCTCAATCGCTTGCTGAACGACGCGGCGCTGCGCGAGCTGTCGCTGCGCGGCGGCGAACGCATCGTGGACTTCGGGTGCGGGCTGGCGCAGCTCACGCGGGCCATGGCGCGCGCCGCCGGGACACGCGCGGTCGGCATCGAGCGCAGCTCCGAGCAGTTGGCCGAAGCGGCGCGGCAAGCGGCGGCGGCCGGCGAGACGGCGCTGGTGGAGCTGCGGCAAGGCGATGTGCTGACGCCGCCCATTGAAGTCCAGGAGTGGGGCACGTTCAATCTGGCCCACGCGCGCTTCGTGCTCGAGCACGTTCCCGACCCTGCCGCGGTGGTGCGCCGGATGGTCCGCGCGGTGCGGCCCGGAGGCCGGGTGGTGCTGCAGGACGATGACCACGATGTGCTGCGCTTGTATCCCGAGCCGCCCGGATTCTGGCCGCTCTGGCAGGCTTATATGCGGACTTATGATCGCATTGGCTGCGACCCTTATATCGGCCGCCGGCTCTCGGCACTGCTGCACGCGGCCGACGCGACGCCTTTGCGCGCGAGCTGGATCTTTTTCGGCGCCTGCGCGGGCGAGCCGGATTTCCCGCTCTTTGCGGGGAACCTGCTCAGCATCCTGCTGGGCGCGCGCGACCCAATCGTCACCGGCGGCCTGCTCGAACCGCAGCTCTTCGACGCCGCCATCGAGGCAATCAGGGTCTGGGCCACCCGCGCCGACGCCACGCTCTGGTACGCAATCTTCTGGGCAGAAGGAGTGCGAAGGTGACGATGACTCCAATGGAAAAGTGGGCTCGCGAGATCTATGCAAAAGCAGCCGCGAAGCCCGGCGCGCTCCGGCAGCCGGAGTTCCGCACTTCGAGCGGCATTCCCATCGAACCGCTCTATGGGCCGCCGGAGCCGGACGCCGCGCTCGGGTTTCCCGGTCAATATCCTTTCACCCGCGGCGTCCAGCCCACCATGTATCGGGGGCGCTATTGGACGATGCGTCAATATGCCGGCTTCGGCAGCGCCGAGCAGACCAATGAACGCTTTCATTACCTGCTCAAGTCAGGCCAGACCGGCCTCTCGACCGCCTTCGACCTGCCCACGCAGATGGGCCACGACTCCGACAGCGCCAAAGCCCGCGGCGAGGTAGGCCGGGTCGGCGTCGCCATTGATTCCGTTGACGACCTGGAGCGGCTCTTTAACGGAATCGATCTCGGCAAGGTCTCGACGTCGATGACCATCAACGCGACGGCGGCGACGCTGCTCGCGCTTTACCAGACCGTCGGCGAGGCGCACGGCAGCCGGGCCTCCGACCTCTCGGGAACCATCCAGAATGATATCCTCAAGGAGTATATCGCCCGGGGCACCTATATCTATCCGCCCGCGCCGTCGATGCGGCTGATCACCGATACCTTCGACTATTGCGCCCGGGTGATTCCGAAGTGGAATCCAATCAGCATCAGCGGCTACCACATCCGGGAAGCCGGCTCGACCGCTGCGCAGGAGATCGCCTTCACCCTGGGCGACGGCATCGCTTATGTAGATGCGGCGCAGAAGCGCGGGCTGGACGTGGACGGCTTCGCCGGGCGGTTGAGCTTCTTCTTCAATGTTCATAACAACTTCATCGAAGAGGTCGCTAAGTTCCGCGCCGCGCGGCGGCTGTGGGCGCGGACCATGAAGGAGCGTTTCAAGGCAAAGGACCCGAGGAGCTGGACGCTGCGCTTCCACGCACAGACCGCGGGCTCCACGCTGGCCGCGCAGCAGCCGGACAACAACGTTGTGCGCGTGGCGCTGCAAGCCTTTGCCGCGGTGCTGGGAGGGTGCCAGTCGCTGCATACCAATGGCCGTGACGAGGCATTGAGTCTGCCCACCGAAGCGAGCGCGCGCATCGCGCTGCGCACCCAACAAGTGATCGCTTATGAGAGCGGCGTCTGCGACTTCATCGATCCGCTCGGCGGCGCCTGGGCGCTGGAGGCGCTCACCGACGAGCTGGAAAGCAAGGCGGTCGATTACCTGCGCCGCATTGAAGAGATGGGCGGCATGGTGGAGGCAATCAGCCAGGGATATCCGCAGCGCGAGATCGAGGACGCGGCCTATACCGCGCAACGCGAGCTGGAGGACAAGAAGCAGATCGTCGTCGGAGTGAATGAATTCAAGGTCTCGGGCGAGCCGCCCTTCGAGACGATGAAGATGGACCCGGAGCTGGAGGCGCGGCAGGTGGCGCAGCTGAAGGCTTTCCGCGCCGCGCGCGACGGCGCTGCGGCCAGCAAGACGGTCTCGGCGCTGCAACGGGCCGCAGAAGGCAGCGAGAACCTGGTGCCGCTGATTGTCGATGCGGTCAAGGCGCGCGCGACGCTGGGCGAGATCGCGAATGGCCTGCGGAAGGTCTTCGGCGAGCACGGCCACGGCTGAGCAAACGCTTCCGAATCAATCGCTGTCGATTGAATCGCTCTGCCGGAGGACCGGCGCTGCGGATATTTCAGCCAACGGCAAGCACGGCGACGCGCGCGAAAGGCGAGCAGCGGGTCGAGTTGTCCGCGCACGACTGATTCGACGATGGCGAGGTCCAGCTTCCGGTCATCGTGCACCGCCACGTTCCGAAAGCCGACGATTCGCTTCAGCATCTCTGCCAGCGGCGGGGAAATGGTGCCCGCTTTCGCCAGCAACTCGAACCCATCCCTGCTCTCCTGCGGAATGCCCAGACGCTGGACGCGGACCAGGTGGAGAAGATCTCGCTCAAGGAAGCGGCTGGTCCCGGCAGCCGATACCCCGGTTGGCACGGTGGGTTGCGGATGATGTTCCCATTCTCAGCGGAGCGCGCGGTGGAAGGCGCGCCCGGTGCCTTGCGCCCGCCAATGTTCGAGAAGCTGCGCGAGCGCCGCAGCTTTTTTCTCGCGCGCGGCGCCCTCCCGGCCGGGCTCGAGCGTCCGCCTGACATCGAGATCGTGCAGCTCGCCCAACGCCTCTTGCAGCGGCTCGAGCTCGGCGAGGAGCCCGGACAGGGGGAGCGCCTGCCGCAGCAGCTCGGCGCGATAGCGCAGCTTTTTGACGGCGATGCGCAGCTGGTGGGCGAGGAGGGGGGAAAGCGCTCCAGCCTGGGTCCGCTTCTCGACCGCGCGCAGCTTGCGCCGCAGCTCTTTGCGAAGCCGGTGTCCGCCCAGACGGCCCCGTTGCGCAAGCTCGGCTTTCGCCACGCGCGGCGCCGTTCGCTGGCTGAACTCCTGCACTGCCGCGGCGAGAGCCCGCGTGCGCTGTGGCAGCTCCGCGCCCAGCCAGCGCGAATGGAGCTGCGCGTCGCGCACCGCACCCAGCGCGTCCTGCAACCGCTTGAGTTCCAGCGACAGCGCACGCGGCCCGCCGAAGAGCTGCAGCGCCGCACGCAGGCGCCGCGTCGCGACCCGCATCGCATGCACGCTAGCAAGAGTCGGCGGCGTTGCGGCCAGATCCTTGATGTCGCGCAGCCGCGCAGCCAACAGCCGTGGCGCAGCGTCCGCGACCCGGGCCCGGCGCCCGAGCTTTTTCACTTTCGTCGTCATGTGAGGAACGATAACGCTTGCCCATGCTGATCAGCGTCCTCCTGCCCGCTCGCAATGCCCAGGCGACCCTGTCCGAGGCGCTCGACGGAGTGCTCGCGCAGGAAGGCGTCGAGTTGGAGCTCGTCTGTGTCGACGACGGCTCGAGCGACGGAACGCGCGACATCCTCGCGAAGGCAAGCAGGGACCGGCGCGTCCGCATCGTGCAAGGCGCCGGGCGCGGGCTGGTGGAAGCGCTCAATCTGGGGCTCGCTCATTGCCGCGGCGAATTGATCGCGCGGATGGACGCCGACGACCTGGTCCACCCGCACCGGCTGCGGCTGCAGGCAGGTCTCCTGAAAGCCGAGCCCGCTCTGGGCGCGGTCGGGAGCCTGGTCCGCTGCTTTCCGCGGCCGCTCACGCCTGGCCTCGCGCGGTTGGAGCAATGGCTGGACGAGCAGGTCACCGCGCAGCAATGCCGCGACGCGCGCTTCGTTGAATCGCCGCTGGTGCACCCGAGCGCGACCTTCCGGCGCGAGGCGCTGCAACGGGCTGGCGGCTGGCAGGATCACGGCTGGGCCGAAGACTGGGACCTCTTCTTGCGCCTCATCGAACACGGCTTCGAGCTGGCGAAAGTGCCCGAGATCCTGCTCTGGTGGCGCGACAGCCCGGAGCGGCTCACGCGCACGGGCGCGGTCTACCGGGCAGACCCCATGGTTCGCCTGCGCGCCCACTACCTTGCGCGCGGCCCGCTGCGAGACCGGCCGTTCGACATCTGCGGCGCCGGCCCCACCGGCAAGCGGCTCGCCCGAGCGTTGGAGCTGCACGAAAAGCGGCCGCGCTGCTTTTACGACATCGATCGTCGCAAGTTGCTTGCGCGCGGCGCTCGGGTGCTGCACGCGAGCGAGCTGCCGCCACCTGGCGACGCGCTGCTGCTCTGCGCGGTAGGCGCGGCCGGCGCGCGCGAGGAGATCCGCGTGATGCTCGCTGCAAAACGTTACCGCGAAGGACGCGACTACCTCTTCGCCGCCTGACGAAACGCCGTGCTATCGTCCCGCGCCCTTGGCTGGCCTGGACGACATCTCGCGGCTATTGCTCTCCCGCGGCCTCATCGCCGAAGCCGATCTTACGCGCCTGCGCCAGGGCGTGGCCTCCCGCGCACGTTTCCTCGGCAGCCTGCTCGCGCACGGCGTCCCCGAGCCGGGCGTCGCGGGCGTCTGCGCCGAACTCCTGGGCATGCCGGGCGTAGACCTCTCGCGCACCATCATCGATCTCGAGGTGCTGCAGCTGGTGCCGCGCATCGTGGCCGAGAGCGATCTGATCCTCCCGCTCTCGTCGGAGGGCGCGCGGCTTCACGCCGCCATCAGCGCTGCCGAGGAGGACTTGCAGGTCCTCGACGAAGTGCACTTCATCACCGGCCTCGAGGTCTCGCCCTACGCCGCCGTTCCGGGCTCGCTGGAACACGCCATCGCAGCCGCGTACGACGCCAAGGGGCGCGGCGAAAAGTTCTGGCGCGGTTCCGGCGCTGGTGAAACAGCGGGTCCTGCAATCGGCGTCGTCGCGCCCGCTGCGCAAGAACCCGAAGAAGTGTTGCTGCTCACTCCCGAAGACGTGGTCGCCCTGGAGATCGGCGACGACGACGAAGAGAACGAGGAGGTGCTGCTCAGCACCCAGGTCCAGGTCGGCCCGCGCCGCATCCTGGTGGTCGACGACGATCCGGACATCCTACGGCTGCTGCAGAAGTCGCTCAGCGCCAGCGGCTACCTGGTCGACACCGCCGCCGACGGGCGCGAGGCGGAGAAGAAGCTTTTGGGCCCGTTGCCCGATCTGCTGCTGCTCGATGCCATGCTGCCTCATGTGCACGGCTTCGAGATCTGCGGCCGGGTGAAAGCGAGCCCGCGCACACGCGCGATGCCGGTGATCATGATCAGCGCCATCTACCGCGGCTGGCGCTTCGCGCAGGACGCGCGTGAGACCTACGGCGCCGACGACTACGTCGAGAAGCCGTTTCACCTGCCCGACCTGCTGCGGCGAATCAAGCAGCGCCTGGTCGACGGCACCGGCGAGCCCGCGCCGCGGAAGGACGCGGCCGAGAAGTCGTACCTGGAGGGCATGACGCTTCTGGAAGCGCATCAACCGCTGGAGGCACGCAAGTCGCTGGAGCTGGCCACGCGCATGGACCCCTTTTCGGTGCGCGCGCACTTCGGGCTGGCGCGCGCGATGCACGAGCAGGGCGATGTCTTCCACGCGATCAGCGCGTACGAGAAGGCCGTCGAGCTGCGGCCCAATCTCTTTCCCGCGCTGCGCGCGCTCGCCGAGCTGTACCTGGAGAAAGGCTTTCGCCGAAAGGCGGTGGAGACGCTGGAGCGGGCGGCGCTTTCCGCGCCCGACGCCGTCACAAGAGAGCGCGTGCGCGGCAAGTTGATGCGGCTTCTCTAGATGGATTTATCCGGGCTCGAGCACCGCCGCAGCCAGAACCTGACGGCACGGCGCACCGACGCGCGCGCCATCGCGCCCAGCATCCGCAACTTTGCGCTCGCCATCGATCGGCAGCGCGCGCAGCTGGAGCGCATCCCGGTGCTGCGCGCGGCGCGGGCTGATCTGGTCGCCGTTGCGACGGCCCTCGACGCAGCCGAAGTGGTCGCGCTCGCCTTCAGCGTCGACGACCCGCAGGCCGAACTGCTCGCCTTTGCCGAGGCAGCGCGGGCCGTCAGCGTGCCGGTCCTGCGCACCGATCTGCTGCTCGAAGAGTTCCAGATCTACGAGACCCGCGCGGCCGGCGGCGATGCCGTGCTGCTGGTCGCGGCGGCGCTGCCGGGCGAGCTGCTCTCGCGGCTCTGCTCCATCGCCGAATCGACGCACATGACCGCTTGCGTGCTTTGCGAAAATGCCGCCGAGCTTGCGCGAGCCGTCGCGGCGCGCGCCGGGGTGGTGGCCCTGCGCGACCTTTTGCTGCCGGTCCCGCGCCGGATGCTGGTCCTTGCCCTAGCCGCCGCAAGCGCCGATGGGGACAGTGGCGCGGACGCGCTGCTCGACGCATCCTTGGGCGACGCTGCCTTTCCCGCGGACGATTTCAGGAGAACTCTCGATGGCGCCGCCGTTTAGAAAGCATGTCTTCGTCTGCCTGCACGAACGCTCGAATGACGAGTCGCGTGGAGACTGCACCTCCAAGGGCAGCCCCGAATTGTTGAAAGCGCTCAAGAAGGCATTGAAGAAACGCGGCCTCTCCGACGAGATCCGCGCCAACAAGTCAGGCTGTCTCGACAACTGCGCTGAAGGTTGCTCGGTGGTGGTCTACCCCGAGGGCGTCTGGTACGGCCACGTCGAACTCGACGATATCGAGGAGCTCGTCGACCAGCACCTGGTCGGCGGAAAGCCCGTGGAGCGCCTGCAACTGTTTACCAAGTCCGGCAAGCCTCCATCCAAGCCCTGATTTCCGGCAATCTGTCGCCCGGCCCGACACCGCCACCGTAGCGGAGGCGGCCCCAGAGCGATCCGCACCCAATCAGCGCGGCCCGCATCTTGCTCTCCCGGGTACGCATGAAGCGCATTCAGATAGCCTTTGTCTCCGCTGCCGTCCTGCTCGCGTCCGCCGCCCGCGCCGAGTCGCCCGATCAGGTGTTGATTACGTATGACGCCACGGTCGGCTCGCGGCACATTTCAGGCGTCTCGCACGAATTGGAGTGGAGCGCGACCGCGCTGGGCCCGGACTGCGTAAAGGTGCAGCTGCGCATCCCGGTAGAATCGTTTGATTCCGGCCACCCGGAATTCGATGCGCTCCTGCGCTCGGCAGCCGAATCGGAGCGGCACCCGTTCATCGAAATCGAGGGCACGGCGCGCGGCAAGAACTTCGAAGGCACCGTCTCCGTGCGCGGCGTCACGCGGCCGCTCCGGCTTTCGCTCGGGTATGTCCACCTCGACGACCGGCTGGTCATCAATGCCGCGTTCCCTCTCGAGCTCGCAGCGTTCGGCATCGCTATACCGGGAGCGGCGAGCCGCCTGACCATCGACTTCGTCGGCCGATTTCCCGACGAGCCTCGCGCGGTGATCAGCGGCGGCACCCTCAGCGCTGCACCTTAGCCGCTAACTCGACAGGTTGTACTTCTTCAGCCGGTCAATAAAAGCGCTGCGGCTCACGCCCAGCTTCCGCGCGGCCTCAGACTGGTTTCCGCGCGTCAGCTCCAGCGCATCTTCGATCAGGCCGCGCTCGAAGGCATCCAGCCGCTCCCAGAGCGTCTGTCCCTCGGGCACGGCCGGGTTCTCTTGCACGGGGGCCTGGAGGGCCGCCTGGAGCGCGAGCACAGGAGAAGTGGAAGCGCCGCGGACCGCGCTGTCCGTCCGGGGCTGATCGCCGATCTCGCCGCCGGTACTGAGCGCCACCAGCCGCGCGATGGCGTTCTCCAACTGGCGCACGTTGCCGGGCCAGTCCGCCGCCTGCAGAGAGCTGACCAGCGACGGCGAGAGCCGGGACCCCTCGACGCCGAACTTCTCGGCGTAGCGCCGGGCGAACTCGGCGGCGAGAGCCGGAATGTCCTCGCGGTGTTCGTGCAGCGGCGGCACCTGCAGCTCGACCACGGCAAGACGGTAATAGAGGTCCTCGCGGAAGCGGCCCGCGCGCACGTCGGCCGCGAGGTCGCGGTTGGTGCAGGCGATCACCCGAACGTCGACATGCTCCACGCGTCCTGCGCCCACTGGCTGGATCTCACCCTCCTGCAGCGCGCGCAGGAGCTTGGCCTGCAGTGGCAGCGGAAGCTCGCCGACCTCGTCCAGCACCAGCGTGCCGCCGTCGGCCTCGGCGAAGAAGCCGCGCCGCGCCTGCACCGCGCCGGTAAAGGCGCCGCGCGTGTGCCCGAAGAGCTCCGCCTCGGCCAGCTCGCCGGGGATGGCGGCGCAGTTGAACCGCACCAGCGGCTTGCGCGCGCGCTTGCTCTCGGCGTGGATGAGCGCCGCCACCAGCTCTTTGCCGGTTCCGGTCTCCCCGCGCACCAGCACCGTGATGTCGCGCGGCGCGATCCGCGAGGCCGCGTCGATCAGCCGGCGCATCGCGACCGACTCGCCGACGATGCTGCGGCCAATCGCCTTCTCCACCGAGAGGCGCCGGTTCTGCACGCGCAGCGTCCGCGCCTCGAGCGCGCGGTCGATCACGAGGCCCATCTCCTCGATATCAAACGGCTTGGTGACGTACTCCCAGGCGCCCGCCTTGATGGCTCGGACTGCCAGCCGCTCCGAGCCATGCGCGGTCAGCATGATGACCGGCAGCGACGCGTCGCGCTCGCGGATGGCCTGGAGCAGCTGAACGCCGTCGAGCTCCGGCATCGCGTAGTCGCTGATCACCGCGTCGATGCTCTCGAGCTTCTCGAGGGCTTCCTTTCCTGAGCGCGCCAACACCGCCTCGTGACCGCGCGACTGCACCAGCTCTTTCAGGGCGAAGAGCATGCCCGGCTCGTCATCAACCAGGAGCAAGCGCGCCAACGGGCCTCCCCTGCGCCTGAAGCTCGGGCAACGGCAACGGCAAGGTGGCGGTGGCGGTGGTGCCGCGCCCCTCTTCGCTCTTGTAGTCGAGCGAGCCGCCGTGCTGGCTGAAGGCGGCTCGCGCCATGGCCACTCCCAGGCCGGTGCCCTGCTCGCGGGTAGTGAAGAACGGAGTGCCCACGCGCACCAGCACGTCTCCGGTCATGCCGCGGCCCGAGTCGCGCACTTCCAGGCTGATGGCGCCTTTGCGCTCGGTGATGCGGATTTCGACGCTGCCGCCGCGCGGCGTGGCCTCGAGCGCGTTGGCGACCAGGTTGAACAGCGCTTCGCGGAGCCGGCGCGGATCGGCGTCGAGCCCGGCCTCGCCCGCCCGCCGCAGCGAGACCCCGGCGGCACCGGCCTGCGCGGAGAGCAGGTCCACCACCTCGTCGGCCAGCACGCCGAGCAGCAGCGGCTCGCGGCGCAGCTTGTCCAGCGGCCGCGAAAAGGAGAGGTACTCCTGGAGGATGCCGCTCATCCGCTCCACTTCGGACTCGGCCACCTGCAGCCGCTCGCGCGATTTCTCGTCGCAGGCGTCGCGGCGCGACAGCTGCACCAAAGCCTTGATGGCGCCGAGCGGATTCTTCAGCTCGTGCGAGAGCTGCGCGGAGAGCTGCTCCATTTCGCGCGCCCGGGCCAGGGCCTGCTGGGTCATCTGATCGCGGGAACGTTCCGCACGGCAGCGGCTCTCGTTGAGCGCGCGGCTCATGGCGAGGAGATAGGCGCCGTGCAGCAGCGCCACGCCGAGGAGGGTCAGGCCGACCAGCTGCGAGAAATAGGGCTCGGGCACGGCGGGTCCGAACCAGCGCGCGGGAAGCAAGACCAACATCAGCGCGCTGCCGACGGCGATGCGCAGGGCGAACTTCGACTGGCGCGACCAGCCGAAAGCGATCAGCGTCCCGGACAGGGGAGCGATGGTGGTGATGACGAACGGGCTGTGCAGGCCCCCGGTCAGGCCGACGATGCAGAACTGCGACGCAACACCGAAGAGCCACATCCGGGCGCCGTGGACGGAGCATTCCCCGGCTGGCTTCTCCATGACCTTGACCGGCAGGTCCATGTGGCTGAACGCGAGATTCTTCAGCGTCATGCACAGGCCGAGCACTGCCACCGCCGCCGTGCGCCAGGCGGGATAGTCCGCGCGCCAGAGCAGGAACACAAAGACGGCCGAAAGCATCAGGTGGGCGAGCGGCCACCAGGCCCTCCCGAGCCGTCGCACCGCGCCGTTGTCGTCAACCGGAAGCAGGCCCATGCCGCCCGCGCTCGCAAAAGTTGGACCGTCTCGTGATACCTGCTCGCCCATGGCCCCAGTATGCGTCTTGCGAGATTTCTCGTCAGCGCTGCCGGAACGGCGGACCTTTTCTGTAGGCCAGTCCGACAGCGCAGCGCCCTTGCGCCAGCAAGACGCCGCTGGCACGGAGCGTGAACAGCCGGCACCGATGGAATCCCGAAGTCTGTCCATTTCTGCCTTCCGTCGAGGGGGAATGCAGGTCCATTGCGCGCGTCTCCTGGGCCTGCTCGGCCTGTTCGCCGCCTCTCCCGCGCGTGCGCTCCAGCCGCTGGAGCTCTTCCTCGCCGCCTCTGCCCAGCACAACGCCGACGCGCTCGAGTCGCAAGCGAACCTGGACCTGCAGCGCGCGCAGGCCGATCTCTCGCTGGGCCGCGTGCTGCCCGGCCTGACCGCCCGCGCAGCGCTGACCCGCAACCAGTACGACTCGCTCATCGACCTTGGGCCGGGCCAGGGCCGCATCACCGTGGTCCCGCTCCAGCAGCGCGACGCTTTCGCGACGCTGACGGTGCCGCTCGTTGACCTGGCTGGCTTCACGCGCGTGGTGGCTGCGCGCACCCTGGCCAGCGCGGCCGGCAAGCAGCTGGCTGCGACGCAGCTCCAGGTCCAGGCGGTGGTCGCGCAGGACTATTACCAGGTGGTTGCGAACCTCTCGCTCCTGACCGCGGCACAGAAGGCGCTCGAGGTCTCGCGCGAGAATTTGCGACTGGCGCAGAATCGCAGCGCCGCGGGAGTGGCGCCGGCGCTCGATGTCGACCGCGCCCGCGCCGATCTGGAGCAGCAGAACCAACAGGTCTCGGCGGCGGCGCTGCAGATTGCGCTCGCCACTCGCGCGCTCGCATCGGCCTCGGGCGTAGTGCCTGACGACGGCACGGCGCAGTCGCTGCAGGACGACCTGCACGCGGAGCCAAAGGAGGCCGACAGCGCGCCTTTGATCGACCAGCTTCCCGCAGTGGTCGCCGCCACCGAGACGACCCGCGCCGCCGAGCAGCAGGTCGATGCGCAGCGGCTGGCCTTCCTCCCCACCCTCGCCGGCAGCATCACCGAGCGCGGGACCAGCGCACCGGGCTTCACCGGCCATGAGTTTTCCTGGCAAGCGCTGCTGGGCCTCAACTGGGCGCTCGACTTCACGGTGCCGGCGAACCTCCGTGTGCAGGCCGCCGCAGCCGGGGCCGCCCGCGCCCGCGAACTGCGCGCCCGCCTGCTCGCGCGCGACACCATCCACCGGCAGTGGGAGACCGTGGCCGCGTCAATTGAGCGGAGCCAATCGGCGCGGGTCGGGCTCGCTGCCGCCAATCGCGCCGCCGATTCAGCGCGCAACCGGTACCAGGCCGGCGCCACCACCCAACTCGAGCTGCTGCAGGCGCAGCGCGACGCCTTCACCGCCGATGTCGCCCGCATCCAGGCGGACGCCGATCTGGTCAACGCCCGGGCCCAGCTCCGGCTCGCCTCGGGAATGTCGCTACTCAAGAACAGTGAGTCCGTTCAATGAAAAGCCCAGCAGCCCGTTCGCTCGAGGAGGACATTTTGGAAGTGCCCGCAGCTCCTGTCAAAGTCCGGCGAGGCCGCGCCTGGCTCGTTGCAATCGCCGGCATCGTTCTGGTCGTGGCCGCGCTGGTCGGCATCAAGGCCAGCCAGATCGTCAGCATGGTCAAAGGCGGCAAGTCGTTCAAGATGCCGCCCGAGTCGGTCACCTCGGCCAAGGTTACGCAAGTGCAATGGGAGGCAACGCGCGCGGCCATCGGAACGCTGGTGGCGGTGCACGCCGTGACCCTCAGCTCCGAGCTGCCGGGCTCGGTGCGATTCCTCGGCTTCGATTCGGGCGCCTTCGTCCACCGTGGCGATCTGCTGTTGAAGCTGGACATTTCGGTGGAGGAGGCGCAGCTCGCCGCGGCGCAGGCCGACGCGTCGCTGGCGAAGACCAGCGTCCGGCGCGCGCGGGTTCTACGCGAGCAGAATTCCAACGCAGCAGCCGATCTCGACGCCGCTGAATCGCGCGGCCAGCAAACTGCAGCGACCGCCGGCGTGCTGCAGGCCACCATCGCCAAGAAGACCATCCGGGCGCCGTTCGATGGCCGCCTCGGCATCCGGCTGGTCGAGCTGGGCCAGGTGCTGGCCGTGGGCACGCCCATCGTGACGCTGCAATCGGTCAGCCCTATTTATGCCGAGTTCTATCTCCCGCAGCAGGCGCTGGCGGACTTGCACACCGGCCTCCACGCCCGCCTGCACACCGACGTCTATCCCAAGGACAGCTGGGCCGGGACGCTCACAACCGTCGATCCCGAGATCGACGTGAGCACCCGCAACGTGCGCGTCCGCGCCACCTTCCCCAACACCGACGGAAGACTGCGACCCGGCATGTTCGCGAATATCGAGGTGCTCTCGGACGACCTGCGGCCGGCGCTGGTCATCCCCGCCACCGCGGTCATCTACGCGCCCTACGGCGACTCGGTCTTTTCGCTGGAGCAGAAGGACCAGGCGCTGGTGGCGCGGCAGAAGTTCGTCCGGCTCGGCGAGCGACGCGGTGATCTCGTGGCAGTGGTCAGCGGCCTCAATGCCGCCGAGACGATTGTCTCGAGCGGCGCCTTCAAGCTGCACAATGGCAGCGAGGTGGTGCTCCACAACGAACTCGCCCCGGACGCTGAAGTCGCCCCCAAACCCACGGACGACAAGTGAAGTTCACCGACCTCTTCATCCGGCGTCCCGTCCTCGCCATCGTCATCAACCTGTTGATTGTCATCGCCGGCGCGCAGGCGATCCGGTCTCTGAATGTCCGCCAGTACCCGCGCAGCGATAACGCGGCCATCACCGTCACGACGGCCTATGTCGGCGCCAATGCCGAGCTCGTGCGCGGCTTCATCACCACGCCGCTCGA
This sequence comes from Deltaproteobacteria bacterium, assembly GCA_025358085.1. Taxonomy (GTDB): domain Bacteria; phylum Myxococcota; class Myxococcia; order Myxococcales; family 40CM-4-68-19; genus JANYKT01. The sequence continues at coordinate 10,406 of JANYKT010000047.1, read as the reverse complement.
GCGGTCCATCGCCGCCGCCGACGGCATCGATTACATCGAGTCGGAGAGCCACCAGAACGTATCGATTATCCGCGCCCGCCTGCGCCTCAATCACGATGCGACGAAGGCGCTCGCGGAGATCTCGTCCAAGGTGGATCAGGTCCGCGGCGACCTGCCGCCCTCGGCCGAGATCCCCATCCTCAATATCGAGTCCGCCGACAGCCAGTTCGCCGCCGCGTACCTGAGCTTCTCGTCCGAGTTCCTCAAGCAGAATGAGATCACCGATTACCTGGTCCGGGTGGTGCAGCCGCGGCTCTCGGCCATCGAGGGCGTCCAGCGCGCGGACCTCCTGGGCGCGCGCACTTTCGCCATGCGCATCTGGCTCAAGCCTGACCGGATGGCCGCGCTCAACGTCAGCCCCGCGCAGCTGCGGCAGGCGCTCGCGGCGAACAACTATCTGGCGGCCGTGGGCCAGACCAAGGGCAATCTGGTGCAGGTCAACCTGACCGCCAACACCGACCTGCGCTCGGCCGCGGAGTTCGAACAGCTCGTGGTCCGGCAGGGCGCGAACGGCGGCGGCACCGTGCGGCTGAAAGACGTCGCCGACGTGGTGCTGGGCGCCGAGGATTACGACAACCAGGTGAACTTCAGCGGCCAGACCGCGGTCTTCATCGGCGTCTTCACGCTGCCGAGCGCGAACTCGCTGGACGTGATCAAGAAGGTCCGGACGGAGATGGCGGCGCTGCAGAAGGAGCTGCCCGAGCAGATCAAGGGGACCATTGCCTACGACGCCACCAAGTACATCAGCAGCGCCATCAGCGAAGTGGTGCAGACGCTGCTCGAGACGCTGCTCATCGTCGTGGTGGTCATCTTCCTCTTCCTCGGCTCTTTGCGTTCCTCGCTGGTGCCGGTGATCGCCATCCCGGTCTCGCTGATCGGCGGCATCTTCCTCATCCAGGCCTTCGGCTTCACCATCAACCTGCTCACCCTGCTCGCCATCGTCCTTTCGGTGGGCCTCGTGGTCGATGACGCCATCGTGGTGGTGGAGAACGTCGAGCGCCACTTGAGCGAAGGCTTGAAACCCATGGACGCGGCGCTGAAAGGCGCGCGGGAGCTGGTCGGGCCCATCATCTCCATGACCATCACGCTGGCGGCGGTCTATACGCCCATCGCCTTCCAGGGCGGGCTGACGGGTTCGCTCTTCCGCGAATTCGCGCTCACGTTGGCGGGCGCGGTGACCATCTCCGGGATCGTCGCGCTGACGCTTTCTCCAATGATGTCCGCGTACCTGCTGCAGCCCGAGAGCGAGCAGCGGGGCCTTGCCCGCATGATCAACAATGGGTTCAACACCATCCGCACGACCTACGGGCGCTGGCTCGACAAGCTGTTGCGCACGCGCGGGCCCATCTACGCCGCCTGGATCGTGGTGTCCGTCCTCGCGTTTTTGATGTTCTCGCAATCGCCCAAGGAGCTGGCACCGGCCGAGGACCAGGGCGTCATCTTCGGCGTGGTCAACACCCCGTCCAACTCCACGCTGGAGCAAGTCACCCAGTCCACGCGCGCCATCAACGCGGCGCTGATGCCCATCCCCGAGACGCAGTTCACCTTCCAGATCACCAACGCGACCGGCGGATTCTGGGGCGACGGACTCAAGCCCTGGGACGAGCGCAAGCGGTCAGCGGCGCAGATCCTTCCCGAGATCTCCGGCAAGATCGGGGCGGTGCCAGGCGTGCAAACCTTTGCCATCGTGCCTCCGGCGCTGCCCGGCGGCGGCAACTTCCCGGTGGAGTTCGTGATCGCTTCCACGGCCGACGCGAGCGAGATCCTGGAGTTCGCGAAGAAGCTGCAACAGAAGGCGGCGACGAGCGGCATCTTCGCCTTCCCGCCATTGATCGATACCAAGATCGATCAGCCGCAGTCCGAGATCGTGCTCGACCGCGACAAGGTGGCCGAGTTGGGGTTGAACCTTGCGACGGTGGGGCAGGACCTGGGCGCAGCGGTGGGCGGAAACTTCGTCAACCGCTTCAGCATCGCGGGCCGCAGCTACAAGGTGATTCCGCAGCTGCTGCGTGCCGAGCGGCTCAATCCAGAGCAGCTGCAGGACCTGCAAGTCACCGGGCCGAATGGACAGCTGGTGGCACTCGGGACCATCGCCAGGCTGCATGATTCGGTGACGCCACGCGCACTCAATCGCTTCCAGCAGCTCAATGCGGTCAAGATCAGCGGCGTCGCCATCCGGCCGCTGGACGAGGCGCTGCGCTACCTGGAGACCGAGGCCGGCAAGATCCTGCCCAGGAACTACACCATTGATTACACCGGCGAGTCGCGCCAGCTGCGCGCCGAGGGCGACAAGTTCCTGCCCGCTTTCCTCCTCGCCATCGTGCTCATCTTCCTGGTGCTGGCCGCGCAATTCAATAGCTTCCGCGACCCCTTCGTCATCCTCGCCGGGTCGGTGCCTCTCGGCATGTTCGGCGCGCTGGCGCTGACTTTCCTGAAGATGCCGAACCCCAACATGCACTTCTTCACCGACGGCTGGACGACGACGCTGAATGTCTATTCGCAGGTCGGGCTGGTGACGCTGGTGGGGCTGGTGGCGAAGAACGGCATCCTGATTGTCGAGTTCGCGAACCAGCTGCAGGAGCAGGGGCATACCAAGCTCGAAGCCATTCGCGGCGCTGCGGTCACGCGGCTGCGGCCGGTGCTGATGACCAGCGTGGCCACGGTCTGCGGACACTTTCCGCTCACGCTGGTGACCGGACCGGGCGCCGCGGCGCGCAACAGCATCGGGCTGGTGCTGGTGGCGGGCATGGCGGTGGGCACGGCCTTCACGCTCTTCTTCCTCCCGGCCATCTACCTGCTGCTGGCGAAGGACCACCGCGCGCACGCGACTTCGCCGGAGGCGGTCGCCGCACCGGCGCGCGCTGAGCCGGCGACCTGATCGCCGTCGCGGGAGGCGAGGGGGTCTCGCGCTATGACGTGCTGGAGCTTGCGGCGTGGTACCGCCGAACCTTCCAGCGGTTCTCAAGCGCGTCAACGAACTCCGCACCGCGGGACTCGTTCAGCAGCAACGCCATCGGTGAGGCCTGGGCCGTCACCTGCTTTCCAGAGCCTGTCCCGACCGAAGACCGCGAAGCCAGTTTGAGCGGAAGGAGAATGCGCCGCGAGGCTGCTAATTCAGCAGCGCGCCCGCACCGCGAAGCCGGCGGACGCGGGCGCGAAGGGCGGCTGCGTCGCTCGCGTGCGGCTCGAGGGACAGCACCTTCTCCAGGTCGGCAGCGGCCGCGTTCGGACCGCCCAATTGCTCGCAGAGCTGCGCGCGATCGCGCAGGCCGCGGAGGTTGTCGGGCGCGAGCAGCAGCAAGCGATCGACGGCGCTGAGCGCGCGCGGCATATCGTTTCGCTCCTGGTAGACGGCGCGCAGGTTTTGCAGCATTCGAATCAGGATCTCGCGGGGCCGCGCGGCGCGCAGAACGCGAGCGTCGAACTTGAATCCTTCGCCGACCGCCGCGGCGAGGCGGCGTTTGATCTCGTCGAGTCCGAGCAGCTGGCCTTTGTGGAATGGATCGACCACCAGCTCGCCGCCGTCGAGCGTGACCTTGCAGAGGAAGTGACCGGGAAAGCCGACGCCATCGACGCGCAGGCCGCAGCGGCGACCCACCTCGAGATAGAGGATAGACAGCGTGATTGGAATGCCGGTCCGGCGATCGATGACGTCATTCAGAAAGCTGTTGCGCGGATCGTAATAGTCCGTGTGATTGCCATTGAAGCCCTGGTCGTGAAAGAGAAACGTATTCAGCCGCCCGACCTTGCGCTCGGGAGACGCTCCGGAGGGCAGGCCGCGCATGGCGCCCGCGGCAAGTTCGTCCAGCGCGCGCAGGTAGTCGGCGGCGTCGAGGTCTGGATATTCTTCGCGGGCAATCGCAAAGCATCCGCGAGCCAGATCGACAGGCTCCTGGAGACCGAATCGCAGCAATAGTTTTCGCGACTCTTCGGCGCCGTCCATTGCCTTAGATTAACACCCGCGCAGCCGTCGCGCCCGGTCGGACGGTCAAAACGCTTCGGAGATCAGCCGCTCGAAATCCACCTGCGTGACCGGCCGCGGGTTCGAGAGGTGGCACGCATCCGCCAGCGCTTTTTCGACGAGCGCCGGGATCATTTCGCGCTTGACGCCGGCCTGGGAGAGCTTGCGCGGCAGCCCGCAGGCGACACGCAGATTGTCGACCATCTCGATGCAGAGGTGGGCGCGCTCTTGCTGATTCATTTTGGGGTCCGCGCCCAGGGCGACGGCAGCGGTGGCGAGGCGCTCCTCGACCACCATGCGGTTGAACCCGAGGACGCCGGGAAGCATCAACGAGTTGGCGAGCCCATGGTGGGTCCCCGCTACGGGAGAGAGGGCGTGGGCGATCGAGTGGCAGGCGCCCAGACCCTTCTGAAAGGCGATGGCTCCGAACGCAGAGCCCAGCAGCATCTGTTCGCGCGCCTCCAGATCTTTGCCATTCACCACCGCGCGCTTGAGGTTCGCGCCAATGCGGCGCATGCCGTCCACAGCGATGGCGTCGGCGAGCGGGTGGTTCCCCTTGGCAAGATAGGCCTCGAGGTTGTGCGTCAGCGCGTCCATGCCAGTTGCCGCGGTAATGAAGGGCGGCAATCCCGCGGTCAACTCCGGGTCGAGGATGGCCACGCGCGCCAGCAGCGAAGGGTGGAAGATGACCACCTTGGTGCCGTCAATGACCAGCACGGTGGAGCGGCCCACCTCGCTGCCGGTGCCGGCGGTGGTCGGCACCTGAATGATGGGCGGCACCGCTTTGGTAATCAACGCGTCGCCGCCTTTGGCATCGTCGTACTGCGCGAGCGGAGGCTCGTGATTGACGAGGAGCGCGATCGCCTTGGCCATATCGAGCGAGGCGCCGCCCCCGACACCCAGCACCGCGTCGGCCTGGGCCGCGCGATAGGCGTCGACGCCGCGGACGGCGTCGCGGTCGGTCGGGTTTGCCTCGAACTCGCTGAAGAGCGCGCTCTTGATGCCTGCCTGCTCGAGCAAGGGCGATATGAAACGCAGGAGGCCCGCTTGCAGGATGCCTTTGTCGGTGACCAGCAGCACCCGCGTCGCGCCTGCGCGCTTCAGCTCATTGGGAAGCTCTTTGATCGCACCCTTGCCGTGCACGATGCGGGTGGGAAAGCTCATTACGTTCGCCATGGTGTTCTCCTCATCAAAGATGCCACTCATTCAATGCCAGCACTCAAATGATCTCGAAGTATCGCTCGAGTTCCCACTTCGAGACGGCCGCCTCGTGCTGGCGACATTCCCAGTCGCGCGTCCGCGCGTAATGGTCAACGAAGGTCTCGCCGAGGATCTCTCTCACTTCCTTTGAAGCCGCGAGCCTCTCGGTGGCGGCGCGCAGCGAGGTCGGCAGCGCCTCGGCCTTGGCGTCATAGCCATTGCCCGAGGTCTCGGGGGGCAACAGCAACTCCTTCTCGATGCCATAGAGTCCAGCGGCGACCGAAGCTGCCATGGCGATATAGGCATTCATATCGGCAGCGGCGAATCGATATTCAACTCGAGTGGACGCGGGTGATCCGCCAATGATGCGCAGCGCGGTGGTGCGGTTCTCCACGCCCCAGGTAGCGAGCGTGGGCGACCAGGCACCGCGTACCATTCTCTTATAGGAGTTGATGGTGGGCGCGATCAGCGCGGTCATCGCCGGCATCAGCGCCAGTTGGCCGGCAACATAATGCTGGAAGACCTTCGACATGCCCTTGGGTCCGCGCGCGTCGAAGAACAGAGGCTCCCCGCTGCCGGCGGCTCCAGAGGCCGACCAGAGCGACTGGTGCAGGTGCCCGCTGCAGCCCGGGAGATCTTTCGAGAACTTGGCCATGAAGGTCGGCATGACGCCGTGCCGCGCGCAGATCTCCTTGGCAGCGGTCTTGAACAGCGATGATTTGTCGCCCGCGCGCAACAGCGAGTCGTATTTGATTGCGGCTTCATAGACACCCGGGCCCGTCTCGGTATGAAAGCCTTCGATTTCGATATCAAAGGCATTGAGTCCGTCCATGAGCGCGTGCGCGAGCGGTGCGTTCTCCGAGGCGCGCAGCCAGGAGTAGCCGAACATGCCGGGCGACAGCGGCGTCAGGTTCGCATAGCCCTTGGCGCGGACGCTCTCCGGGGTCTCCTTGAAGATGAAGAACTCGAACTCGCTGGAGCACTTCACCGCGAAGCCCAGGGCGCGAGCGTGGGCGTCCACCTTCTGCAGCAGCTGGCGCGGCGAGACCTGCAGGGGCTTGCCGGCCTCGCCCTCGAAGTCCATCAGGAATGCGGCGGTCCCGGGCTCCCACGGGATCTTCCGATAGGTCGACAGGTCGATGGTGCACTTGGCGTCCGGATAGCCGGTGTGCCAGCCGGTCACCTGCGCGTTGTCGTAGAGCTGGTCGCCGAGGTCCCAGCCGAAGATGACGTTGCAGAAGCCGAGGCCGCCCACAGCCGAGCTCCAGAACTTATCCAGCGAAACGTACTTGCCGCGAAGGATGCCGTCGATGTCGAAACCGCCCAGCTTGACTTTGCTGATGCCGTCTTTCTTGAACTGCTCGCGGAGGGCGTCGACCTGCTTTGCGCGCGCGTTTTCGGCCATGGCGGTCACTCCTTACCTTTTGCTGGAGCGCAAGCGTGGATGCGAGGGCCAAGCGCGTCAAGCCCACGCAGGTTAGATTGGCTGTGGAGACCCGCCCGACATGTCCGATCCCCGACTGCTCATCATCCAGACCGGCACCGTTGCCGAGCCGGTGCGAAAGACGCACGGCGATTATCCCTCGTGGTTCATGCGCGAGCTTGGCTTTGAGACGCCGGTGGTGCGAGCGCATGAAGGCGAGAAGCTCGGCGACGTCCGCTTCGACGGCATCATCGTGACCGGCTCGCCGCTCTCGGTGACCGAAGCCGCGCCCTGGATGGAGGAGCTGGGCCACCGCCTGCTCGAGCTGGGCAAAAAGGGGACGCCGGTGCTAGGCGTCTGCTTCGGGCACCAGCTGCTGGCGCGCGTGGCCGGGGGCGAGGTGTCGCTCAACCCGCGCGGTCGCGAAATCGGCAGCATCAAGGTCAAGCTCACCGCCGCCGGCGCGAAAGATCCGCTCTTCAGCTGGACCCGCGACGACGACGAAATCGAATGCCAGACCACCCACGTGGACGCGGTGGACCCGCTGCCGCCCGGCGCGACGCTGCTCGCGGGCAACCAGAACTCAACAGTGCAGGCTTTCAGGCTCTCGGACACCATCGCCTGCGTGCAATTCCATCCCGAGATCGATGCCGAGACCATGCGCGCCATCATCGCGGCACGCTCGGACCTGCTGAGCGAAGAGGGTCGCGACGTGCGCGCGCTGGCGGCGCAGGTCCGCGACACTTCCGCGGCAGCTATCCTGCGCGCGTTCGCTGCCCAGGCGTCGAGCGCCTGAACTTGGGGCCGCTTGGCCCGGTCCAGTTGCGTAGGTGTCGCCGGCCTCGGCCACTCAAGCCGTCAACAGGTGATCGATGCAGGCGTCGAGCCGGGCGCGGAAGCTGTCGTCCGCGGACCCGACGAACTGCAGGCCCGCGCCAGCGACACGGCCGGTGGCCTTCGCTTCCTCTACCGTGACCCGTTGCACCACCTCCGCCATCGTCCTGGCGGGCCCCAGGTTGTCGGGGAGCTCGAGCGAGAGTTCGACGATCTCGCGCATCTGCGGCGGCACCTTGCTGGCGACGAAGATGCCCCCGCGGCTGATGTTCTCCGAGTAGGTGACGAGGAACTCCTTCGGCGAAGCCCAGCTGACCTGAAGGCGCGCAGGCACGCGGGCGAAGGCGCGCCGCGGACCAGGCTGCTCGGGCGCGGGCGTCGGCTCGGCCTTCACCGGGGGCCGCGGCGTGACCCTGCTCGGAGGCGCGCCGATGCCCTTGCTGCGCAGGAAACCTTCCAGCTTGGCGCGCATTTCGCTCTTCAAATCGACGAACTGGACGAAGAAGCCCAGGTCCTTGCCGACCTCGCGGCGATTGATCCGCTCGGTCACGGTGCCGGAGGCCTCGAACGATCCCGACACATCGGGGATGGCGATGGTGAGGCTGACTTGCGAGCTTTCCTTGGGCGACACCAGGCAGCGGATGAAGACGCCCTCGACCGACAGGCGACTGGTGGTGGTTTGCATGCTGAGGCCGCCACCGGAGAAACCCACGGGTACGACGATCCGGACGAATTCCATTCGGTGTCTAAACTAACACGGGGATTTCGCCGCGCAGCCGCATCCCCCTCGGATGGGCTGAGCAGCCAAGGCCTTTCACCAGCACGCCCGCGCGGCTGGCGCGCTCCAGAGCGCGCGCGAAGTCTGGATCGATCCGCGCGTCGGGCGCGATGACCTGGACATCGCCCCGCTGGGCGCAGAAGACCACCGCGGCGGGCAGCCCCTGGCGTGCGCGCGCGGCCAGCAAGGCCAGGTGCCGGGTCCCTCGCTCGGTCGGCGCGTCGGGAAAAAGTGCCACGCCGGAACAAGCCGCGCCCACGCTCTTGACCTCGCAGAGCAGGTCTCCGGAGAGCAGCAGATCGATGCGGCTGCGGCCGTGCGCGATCTCCCGGCCCAGAACCGTATGACCGGGAAAAAGCAGCCCCTGCCCGACCGCGGCGGCGACCAGTCGGGACGCGCCGGCCGGGTCCATCGAGACCCAGGTGTGTGGCGCGCTCTTCGCCTTCGCCAGCAGGAGCGTGAAGGCAGTGGTCCGCAGCGGACCCGAGGCCGCAACCAGGATGACGGGCTGGCCGGGCAGCAACAGATCGAGGCAGCGGCCGCGGTCAGGAACGTGGGCGCGAACGATGCGCGACTGGCTGCCTGCGGCGGAGTTGGAGCCGGTGCCGGGACCTGCGGGCCCATCGACCCGGCAGCGCGCGAGGAAGCGGTTCTCCCTCTCCAGCAGCACCGCTGCGATCGGAGCTCCGGGCCAGCGATGCGGAATCAGCACGAGCTACTGAATACCCGCGAACCCGCTCGCATACTATTTGGCCGCATGGTAGCTGCTCGCCGCTCGAAGGGAACGACTTGGACTTGGTCCGGCTCGAACGCGCGGTCATCGGCTACCGCACTCCGCTCCTCCCGCCGCTCGACCTCGCGGTGCGCGCAGGCACCACGCTCGGCGTGCTCGGGCCCAACGGCGCCGGCAAGACCGCGCTGCTCAAGTCCATGCTCGGGCTGCTCCCGCTGCTGGGCGGGCAGCGCGTGCTTCCACAGGGCACCTCGCCGCGCATCGGCTATGTCCCACAGCGAGACCGGCTCGACATCAGCTGGTCGCTCTCGGTGCTCGATGTCGTGCTGATGGGGCGCACGCGGCTGATTGGTCCGGTCAAGCGCTTCTCCCCGCGCGACCGGACGGCCGCTCGCGAGGCGCTCACCGAGATCGGCATCGGCGACCTCGCCGATCGTCCAGTCCACGCGCTCTCGGGCGGCCAGCACCAGAAAGTTTTGATCGCCCGCGCCATCGCCGCCGAGCCCGAGTTGCTGGTGCTCGACGAGCCGACCTCGGCCATGGACCCCGCCGCCGAACGGGTGCTGCTCGAGCTGGTGGAGCGCCTCAAGCGCGCGCACAACCTGAGCGTGGTGCTGGTCACGCACCAGCTCATCGCCGTCGCCGGATTTGCAACCGAGGTCGCTCTGGTGGATCGCGAGCGCGGTGTCTTCCAGGTCGGCCCTGCCTCGGAGATGATCAATCCGAAGCGCCTGGGCGAGCTGTATGGCCGCGAGGTGCGCGTCGCCCAGATCGACGGACAGACTGCCGTCGTGATCGGTGCGCCGGTTGCAAACGGTGGCGGCGCCAAAGCGAGAGACAGCGGAGCGTCGAAGTGAACGCCTGGCTCGACTTCTGGGCGGGCCGCGATCTCTGGATCGAGCCGCTGCTGGCAGGCGTTCTCGCGGGCGCCATCCTCAGCTACCTGGGCGTCTTCATCGTGCTCAAGCGCATGGTGTTCGTCAGCGCGGCGCTCTCGGAGATCTCCGGCGTGGGCGTCGCCTTCGCCTTTTACATCGGCGCGCTGACCGGCATCGACCCGCACGCGCACGGCGCCATCCCCATCCTGCTCGAGCCCACCTGGTTCTCGTTGCTCTTCGCCTGCCTCTTCGCCCTGCTCTTTTCAGCGCGGCCCGGCCACCGCAAGCTCGCGCCCGAGACCATCGTCGGCCTCGGCTACATCATCTCGAGCGCGCTGGTGCTCGCCATCCTCAACAGCCCGCGCATCGCGCAGGAGGCGCACGCAGTCGGCGACATTCTCTTCGGCAATGCGGTCACAGTCCCGCGCGCGCAGATCTATGCGCTGGGCGCCGCCGGCCTCGCCGCCATCGTGGTCCACGCCCTCTTCTTCAAGGAGCTCGTCTTCGTCAGCTACGACCCCGAGACCGCGCTGGTCCAGGGCGTGGGCGTCTTCCGCTAT
>JANYKT010000203.1 GCA_025358085.1 Deltaproteobacteria bacterium | reverse complement strand
GCTCTCCGTCGTGCCCCGCCGACAGCAGGCGCTGGGCCTGCAGGCAGCCGTTGCTTGGATCGCTCATCGGTCGTCCCCCTCTCCCTCGTCGTCCCGGTGCGCCGCCGGCGCCTGCGCTCCCAGGTACTCGCGCAGCTTCTTCTGCATCTTCAGCCGCGCGTGGAAGAGCCGGCTCATCACCGTACCCTTGCGGATGTCCAGCACCTTCGACAATTCTTCATAGCTCAGCCCGTCGACCTCGCGCAGCAGCAGGATGACGCGATGGTTCTCCGAGAGACCCGCCAGCGCCTCGTCGAGCTTGCCCTTCAGCTCTTGATTGAGAGCCACGCGCTGTGGGCCGGCCAGCGCCGCCGAGGGAGGGTCCATCCCCGCCTCCAGCTCGGCGTCGTTGCTCTCGGAAAGCTCCACCCGCTCGGTGCGGTTCTTCTTCCGCGAGGCGTCGAGGCAGAGGTTGGTCGCGATGCGATACGTCCAGGTGAAGAACGACGAGTCGCCCTTGAACGACGGCAGGTAGCGATGCACGCGAACGAATGTCTCCTGCACGATGTCCATGGCCTCGTCCGGATCCTTCATCATCCCGAGCGCGAGTTGATAGATGCGCCGCTGGTAGCGCTCAACCAGCGTCCGGAACGCGGCGGCGTCTCCCTTCTGGGCGGTCCGCACGAGCGCGCGGTCGTCATCGGGCGGCGTCTTCGGTTCGTCGCTCATGTGACGGAGTTCTGCGCTCGCTTATTCAGGGGGTGGAGCCTGGATCGATGCGGTGGCCACTGCCATGGCCTTCGCGCACGCTTTAGCACCAGTTGGGGCTGGCCGTCCGCCCGCTCTGCGGGAATCCGGACGGCTTTGGCCATGTAAGAGTAACGATGCAGTGCGCCGGTGCTGCGGTACGGCTAAAAGGTTCTCGCCCGATGCAACTTCAGAACGACATCCCGACGCTGGGCGGCCTCGCGGAGCCGTCGCATGTGCAGCGGCTGCGTGGGGACGGCGCCCGCGCCCAGCAGGCCATTCAGGATCTGTTGCGGCGGGCGCGCACCCGGGCCCGGACCTTCGCGATCCTCCGGGCGGGCGCTCTGCTCGCGGCGGGGCTGCTCCTGGCGCTCCTCGGCGGCGCGCTCCTGGCAAGCGTCAGCAGCGCCTGGCTCTCGCGGTTGTCCTTCGCGCTCCTCACGCTCGCGGTCATCGCCTCCTTGCTATTGTTCTCGCGAAGATCGCCGCTGCAGCGCGCGGCCGTGCATGCGCGCGATCCGCGGCTGTTGGCCCGGCTGCTCTCGGGCGCCTCGGATCTTCTCTCCAGCGTCGAGCTTTCGAGCGCGCCTTCCTCGGGCGCCTCGGCGGATCTCTTGTCGCTGCTGCACGTCCGCGCTGCCGCGATCGCGCGCAACCTGGACCTCGATCGCGCGCTGCCGGCCCGGTCGCTGCGGCTCCCGTTCGCCATCCTCGCCGCCGCGGGCCTGGCGATGTTTGCCGCTTCGCGGCTCGCCCCTCGCCGCCTCGCGCAGGGGCTGACGCGACTGACGCTTGGGGACGCAGCGGGCCCGCTCGTCGAACTCTCGCCCATCGTCGGCGATCTCTCCATCACCTATCTTTACCCGGCGTACACCGCGCTCCCGCCGCGCGTGGAAGAGGGCACCGCCGGTGATCTCCACGCCCCGCGCGGCACCGAGGTGCGCATCTCCGCGCGCGCCGACCGCGATCTGGACCAGGCGCTGGCGGTGGTCAACGGCGCGGCGGTCAAGCTCGATGCGCAGGGCAAGGGGCACCGGCTCCTGAGCGGAACTTTCACGCTCACGCAGGCAGGCCAATGGAGCCTGCGCTTCGCCGACCAGCGCGGCCGGCCCATCGCGGAGGGCCCGCCGCGGCCCATCGAGATCGTCGCCGACGCAGCTCCGCAAGTCGCAATCGACTCTCCGACACAGCGGGTGCTCGAGGTCGGTCCGCAGGGCCGCGTGCCCATCACCTGGTCGGCCACCGACGACTACGGGCTCTCGCAGATCACGCTCGTCACCCTCAAGGCCGGGGGCAAGGAGGAGCGCGTCTCGCTGCAGGCGCCGCAAGGCTCGGCGAAGCGTCTGCGCGGCACCCACGCCTGGGAGTTGTCGGCGCTCGGCCTGCGGGCGGGTGACAAGGTCTCCTATTACATCGAGGCAAAAGACAACGACGCGGTCGATGGCCCGCAGCGCGGTGTGTCGGCGACGCAATCGATCAAGGTGTTCTCAGCGGCCGAGCACAGCCGCGAGGCGATGGTCAAAGCGCAGGCGCTCTGGGAGCGGCTGGTGGTTCTGCTCGCCGACCGGCTCGAGGAGAAGTCCGCGCCCGACGCGGCGGTCGCGGCAGCCCCCTGGTACGCGCAGACGGGCACCAGGGACAGGGAGGCGCGGCAGCTGTCAGCGGAGCTGGACACAGCGGCGCGCGCGCTGATCAAGGACAAGCAGAAAGAGCTGCGGCCGCTGGGGCGCGCGCTGCGGTACACCGCGTCCTCGCTGGGGCCGGCGGTGCAGCGCACGTCGATCGCCAGAGCGCCGTTGTCGCTTGGGGTTGTCGGGCACGACGGCTCAGCGCGCCTCTTTGCCCAGGCGCTGCAGGGCGAAGTCCACGAGGAAGAGAAAGACGTGCTCTACCTCGAGGACCTGCTCGACCAGGCGCGGCTGACCGCCATGCAGGAGCTGGGCAAGGAGCTGGCCGCGTCGCGCCGCGAGCTGGCGCGGCTGGCGGAGAAGCTGCGCAACGCGCCGGACGAGGCCACCAAGAAAGAGCTGCTGACCGAGGTGGAGCGGCTCCGCGAGCGCATCCAGGACTTGATGTCGCGCATGGCCGAGCTCGCCAAGGGAGTGCAGGACGAGCACCTCAACCAGGAAGCGATGCAGTCGGCGCAGAAGGAGCAGGACCTGCTCGGGCAGCTGAGCGACATCCAGAAGAAGCTGCAGAGCGGCAACATCGAAGAGGCGCTCAAGCAGCTCGACAAGCTCGGGCAGCAGCTCGACAAGCTGGAGAAAGACCTGCAGCAGAAGGCGGGCGATCAGCAGCAAGGTCAATACGCGGAGGAGGCGAAGAAGTTGCAGCAGGCCGCGAGCGCGCTGAAGGAGATTCGCGAGAAGGAGCAGGACCTTTCCAAGCGCACCGCGCAGCTGCAGCGCGAGCTGCGGGCGCAAGATCGGAAGCGCTTCGAGGAGAAAGGGGGCAAGGCGCTGGCGAAGAGGCTGCAGGAGAAGGTGGAGCAGGCGCGGAAAGCTATCAAGGACATCGACCCGAAAATTGCCGAGCGGCTGGGGCTCGAGGACTCGCTGGAGATGGCGCAGTCGAGCGTGGACGACCTCGCGCGGGCGCTGCAGCTGGGCGACTTCAATGAGGCCGTCGACCTCGCGGAGCGCGGGCTGCGCGCGACGGAGGTGTTGCAGGGCCGGCTCGCCATGGAGGACCAGGTGGCGCAGCGCTTTCCGGGCTTCGGGCGCGATCCAGGTGCGACCCGCAAGGCGCTGGGCGGGGCAGTGCAGGCACAGCCGCCGCTGCAGGACGTGGTCAAGGCGCTGCAGGACTCGCTGCCGCGCGAAGGGCAGGGACTGAATCCCGAGCAGCGGCAGCGGCTGCAGAAGCAGGGACAGGAGCAGGCGCAGCTGAAGGATCAGCTGGGCAAGGCGCGCGCGCAGCTGGACGAGGTCGGCAAGAAGGCGCCCATCTTCGGGCCACAGCACCAGCAGATGCTGGAGCAGGCGCAGCAGGGCATGGGGCAGGCCGAGCAGAAGCTCAACCGCGGCGAGCCGCGCGGGGCGCAAGCGGGAGAAGAGCAGTCGCTGGAGAAGCTGCAGCAGTTCGAGGACGCCATGGACCAGATGGCGAAGCAGGCCGGCAAGTCCAAGGGCCAGGGCGGTATCCCGATGCCGTGGGGCGAGCCGCAGGGAAGCTCGGATTCAAATGATGATCCTGGTGACGAAGGCGACTCGCAGAGCATGAAGCACGACAAGGTGGAGATCCCGGACGCCGAGGCTGGGCGCGGGCCGATGGAGTTCCGCAAGAAGCTGCTCGACGCCATGAAGCAGGCGCCGCCGGAGAAGTACAAGGAGCGGGTGAAGCAATATTACGAGGAGCTGGTGAAGTGAATTTGCTCGCACTCGTTATCGTAGCCGCAGCCGGTGCCGCTGACGTCGGCGCGCTTGCGGAAAAGGCCGAGCTTGCGCTCGAGGCGTGGGACCTGACCTCCGCGCAGGCCGCGGTCGATGAGCTGCTGCACGAGGCACCCGACGCGGGCGAGACCTTCTTCTTCCGCGGGCGCGTGCTCTTCGAGCAGGGCAAATACGACGAGGCCGTGCAGGAGTACGAAGAGGCCGGCAAGCGCGAGCTGCCGCCGCGCGGCCAGGCCCGGCTCGCCGAGGAGAAGCGGCTCGCGAAAGCGGCGGCCGAGGAGACCGCGGGCGACGACGTCCACGAGAGCGAGCACTTCGTCTTGCGCACGCCCAAAGGCAAGGACGCGCTGCTCGCGCCCTACGCGCTCGCGGCGCTCGAGCGCGCCTTTGCGGGCCTGACGCAGGATCTCGGCATCAAGCTGACCGCCAAGATCCGCGTTGAGGTCTACGAGAGCGCGAAATCGCTCGCGCACGTCTCGCCGCTCACGGTGGAGCAGATCAAGACCTCGGGCACCATCGCCTTGTGCAAGTACAGCCGGCTGATGTTGACCAGTCCTAAAGCCCTTTTGCGCGGCTATCCCTGGCTCGACACCGTGTCGCACGAGTTCGTGCACTACCTGGTCACGCAGAAGGGCCGCAACACGGTGCCCATCTGGCTGCAGGAGGGGCTGGCCAAGTTCCTCGAGACGCGCTGGCGCGGCGCGCCTGGCCTCGCGGTGGACGACATGTCGCTGCAGCTTTTGCAGACGGCGGCGCGCAAGGGCACCCTGATTCCCTTTGCGAAGATGCACCCGTCGATCGCGATGCTGCCCTCGCAGGAGGCGGCGGCGCTGGCTTTCGCCGAGGTCGAGGCCGCCATCCGCCTGCTCTACACGCGCGGGGGCCAGGCGGCGCTGACCGAGCTGGTTTCGGCGATGGCCTCGGGCATGACCGACGAGCAGGCGGTGGCGCAGGCCTACGGCAAGAGCTTCGCGCAGTTCGAGGCGGACTGGCGCGTCGAGGTGGCGAAGCCGCGGGCGAAGGCTGGTTCGGCCAGGAACGTGCGGCCGGCGGTGGCGCGCAAGGTGGTCTTCAAGGAGGACGCGAAGGGCCCCCGGGACGCCGAGCCCACGCTGGTCCCGGACGCAGCGAAGCCCATGGACGCCGAGGCGCGGCGGGATGCGCGGCTGGGGGAGCTGATGTTCGCGCGCAAGCGCTGGGGCGCGGCGGCGCACGAGTACGGGAAGGCACGGGCGCGGCTGCCGGAAGAGCTCCCCTTGATTGCGCGGCGCTATGCGTTTGCCCAGATCGAGCTGGGAAAATTCGGCGAGGCCGAGGCGGCGCTTTCGTCGGCGACGCTGCGCGATCCGGAGGACGAAGCGGCGCAGGTGCTCTACGCTCACGTGCTCAACAAGCGCTTTGCCTTCGACCAGGCGCGGGTGGCGCTCGACAACGGCATCGCGGAAGATCCCTTCGACCCGCAGCTGCACGCGCTGTACGTGGAGACCGCGCGGGGCCTCAAAGATTCGAAGCTCGAGCAGCAGGAGCAGCGGGCCTATGCGCTCGCGAGCGGTAGCAAGCCGGCCCCTGAGGGCGGCAGCAAACCCGCCTCCGAGGGCGGCGAAAAGGCGGTGCCCGGCGCCACGGCGCCACTCGAGCCGGGCAAAAAAGCAGGCGCGCCCGGCGCGACAGATCCACTCGCGCCCGGCGCGAAAGACTCGAAGGACGGCCCACACCATGAGTGAAACGGCAGTCGTGAACGGAGCTCCCTCCTCGCCCGGGGACGCTGAGCTGATCCAGGAGCTGGGACAGGCCCGCAGGCGCATCGCCGCGGAGATCGCGAAGCGCGTGGTCGGGCAGGACGCGGTCATCGAGCAGCTCTTGATCGCGCTGTTCTCGCGAGGTCACTGCCTCTTCGTCGGCGTGCCCGGTCTCGCCAAGACGCTGCTCATCTCCACGCTCGCCGAGGCGCTCTCGCTGACCTTCAACCG
>JANYKT010000197.1 GCA_025358085.1 Deltaproteobacteria bacterium | reverse complement strand
GCAGCTCATAGGGGCGGCCGGGTTGGAAGAGCGGCAGTTCGTCGAGCGGAGCGATCTCCTCGAGTTGGGGCCCGAATTGTTTTCCGGGCGCACTGACCGGGACCAGCTCATAAGCAAACTCGGCGAGACCGACGCGTCTGGCAAGCTCCTTGAGTTGCCGCTCCAGCTGGGGCCGATTGAAGACGCGCTGAGGCAGGCTCAAGTCCAACTTGAATCGCAGCGTCTCGATGGCGCCGCCGCCGAGGAAGATCACCTTGTCGAGTTGCCCCTCGTCAACCTCGACCGCGATCTGCTCGCCGGTTACGCGGGTCCTGACCGTCGCGAGATCGTATCCCGCCCTATGCAGGAAGCGACCCAGCCGGGTCTCCACCAGCCTCGCCGTCTCCGGAGTTGCCCTGGTCCCGGCGGGCAGTTCGAGCAAGCTGCGATAGACGTCATCGAGCAGCACAAGATTGCCGTGGAAGACAAGTAAGGGAGGCGTCGAGAGGGCGAGCAAGAGGGCGAGCAGCACCACATCAAGCTAACTTGTCGGCGCCTGGAAAGCGCCTGGGGAAGCCCCGCGGGTCACCGGCCCAGTACCGCAAACGGCTCAGCGGCAGGCGCGTCGCCGGGAACAGTCGTAGATCCGCCCATCGGCGTCGGCGAAAGCAGCGGACCAGCTCGAGCCGCGCCCCCGCACCACGAAGGTGCCATCGACGAATGAGCCGACCAGGAAATTGGCTTGGCGCCATTCATCGGCGAGGGAGACCGAGCCCCCGGCGCCCCAATCTTTTTTTGGACTCGGCAACCGCGACTTCGCACCGTTCCGAGTCGAGCTCTTGGGCAGCAAACATCAAATCTTTCTAGTCTGTGAACGCTTTCTGGGCGGCGCAAGTGAGGGATTGTGAAGGGGCTACCTGGACGCCATACGTCGATGCGCGGCACGGGGAAGCAAGGGCTCGATCACCGAGCCTCCGCTCTCGCAGTGCATGCGGTCGGCGAGCGTGGTCGTCTGGTCCGAGCTGGCGAAGCCGGACTCAAGCATGACGGCCTCGCCCATCAATGCCTGCAGCAGCGGGTCTGGATAGAAGAGGAGCACGCGCCCTGCGGTTGCGGTCGAAAGGGCGTCTTTCCCCGGGTTGGAACACTAGAGAACTGTGTGCCGCGACCCCAATCGTTACCGATCCAAAAACCTTCAAGCTCGTAGGTTCAGCAAAAACGATGGTCCTGCGCTTTGCTATCCACGACTTTATTGCAGTCAGGGGGACGTACTGTCGTCCGCTTCTCAACGAACCTGGCTGTGCGCTGGTCCCTAATGGACGTGGCGGCTTCCTTGCAATCACGAGGCGCTCGGTCGATTCCGGAAGGGCGCACTCATGAAGATTCTGCTGGTCGACGACGACGCTGACGTCCGCGAGGTGCTGGCGGAATTGCTCACGATGGAAGGCCACTCCGTCACTTCCGCCGCCGACGGACCGGAAGGTGTGCTTCGCGCCCTCCAGACGGAGCCCGAGGTTGCCTTTATCGATCTCACGCTTCCGGGCATCGACGGAGTCGAAGTAGCCCGGCGCATCCGGTCCGTGATGGGCTCGTCGGTGCTGCTGGTCGCGCTCAGCGGTCTCGCCGACGCCAGCCCTCGCGGCTTCGACGCGCGGCTGACCAAGCCGTCGGGCGCGAGCGAGATCCTTGCCTTGTTGGGCCGCGTCACCTCGCAACAGCACCGGGTGGGTTGACCGCGAGCCGCAACCCTCGACGCACGCGCGCGTTACGCTGCCCGCGTGCAGAGTCCTTTTCGCGGTCGCGCTTTTCAGTTGCAGGTCGCTTCCGTCGGCGAGGGTCGCAAAGCACCAGTTGCGCCAGGGCCGCGACAGAGCCGTCGATCGCTGTTCGGCTGTGATTTTCGTAACCTTCTTTATGCTCCCGACGTATGAGGGTCGGTCCGCAATGGCGCGGAACAGGGAGCTCCCAATGAAGAATGGAATGAAGGGCATCGCGATCGCCGGCGCACTCGCCACCATGCTGGCCCCCGCCGTTGCCTTTGCCGGCAAGGCAGCGCACAGCAAGGGAATGGCTTGTACCGGCGCGAATGATTGCAAAGGCAAAGGCAGCTGCAAGGGCGCCTCGAACGACTGCAAGGGCAAGAACGACTGCAAGGGCCAGGGCGGCGAGTCAATGGCGAAGAGCGCCAAGGACTGCGAGGCCAAGGGCGGAAAAGTCGCGGCAGCTGGCGACAAGAAGGCAATGTAACCAGGCGGCGCGGCCGGCCGTCTTTCACGCCATGGGATATCAACGACGATCGCTCGGCCACGGTATCGGTTTACGGCCGAAGCATTTCTCCCAACTGCTCGGCGAGCGACCCCGCGTCGCCTGGCTCGAGGCAGTGAGCGAGAATTACCTGGCGAAAGGCGGCCGGCCCGTCGCGGTGCTCGAGAAGGTGCGCCGCGACGTTCCGGTGGCGCTGCACGGGGTCTCGCTTTCCATTGGCGCGGCTGGGCCGCTGGACGAGCAGTATCTTTCCTCGCTCGCGGCGCTGGTGGCGCGGGTGGAGCCGGTCATCGTCTCCGACCACCTTTGTTGGGGTAGCCACGGGGGGCGGTATGGCCACGACCTCTGGCCACTGCCCTATACTGAAGAAGCGGTTTTGCATGTGGCCGGGCGCATCGCGCAGGTGCAGGACCGTTTGCAGCAGCAGATCCTGATTGAGAACGTTTCTTCTTATGTCAGCTATCGTGAATCATCCATGCCTGAGTGGGAGTTCGTGCGGCGCATTGCCGAGAAGGCCGATTGCGGGATCCTGCTCGACATCAACAACATCTATGTGAGCGGGAAGAATCACGGCTTCGATCCGATTGATTACCTCGACGGCATTCCGGCCGACCGCGTCGGCCAGTTCCACCTCGCGGGCCATATGGACAAAGGAACCTGGCTGCTCGATTCGCACGATGCGCCGGTGCCCGACCCGGTTTGGTCGCTCTATCGCGCGGCGCTGCGGCGCTACGGACGGGTCCCCGCGCTGGTGGAATGGGACGACCACATCCCGCCGCTCGAGGTGCTGCTCGCGGAGAGCGGCAAGGCGGAGCAGATCGAGCGGGAAACGCTCGAGGTCGGGTTGGAGACGCTTCGCGAGGCCGTGCAGTGAACCTGGAGCAAATGCAGCAGCGATTCTGGGACCTCGTTACCCGCGCCCCGGACGCGCGGCCCGCCGAACAGTGCTTCGTCGGCACCGCTTTGCTCTCGGCCGATCAACGGCTGACCATCTACGCCGATATGTTTCTCTGGCGGCAAATCGATTCCCTGCGCGAGGACTTTCCCAAGACCGCCGCGCTGCTGGGCGAGCACGGCTCGTATCATGCCTTCGAGGATTACCTCGGGGTCTGTCCCTCGACCAACCCTTCTCTCAATCAACTGGGGCACGGGCTTGCGGCGTTCCTCTACCGTCGGGCCGGCTCGCGTGAAGACCTGGCCGATCTGGCGGCGCTGGAGTGGACCCGCAATGCGGTCTTCGATGAAGCTGATTCGGTTGCCGCGCCGGCCGCGCTGCTCGATGGCCGCGAGGATGCGGCAGCCGTGCGTTTCCAGTTTGCGCCAGCTCTGCGGCTCCTTGATTTGCGCCATGACGTAATCAATTTGTGGAAAGAGCTGGACGAGGGCCGCGAGCCAAATCCGCCCTCCCCGGCCGCGATGACGGTCGCGGTCTGGCGCAAGGAATTTCTCGTCTTCCACTGCGCGCTCGCTGCCGACGAGGCGGTGGCCCTGCGCCGCGCCCTGGACGGCGCGACACTGGCCCACATCTGTGACGCCTTCGCGAACCGCGAGGACGCGGTGCCGGCCGCGCTGCAGGCGGTCGCGAGTTGGTTTGCCGAGCAATGGGTCGTGGGGGAGATCAAATGATCGCTCTTTATGAACGCTTGAAGCTCAAGCTTGGCGAGAACGCCTGGATCGCGCTTTTGTTGCTCCGGCTCTTCGTCGGCTACTTCTTCTTCGAGACCGGCTGGGGGAAGATCCACAACCTCGACACCTTTGCCCAGCGCTTCGTTGAATGGGGCATTCCAATGCCCGCATTCAACGCCGCTCTGTCCGCCTGGACCGAACTGATTGGGGGGCTGATGATTATGGCGGGCCTCGCCACCCGGCTCGTCTCCATCCCGCTGATCATCAATATGATTGTAGCGGTGGCGACGGTGAAGTTGAAGAAGGTCGAGGGCCTCGACGACTTCGTCGAGCTGGACGAGCCGCTCTATGCGCTGGCGTTTCTGGTCCTGCTCTTTGCCGGCCCAGGGAAGGCAAGCCTGGACTACCTGATCACACGCTATCGGAAGCCTTCCGTGGCCGCGGCGCCCTGATCAGGCGCGTTCGATGCGGCCGTCGGGATAGCGGGCGAAGCGGCCTTCGGTGCGCGCGTGCACGGGGCCGTCGCTCGGGAAGCCCCAGCCGCCAAACCCGGTGCGCTGGTAGTCGGCGAAGGCCTGCTCGATCTCGGCTTGTGTATTCATGACGAAGGGCCCGTGCTGCGCCACCGGCTCGCCGATGGGCCGGCCCTGCAGCAGCAACAATTCGCTCTGCAGCGGTCCATTGACGAGGGCCGCGGCGGAATCGGGCTGCAGCTCAATGCGTGAGCCATTCGGCACCTCGGCCCCCGACCCGCGCAGCCCTTTGCCGCGAAAGAGATAGAGCGAGCGATTGGTCCCGGGCCGCGCCGGCGGCAGCGTCCAATGCGCCCGCGGAGCAAGCTTGATGGTCCAGATAGCGAGATCCGATTCAGGACGCGCCGCCCACGACTCCGGAGGCGGCGCCGCCGCATTTGCTCCTTCGAGCGCGCCGGCGATCACCATCACCTCGACGCCGGCAGCGCGGTGTACGACCGCCGACTCTTTCCAGAACATCGAGAAATAAGGCACGGCGAACTTGCTGGCGCGCGGAAGATTCAGCCAGATCTGGAAAAGCTCCAAGGGATTCGGCTGCTCCCGGTTCAGGAGCGGAAACATCTCGGAATGCACGATACCTTTACCTGCGGTCAGCCATTGAGTGTCACCAGCGCCGAAACGAGCCGTGGCGCCCAGCGAATCGGAGTGATCGATCACGCCGCTGCGGAGAACCGTGACGGTCTCGAAGCCCCGGTGCGGGTGCTGCGGAAAGCCGGGCACGATATCGCCGTGATACATGCGCCAGCCATCTTTACCTTCGAAGTCCTGGCCGATCTCGCGACCGGCCAGCGAGGCCGCGGGCGCCATGCGCTCGTCGCCCGCCGGATAGGCATCATCGTGGTGCACGCAAAAGAGGAAGGGATCGGCGGTCCGCCAGGGAAACTCGAGAGGAGTAATGATTGGGTTTGTCATTGCCAAGGGTTTCGATGCAGCTGCTCCGGGGATGATGCGCGACCCGGCAGCCGTCGCGAGCCCGCGCCTTCAAGCGAGGAAGCGCGCGAGATATGGGGCCGTGCGGCTCTAGCGATTCAAAGCCACTTCCGCGGGAGTCCCTGACGCAACCACGCGCCCGCCCTCGTCGCCCGCGCCGGGGCCGATGTCCAATACCCAGTCGCTGCTGGCGACCACGCGCATCTCATGCTCGATGACAATCACGGTGTTGCCCGCCTCGACCAGCCCCTCGAGCTGCCGCAGGAGCTTCTCGACATCGTACGGATGCAGGCCGGTGGTCGGCTCGTCAAGCACATACAGCGTATTGCCGCGCTGCACGCGTTGAAGCTCGGTGGCGAGCTTGATCCGCTGGGCCTCGCCGCCCGACAGCTCGGTGGCGGGCTGGCCCAGCCGCAGATACCCCAAGCCGACTTCACGCAGGACCTCGAGAGAGTGCGCGATGTGCGGCTCCTGGGCAAAGAACTTGTAGGCTGCGTCCACGGTCAATCGCAGCACCTCTGCGATATTCTTTCCGTCGTATTTGATTTCCAGCGTCTTTGCGTTGTAGCGGGCACCGTGGCATTCGGGGCACGGTGCATAAACGCCGGGCAGGAAGAGCAACTCGACGAAGACGGCGCCTTCGCCTTCGCAGGTCTCGCAGCGGCCTTTGGCGACATTGAATGAAAAGCGGCCGGCATCGTAATGGCGGGCGCGCGCGGCTTGCGTCGCAGCGAAGAGCTTGCGGACATGATCAAAGAGACCTGTATAGGTCGCCAGATTCGAGCGCGGCGTTCGACCGATGGCCTTTTGATCCACGCGCACCAGGCGCTTGATTTGCTCGATTCCTTTGACAATGCGTCCGCCCGTGGAAACGGGCGCGGCGCGCTCCAGCGGCTCGCCTTCGTCCTCTTCGACCAGCGGATGCCCAAGCTGCGCCGCGATGAGCTCCACCAAGACCTGGCTGACCAGGCTGGACTTGCCCGAGCCCGAGACGCCGGTGACGGTGGTCAGCACGCCGAGGGGGAAGGCGACGGAGAGGTCGCGCAGGTTGTTGCGCGTGATGCCCTCGAGATGCAGCCAGCCGAGGGGCGTCCGCGGCGTCCGCTCGGGGAGACTCGCGACGTCGAAGAGGTGCCGCCGGGTCTGCGACGATTCAATCGCGCGCAATCCTTCGGGAGGCCCACTGTAGAGGATGAAGCCGCCTTGCTCGCCCGCGGCCGGGCCCACATCCACGAGCCAGTCGGCGCGGCGGATGATATCGAGGTCGTGCTCGACGACGAAGAGGGAGTTCCCCGAAGCTTTCAATCCCATGAGCGCCTCGAGCAGCGCCTCGGTATCGGCTGGATGCAATCCCGCCGAGGGCTCGTCGAGGACATAGACCACGCCGAAGAGATTGGAGCGCACTTGCGTGCCGAGCCGCAGCCGCTGCAGCTCGCCCGGAGAGAGCGTCGGAGTGCTCCTGTCCAGCGATAAGTAACCGAGACCGAGGTCGAGCAGGACCGCGATGCGCGTCGACAGATCGGCGGCGATGCGCTGGATCACGATTGACTTGCCGGAAGGTTCGCCAAGCATTGCCTTTTCGATATGGGGCCGCAACATAGTCGAGAGCCGCTTCATAGGCAGCGAACTAATCTCAGCGATATCGAGTCCCGCGAACTTGACCGACAGCGCCTCCCGGCGCAGCCGCTTGCCGTGGCAAAGCCGGCATTCGCCATTGATCATGTATTGGGAGGCCCGTTTTTTGACAATGGCACTCTGGGTGGTGGCGAAGGTGCCGAGCACGAACCTTCGCGCGCTGGAGAAATTCCCCAGGTAGCTGGGCGATTCATTGCGTTTGACCGCCCGGCGCGTCTCTGCGGGACTGAACCCGGCAAAGACCGGGACCACCGGCTGGTCCTCGGTGAAGAGGATCCAGTCGCGATCTTTTTTCGGCAGCTCGCGCCAGGGCTTGTCGACGTCGTAGCCGAGCGAGACCAGCATGTCGCGCAGGTTCTGGCCGTGCCAGGCCGGGGGCCAGGCAGCGACGGCCCGCTCGCGGATGGTCAGTGTATCGTCGGGCACCATCGAGCGTTCGGTGACCTGATAGACGCGGCCCAGGCCGTGACACTCCGGACACGCCCCCGCCGGGGTATTCGGCGAGAACGACTCCGCGGCCAGGTGGGGCTGCCCTGGCGGATAGGTCCCGGCGCGCGAATACAACATGCGCAACAGGTTGGATAAGGTCGTCACGCTGCCGACCGACGAGCGCGTGCTGGGCGCGCCGCGCTGCTGCTGGAGCGCCACCGCCGGCGGCAAGCCTTCAATCGCGTCCACCTCGGGAACGCTCATCTGATCGAAGAGGCGCCGCGCATACGGGGACACCGACTCCAGATAGCGCCGCTGCGCTTCGGCATAGAGCGTCCCGAAAGCGAGCGAAGACTTGCCGGAGCCGGAGATACCGGTGAAGACAACCAGCGCGTCGCGCGGCACCTCCACGCTGATGTTCTTCAGGTTGTGCTCGCGCGCGCCGCGCACGACGACAAAGCCCGCATGCGTCTTCTTTGCGCCGAGCGCGTCCAGGCCTCAAAGCTGTGCCCTGACTTGCCGCGCGGCAATTGATAAGGGAGCGTCATGCGGGCTCTCTGCTTGATTCTCTGCCTTCCTTTCGCGGTCCTCGCGCAGCAGCCTGCCGAGCGCCAGCAGCGCCGCAAACAGGTGCGCGAGCGGGCCGCGGAGGAGCAGCAGCGCGCGCTCAAGGAGCACGACGAGGAGGACGCGGCAGCGTTCGAGGCCGACGTGCGCGCGCACCCCGATGACGAGAAGCTGCAGGCGCAGTGGAGCATCCGCGAGGATCGCGAGAAGCAGGAGCGGCAGCAGCGCGCCAAGTCGCGGGGCAGCACCGCGCTGGATCCGCGCACGCCTGCCGAGCGCGGCGAGAACGCAGTGGTGCGGCTGACCTGGGCCGGCGCCGCGGGCGACGAGTCGTGCAGCGGCGTGCTGGTGGGCGCGACCGCCTCGACGGCGCTGGTGCTGACCCGCGCGCGCTGCGTGGCCGACCTCTCGACGCCGGCAGCGCCGAAGCCGCGGCAATTGAAAGTCGAGTTCCTGCTGCAGGGATCTTCGCCGGTCACGGCCGGGGTGCTGACGCAGAAGATCTATCCCGGCTACCTCGAGGCGCTGGCCAAGGGGACCAGGCCGCACGACGGCAGCGATCTGGCGCTGGTGATCACCTCCGCGCCGGTGCCGCCGGACTTCACGCTGCTCTTGATCCTGCAAGAGCCCGAGACGGCTTTGCGTGCATTGGTCAAAAAGCCGCTGCAGGTGGTCGGATTCGGCAAGCCGAGCGGCGGGCGGCGCAACCTTTCGGCGGGGCGCGAGGCGGACGTGGAGAAGTCGTGCGGCAGCAAGGCCTGCGAGGGCCGCACCAACGCGCTGCTGCTCTCGGCGTCCGACGCGCGGGCAGGCTGCGGGGACGCGGACGCGGGCGGCGCCGTCACCATCCTCTATCCGCCGTCGGTCTTCCTGGTCGCCATCAACGATGCCGCGCCGGGCAAGCGTGGCGCGTGCTGGAGCCACCCGCTCTCTGACCTCGGCAGCGCGCCGCTGTCGTGGGTGGCGAAGAACGCGGTCTCGAATGACTTCAAGACCTGCATCCGCGACGCGCGCACGGCGCGGGTGAGCTGCCGCGACTCGCGGGCGATGGCCCGGCAGTAGCCGCCTCCAGCCTGGAAATGCACCGGGCCGGCCCCCGCGAGAGGACCGGCCCGGCGTTTTCAGCAGAGTGTCCCCGCGCGCCTAGAAGTTCTGCGTCGTCGCGCCGGAGTAGTAGGTGGCGCCCGACACGCCGAGGTTGAACGTCAAGGGGAGCGCGATGCCGGGCACGCAGTTCGTCGTCACCGTCGCCGAGCAGGTCGGCGGGGCGGGCGGATTGAGGATGCCGTAATTGCTGATGGTGCGGCCGCCGAGGCGGATGCGGCCGTTGCCGCCGGAGCCGCCGTTGCCGGTGGCTCCGCCGCGGATAGACTGCGCGTAGCCGCCGCGACCGCCCACTGCGGTGAGCGTGCCGGAGTTGTAGA